>NZ_JBFBCB010000039.1:0-43723 GCF_040682975.1 Streptomyces sp. NPDC051051
GCTGGGCATAGGTATGTCCCATCCGCAGATGGGACATACCTATGCCCAGCTCGCCGCCGGGTTCGGCATCGGTACCACGACGGCCTACCGCTACGTCACCGAGGCGGTCGGGCTCCTGGCCGCCCTCGCCCCCGGCCTGACCGACGCGATGCGGACCGCCTCGGCGAAGGCATACCTGATCCTGGACGGCACGCTGCTGGCCATCGACCGCATTGCCGCGGACCGGCCGTTCTACTCCGGCAAGCACAAGAGGCACGGGATGAACGTGCAGGTCATCGCCAACCCCTTCGGCCGGCTGCTGTGGGCCTCACCGGCCCTGCCCGGCGCCATCCACGACGTCCGCGCAGCCCGCGAACACGGCATCGTCGACGCCCTCGCCGAGGCAGACATCCCCTGCTGGGCCGACAAGGGATACCGAGGTGCCGGCGGCACGGTCCGCATCCCGTGCTGGGGACGGTGGGAGACCCTCTCTACAGGCCAGCAGGCGGTCAACCGGTCCCACGCGAAGATCCGGGCCCTCGTCGAGAAGGCCGTCGCCACCCTCAAGTCCTGGCGGCTCCTCCGCAAACTGCGGTGCTCGACCACCCGGATCACCAGCTGTGAGTGGGCGTGTTGGTGGCAGGGGTTGTGCGTCAGCGGTGTTCGGTTGCTAATTGCCTGGTCATGTGCTGCGGGCGTGTGCTGGCCTGCTGTCATGAGGTGACCAAATAGCTGCCGTTGAGTAGCTGGGGCGGGGCGGGTTCGCTGTCGTGGGGGTGGCTGTTCCTATCGGGGGTTTTTCGTAGGCCGGTGTTGCGGCATACCGCGACGGAGATCTTTCCAGGCGCTCGGGGATGAAGCCGAGGGCGGCAGAAGGCGCACAAGCCTGTCCTGCGGATCCGGCTGCTCACCGACGCGGGCGGCTCCGCGCAGTGCGTCGAGATGTGACGTCGGTCCATGATCGTCGGCGCTGGTGTCGCCGGAGGAGCTTCTGGCGAGGGTCGTCCCTACCGCTTCCGTTTGTGCCGTGCTGTGCTCCTCGTGACGCTCTGCGGCCGCTTGGCGTTTGGGTGGATTGAGCGATGAAGCTCTGAGGGCGGCCGCAAGGACGACAAGCTGGCCGTCAGCGCAGCATCAAGCGGCCCGGTATGCCCGTCGTAACAGATGTCGAGGAGCTTGCGGGTCGGTTGGTCGTAGAGGAAGACGACGCCTCTGGGCAGATCGAGCTGATGCATTTTGGCCCGGAGATAATCGCGGAGCCTCCCGTCGGTCTCGCCGGGGTCGGCTCCAGCCGGGCGGGTGGCCCACACGAACAGCCAGCCCTCTGCCGGGTCGACGCTGGCCGTGAGCGGCACGGTCAGGCTACGGCCCTTGGGGCTCGGACTGTCGAGGAGTTCGTCGCCGTGGCGGGCGAACTTGTGCTGCACGTCGGTTGCCCCAGACAGCAGCGTGGCGCCGATGCTCAGCCATCCAGTGACATTGCGGGACTGCAACTCGTCGACCAGTGGCGCGAGCGGCGAGGGCACCATCGCCGGCTTGGGCGCCAGTGCTGAGCGCGCCCCGTCGCGCCCTTTGGTGTGGAACCACTGGTCCAGAGCATCGGTTCGGCTGGTCAGGAACGCAGGCTTTCTTGTTTGGTAGCGGCGCAGTTCGGCTGTGGCTGGCTCGGGCAGGAAGGGGAACGCCGCACGCACCTGCACCGGGTCGGGTTCCACCCAAAGGCCTGCCTCGAAGAAGTATAGGAACAGATCCATTTCGTCGGGCGCGTGGAACATCACGGTGACGTCGGGGTTGCGGCGCCGACGCAGGTACAGCAGGAACTCGGCCGGACGTGCCACCAGTTCGGTGATCAGCTCAAGATCGTGCAGAGATACCGTCCATGGAATGTTGCTCGCGGCCAGCAGGCCAGCCCGCACCAGCTCGGCGGTGGCAGTCAGGACCGTTGATATGTCATCGAGACTGACTGCGATGGTGTGGATCTCACGGATTTGGCTGAGGTCGATCCATCCCTCGTTCTTGGTGCGGAGGCCGCCGTCCCGCTCGATGGCGTCGCGCATGCGCCCGGCCTGTTCGGCCGCCTTGGTAATGATCCCGGTCAGGTCGGTACGGATCCGTGCCGTCTTGCCCCCGCGGGATAGGGCGCTCAAAGCGACGGCCTTGTCCTCCACGATGATGGCGACATCGTCGAGGACGATGAGGTGGTCGCCCTCGGCTCGCTTGGTGTACTTCGACGGGTCGGCGGCCTCAGCTTCATCATCGCTCGCGGGTAGGTAGTACTCCAGTCCGTCCCGGAATCGAGCGCCGGGAAGGACACGCTCCAGCGCGGCGTGTGTGCGGGATTCGAGAAGGTCTCCGCGATGCTTGGCGTACTGGCTCCACACCGGAGCTGTCTTCTTCAGGTGTTCCTCGAGGTTCTCCCGCACAGCGAACACGTTCAACGCCGGGTGTGGCAGCATCAGACGCCCGCCTGCGCCCACGATAAGTGGCCGCGTTCGCAGCGGGTTCCTTCCGCTAGTGAACGCCTCGACGACATCCATCGGACTGGCCGTCCCCAGTTCCAAGCGGAACCGCTCGACA
The DNA here is from genome assembly GCF_040682975.1 of Streptomyces sp. NPDC051051. Lineage (NCBI taxonomy): Bacteria > Bacillati > Actinomycetota > Actinomycetes > Kitasatosporales > Streptomycetaceae > Streptomyces > Streptomyces sp. NPDC051051. Next base: position 2,557 of record NZ_JBFBCB010000039.1, read on the forward strand.
ACGGCCCGGACACACTCTTCCGGCAGGCTCGTATGCGCAACGATGTCGTCGATTGTGACAGTGGCCTGCTCGGCAGGTGGCTCGAACAACGACGTGACGCTGAGCATGGCCTGTTCCGTCAGTCGTCTGTCCGCCCGGCCTTCGTCCTCCGCCGCCATCGCGTCCAGGACCGCATTGCCCATCGCCTCAATGCGGTCGTTCAGCCTGTCCTGCTGCAGGTCGTGGCAGGCGTTGAGGACGGCTATTGCATCCGTGGCGTCGAAGCCCAGTTCCGCCTGCAAGGCTGCGCGGACGCTCTCAACGCCGTCAAGGAGCGCCAGATTGGTTTCCTCTACCATTTCCGGATATGACGGATTGCGCATCCATACTTCGGCACCCCGAATGAACAAAGACACCATGGCGAGCTTGTCGGTCGGGTCAGCACGCGCGAATGAACGCAGCTGAGCAAGGTAGAGGACCTTGCTCAGCCCTTCCTTCGCGCTGGAGACGAAGTGGCTCATCTCCTGAAATCCGGCTTCGGGCCCGGCCGCCGTCCCTGCCTCCTGCCGAGCGGTCAGAGCAATCAGCGCCAGCAGTTCGACATAGACCGCGCCCGCTTCCGCAGTGACAGGTATCTCGCCCTCGCGGGCCATCGGCAGGAATCGCTGACGAGCCACCTCGATAAGCCGCATCGCGTCGAATCGCCGCACCTCCACGACGAACTCTTCGATCGCCGCGCCGAAGGCCGCGTCAGCCTCAGATGCAGGGTCGTCGCCAGTGAAGGAGGCCATGAGTGTGGTCATGGTGGTCAAGGAATCCGCTATGACCTGCGCGTGCGGATCGAGCACCAGCGTCTCCGACACGGAACGGCGATGTCTCTTGTTGCGCGCTTTGCGTCGCTTCGTGCGGGAGCCCATGGGGCACTTCACCACACAATACGGGCGGCCAGCAAAGGATTTGGCGTTGCACGGCAGCCGCTTTCGACAGCTGCCTGCGGTCAGCCGGGTCGGCGGTCGCGGAGTGCTTGAAGGATGTTGGTCTGGTGTGGGTCGGTGGGGGGCGGGGTGTCGGGGGAGTTGTTGAGGTGGGGTGTGAGGCGGGTGTAGAGGTCGTCGTGGGTGAACATGGCGTCGAGGCTGGCCCAGGTGTCGTTGTCGATGAGGGGGAACGGGAACTGCTGGGGTGTGATGAGTGCGGCCAGGAGCGGCAGGAGTTCCCATCCGTGGTCGAGGCGGTCGCGTAGCCAGGTGCGGATGCCGGCGGGGTCGGTGTGGCGCCACATCCAAATCAGGGTGTCGTCCTGGTCGGTGAGGTCAGAGGTGGGCCGTCCGGCGGCTGGTGTGAGGTGTTCGGCCAGGCGGCCGGTGAGGGCGTCGCGGGCCTGGGCGGCCCACGGTTCGGTGGTCGTCACGTGTTCGGAGGCGGTGTCGTCGGGGTTGGTGGCGCTGTGGAGGGTCCGTGTGGCGAGGACTGCTCCATCGGGTGTGGCTGCCATGGCCGCTACAACGGCGGGACGCTGGCCGGGAGGCAGGTCGAGGAGGAGGCTTGGGGCCAAGGCGCGCACTCTCCTGTCAGCGCCCAACAGGCCCATGGCTTCCGGGTCGGCGGTCAGCTGGCCGTAGCTGTCGGCCATGGCCTGGAGCAGTGCGGCTGCGGGGGCGGGGATGCCGTCGGCGCGCAGTTGGTCGATGCGCCGGACGATGCGGTGGGTGTCGTCTCTGAGCCGGAGCAGCAGTTGTGTGGCCTCATCGCCTTCAGCCCCTGCTGCGAGCTGGGCGAGGGCCTGCTGGAAGACGGCTTCTGGGAGGTCGTCGGCGGGGACGGTGAAGACGACGTACCGGTCGAAGTAGTCCTGGCTGCCGATCCCGCGTCGGCGGGCCGCGGCGCGGGGGTCGCTGCCGTTGCTGGTGCTCTGCTGGACTACGGGGAACAGCAGGGCCAGCAGCCCGAGCATCCCGTCAAGGTTGTCCTGGGCAACGCCAGCTTGGAGCAGGCGGTCCTTCCATCGCTCGGCGTGCTCACCGGGCCTGGAGTCGCGGTGCAGCGCGGGGTCGATGCTGGTGCCGGTCAGTTCGGCGCGGTGGCGCCCCAGCATCCGGTAGACGCCTGGCTCGCTGGTCCGCAGGAAGGTGACGATCAGGAAGTCGACGAGGTCCACCTCCCCGGCCAGCGAGCCGAGCGTCGCGCCGGCCTGCCCGAAGTAGCGCTTGATGGCCCGCGGGGTCCTCAGCCGGTCCTGGAGGTGCCGGAAATACGCCTCGGAGAAGCGCCGCTCCTGGTCCGGAGTCATGGACACCCCGTGGGAGTCCAGCAGTGCGTTCAGAAGACGCGTGGTCATGGCGGCGATGTCGCGGTCACGGAAAGCCGGAAGATCGAGCCGGACCTGGATGAGCTTCTCCAGGAATTCCTGGGCGCGCTGGTCGCTCGAGCCGACGAGGTCGGTCCGCTGCAGGACGTCCAGCAGGGTCTGCTCGTCGAAGCTGATCAGGTAATACACGTTCGGCAGGTGGCCTACCAGGCGGATGAGCTTGAAGACGACCAGCAGTTCCTCGGGGGCGAGCCGGTCCAGGTCGTCCATGACCACCAGAACCGGCAGGCCGGCCTGCCGCAGGGCCGCCTCGGCGGTGCGTTTGGCGGCGGAGGCGCTGGTGTCCCCGGCCACGCGTTCGGCGACGAGCTTGATCAGCTCCGAGGAGTCCAGGCCGAGCAGACCCGTGAGTTTTCCTAGCGGACTGACCGCCTGGCCGAACGCTCCGACCTTCCTGCGCAGTTCGGACCACTGGCCATCGTCGGGGAGTGCGGCGCGGATCTCGCTGAACAGCGCCAGCGTCAGTGATTCGAGGTCCGAGTACATCCATGGGTTCAGTTCAGCGACCGACCACCGGTTGGTGTCGGTGGCGCCGGCCGTGTTCTTGAGGTGCTGGATCGTCATCTGCAGGACGGATGACTTGCCGGAGCCCCAGGGGCCGATGAGCGCGAGGACTCCGGACTCGCTCTGCTCGCGCACCTGATGGAGGAGTGCGACGGCATGGCGGGCGTACTGCTGACGCCCCAGCAGGTCAGGAGCGTCGGCGCTCCCGTCGACGGGGTCATCGTTGAAGAAGCGCTCACCGGGCATCGGCCCATCCTGCCCGACAGCGCAGCTGCTCCGGGCTGGGATCGGTAACGACGTGCAGACCGGCTGCTGTTATGGGGTGACCGGGTGGCTGTCACGGTGCGGCTAGCAGATCGCGGTCCGGTTGTGTTCGGTTTGCCGGTCTTCGTGTGGAGGGGCGGCCGGGGTGGTGGGGTTGGCCTTGTGACGCGTTCGGGAACTCCGGTGGGGGAGACGATGCCGGGTCCGGCCGCTTCGGCGGATGCCGGGCGGGTGGTGCGGGCTGTGGTGGTGCGGCGGCTGCTGGCGGTGGACCGGGGTGAGGGCGGTCTGTCGTCGTTGCATGTGCGGATCGCGGCCGGGCTGGCGGGGGTGACGGAGCGGACGGTGTGGCGGTGGCTGGCCGATGGACGCGAGGGGCGGGTGGAGGCGCGGCCGCGGCAGGGCGGGTTCATGGTGGGCGACGCCTTGTGGGAGGTGCTCACCCAGGTGGGCGGGAACGTTGCTGAGCTGCGCCGCAGGATGCTCCGGGCGCAGGACGAGGGCGTGCTCCAGCGGTGGGGTGTCGAGGCGGTGCCGTCGTTGGCGACGCTGCATCGCGCGATCAAGGACGAACTGCGGGCGGGCCGGGCGCTTCAGGTCGCCCGCGCGGCGTCGGGCCGGGTGGAACCGAGCCGGTACGACCGGGCACTGGCCGAACTCGGCTTCGTGGATGGTGCGAATGGTCCGGTAGTGGTGGACGGCCCGGACGCCATGCCGTCCGAGACGGGCGGTGAACAGCGGCCCGGTGCTGTGAAGGCTGCTGCGCGTGCCCGGGTGTCGGGTGGGGTGCGTCTGTACGCGCCGGGAGCGCGGCTGGTGTCCACGCGGCAGGTGGCCGGGGTGGTGGAGGCGGTGGGACACACGGTCGCCGCGCGGGGGATCGGCTGCGTGTACGGGGACACGGGGCTGGGGAAGACGGTCGCGGTCGAGCAGGCTCTGCACCTGCTGTCTGCACGGGTGCCGGTGTGGCGGGCGGTGGTGGGGGTCAGGCCCGGGCTGCCGCAGGTGCGGGCCGCGTTGTGCGAGGCACTGGGGCTGCCGTCGGGGTCCCTGACCCACCGTGCCGGACCGGTTGACCAGGCGCTGGCGGAGGCGCTGGCCGAGCCGGGTGTGCTGTTTCTCGACGACGCGCAGCGTCTGTCGTCGCCGGTGCTGGACTACCTGCGGCAGCTGTGGGACTCGCCGGGCTGTGCGGCTGCCCTGGTGCTGTGCGGGGCGGGCAGCGAGCGGGCGCTGGCCCGGGCCGCGGCGATGCGTTCCCGGGTCCTGACCTGGCACCAGGTAAGCCGCCTCGACACGGAGGACGTGCCGCGGACGCTGGGTCTGTTCCATCCGGTGTGGGAGGACGCTGATCCGGTCGACCTGGGGCGGGCGGATGAGCAGACCGCCCGCGGCAACTTCCGTACCTGGGCGAAGATCACCTCGCATGTCTGCGCAGCCCGGGGCCGCGACCCGAACGCGGGTGTGGATCGGGACGCAATCGACCAGGCCTGCGCCCGGCTCGGCCCGTACCCATGACAGCCCCTCTCACGTACCCGGAGCACACCGGTTCCGACGGCAGAGAACCTCACCCCGTTCGGCCAGGAGAGACGGTGCGATGACGGACAGCAGACCGGAAGACACCAACGGCGGCAACGGCGTTGACGCGGGAGGGCAGTGGCCGCCGCCGGGGATCCGGCGGGTGTGCTCGGAAAGCAGTCGCTGGTTGCGCTGCGGGCGCCTGCGGTGCGCCGCCTGCTGGCGCTGCGCGCCCGGGGCGGTCTTTCGCGGCAGCACGTGCGGCTGGCGGGGGAGTGCCTGGGGGCATCGGAGCGCACGGTGTGGCGGTGGCTGGCCGAGGCACCCCAGAACCCGGCGGCGGCTGCGCACCCCGGAGCCCGCCACACGAGCAGGTTCGAGATCACCGCGGAGATCCGGGTGCTGCTGGCGTACTGGCACGGCAACGCCTCCGCAGTCCACCGCCAGCTCATGGAGCGCGCCGCAGCCGAGGCCGGGGGCCCACGAGCACAAACGTCCGGCGCTGCCGCGCCTGCCCTGCCTGTTCCGGGCGGGGCAGCCCTGTCGCAGGTGCCGCTGCTGGATCCGGTCCCGTCCCTGTCGACGTTCCTGCGCGCGCTGCGCCGTGATCTGACGGCAGGGGAGCGCGCCGGTCTCGCCATCGGACCGGAGGCAGCCCACGCCCATGACGTGTTCGGCAAGCGGCCGGCGTCATGGCGCAATTACGCCTGGGAGACCGACCACGTCCAGGCCCTGCTGCTGGTCGACGCCGACGGCGACCTGGTGCGGCCGTGGATCACCTGGTTCATCGACACCGCCACCAAGGTCATCACCGGTACCGCTGTCACTCCGGGCCATCCCTCCCGCGCGTCGGTACTGGCCGCCTTGCGCGCCGCAGTGGTGCGGGACGAGCCCTACGGCCCGGCCGGGGGAGTGCCGGAGCTGGTGAGGGTGGACCGGGGCAGGGACTTCCTGTCGGCCGCCGTCACCACCGCGCTCGGCGCGATGGGAGTGACGGTCAAGGATCTGCCCGCCTACAGCCCGCATCTGAAGGGCACGGTGGAAAGCCTCAACCGGGCTGCGGACCGGATGCTGTTCGCCGCCCTGCCCGGATACACCGCCGGGCCCACCGGGCCGCGCTCGGAACGGCGCGGACGTACCACGGGGGCGGTGTCCGCCCTGTCGTTCCAGGACTTCACCGCGGAGGTCCTGGAGTGGACGAACTGGTGGAACACCGCGCACCGCCCGAAAGCCCTGTCGGGCCGTACGCCACTGGAGGCATGGCAGGCCGATCCGACCCCTGTCACCGACATCCCCGCCGCCGACCTGTGGGCCCTCACCCTCGAGGACGACGGCCGGCCCCGGAAGCTGACCAGCCACGGCGTGAGCTGGCGCGGCCGCACCTACACCGCCGCGTGGATGACCGGCCAGGCCGGCCGCCAGGTCCGCGTGCGCTACATGCCGCACCACGACCACGAGATCGAGGTCTGCGACGCCCGTGGCCGCCACCTCGGCCCGGCGCACCTCGCGGACGCGGCCACCCCCGAGCAACTGCAGGCGCTGCGCGAGGCACGCGCGGAGCGCGCCCGGCGCCTGCGCGCCGACGCGAAGGCCGCCGAACGCCTGCGCCGCCAGCGATTCGCCCCCACCACCAGCGCGGAGCCCGCCCAGCGGCTGGGAGCCGTCACGGCCGCCCAGGCCGAGCGTGAACTCGCCGCCGCCGACTACACCGACGTCGCACGGCTGGCACTCCCCGACCTGATCCCGCCCGCCCCGCCTCCGGCGCACTGGCGCACCCCGCCCTTGCCGCCGGCACAGCGCCGCCCCAGCCCGCCCCCGTTCCAGCCGACCCACCGGCGGACGTTGCGCCGGAGCCCGGCTCCCGACCCGCAGGAGGCGCCTGATGACCGCGGCCACCTACCAGTACGTCGACCTGCCCGATGCCTCTGTGGTCACCACCCGCGCCCTGCTCACTGCCCGGGAGAACATCACCGACACGGTCGCTGCCCGCGCGATGATGTGCATCCATGGCGGCGCTGGCTTCGGCAAGACCCTCGCCGTCAACATCTGTCTGCGGGGACTCGAACCCGGCGAGGACGTCCGCAAGATCACCTTCCGTGCCCGTCCCACGGCCCGCGCGGTGCGCTATGAACTGTTCACCGCCCTCGACCTGGCCGGCGAGCCGCCGCGCCACCCCAGCGAATTCGACCGCCTGCTGAAAACCGCCCTGGCCGAACGCCCCCGCACCTTCCTGGTGGACGAGGCCCAGTGGCTCAACGGGGAGGCGTTCGAATACTTCCGCTACCTGTGGGACGAACCCTCAACCCAGCTCGCGATCATCTTCGTCGGCGGCGAGGGATGCCACACCGTGCTGCGCCGCGAACCGATGCTCTCCTCCCGCATCTTCATCTGGCAGCACTTCACCCGCCTCACCCCCAGCGAAGTCCTCGACGTCATCCCGCTGTTCCACCCGGTCTGGGCCGACGCCGACCCCGATGACATCACCTTCGCCGACAGCCACGCCGCACACGGCAACTTCCGCGCCTGGGCCCAGCTGACAGCCCACACCCGCACCGCCCTGACCCGCACCGGCCGCACCCGCGTCGACCAGGAGCTGCTGCGCTGGGCCTTTAGCCGCCTCGCCTGACCACCTCACCGCTATGCCGCTCACCGTGCCACCGCCGTCCGTCACCGTGGTCATCGACCCGGGCGACGACGTTATCCACACGCACACCGCTCTTGCCGCCCACCATCTGCCGTCCGGCCGGATCACCCTGCACCCCGGCCCGGGCACCACCAGCGAGACCGGCCTCGCCCATGACCTTCTCGTCGCCCTGGGCAAGCCGCCCCTGCTCCCGGGGCGTTTTCCCGCCGGCCGTCAGCCCGCCTGGGAAGCCGCTGCCGCCTGGATGACCGCTCTGCCCGTGTACCGGCTGACCGTCCTGCGCGCCCACCGCCTCACCGCCCGCCGCACGATGCGCCTCCTGCAGCTGCGCGCCCTCACCGGGATTCACCTGACCCTGGTCTGCCACCGCCCCCGCCTTCCCGCCGCTCTGCACCAGGCCCTGCGGACGGTCGACTACTCCGTCACCGCCGATTTTCAGGCAGCCCGCCGCCACTACTACGGCTCACCCGTCGCCTCACCCTCGCCGTCAGACGAGCCCGCCCGGCCAGCAGACAGGTGGCTCACCCTGCCTGCACTGGACCGTCTCGTCTCCTACGACAGCCCCCGCCCCTGCGCCGACCCGTGCACGCCGCCCCCGATCATCTGGCGGCACCGCCCACCGTCCGTGCCTCTCACCGCGCACACCGCCGAGCGAGTCGCCCGCCGGCTGCACGCAGCGACCGCACATCCTCGCCTGGCCGCGGCCGTCGCTGCCGCGCTGTTCACCGGCGCATCTCTCCAGCAACTCGCCACCGCCAGCCCTCGCGACTACGACGACGCTGCGGCCACGCTCGCCCTGCACGACCGCGCCCGCTACACCGACGGCTGCGCCGCCCACCCCGTCCCGCCCTGGGCGGGCATCTTCCTGCGGGCCGCGGCCTGCTTCACCCGGCTCGTATCCGGTGAGGACCAGGAACTGCTTGCCGCGCCACGTGACCGTGGGCACCTGCTGCGTGTGGCGGAGACGGCCAGACTGCGCCCGCCTCAGCCGCCCGCGGCCCGCCGCAAAGGCCCGGCCGGCCGTGTGGAGTGGGACTGGCGCGAGCGGCAGGAAGCCGAGAGGTACGAAGCCATGCCGACCAGTCGCGTCAGGCCGTCGCGACGCTGAACACCCTGACGCGTTTCGCTCGAAGAGGCAGGCTCATCCGATGGAGAAGTCGGCGAACTCGACGTCGCTGAAGGCGATGTGCAGACCGTGGGCCCGGCGGCCCCCGTCACGGAAGTAGGCGTGCCCCAGCGCCCGGGCGAGGATCACCGTCTGCTGCTGCTCGCCTGCACCGGCATCCCGGGCGGCGAACAGCTCCCGGGCTACCTCTCCCGGCAGGTCCTGGGTGATCCACCGCACCCGCGGGTCGTCCGAAGAGCCGGCCGCAGCAGCGAACCCGAATCGCGCCCGGGTATGGAAGACGAACCCCTCCGCCTCGGCCTGGGCACGCAGGCGTGCCCGTACCCGGGGTTGCCACCGAGCCAGGACTGCTTCCTCGATCGCCCGGATCCGCGTCGGGCCTGGAGGACGACGCGCTCCTGGTTTCTTCGTCACCCACCGCTGCACGGTGCGCTGTGACACCCCCAGCACGGTGGCCACCCGCCGGGTGGAACCACGGTGCGCTGCCAGCAAAAACCGCAGGCGGGCCTCGGCGCTTGAAGGAACGGGGCGGGTGCGCAACGCGCGCTCCAATCCCTGCTCGATCTGTCCCACGTCCGCCTCTCCAAGGGGCCAGCCGACAGAGCCGGCACCTGCAGTCCGTCGCCTCAGTTCTCCCACGTCGCCTGCCCCCGCCTGCCGGTTTCCGCATTCTCGGGACAGCGCTGGCCGGGGCAAGCTACGAGCCCGTCCCGTACGCGGAGAACACCACCGCCTCGTCGTCGCCAACGAAGGAAAGGGCCGCCGGCCGAGCCGGTATCCTGCCCGCAGGGCCGACGCCCTGGGCTTCGCCGACGCCCACACCGCACCCGGACACCCACACCGTCCGGAACACCGGTGGAAGGTCTTCCGGGATCAACGGACCGCTCGACGAACACCTTGACGATCCATCGAGCCGGGGTTGCCGTGTGGGGGCGAGAACCCGGTGCCGAGAGGACCCGTCCATGACCAAACGCACTACCGAGCAGCAGCGCGCCCGCGAACTCCAGCGCACCTCAAGCGAGCAGGGCACAAACCTCAGCTACCACCAAGCCCTCAACTGGGTACGCGCCACCGCCGAAGCGCACGCCGAGAATCCGGGCAAGATCGCCGTCTGCGTACCGCACGCGCACTGCATCATGATCTTCGGCGCGGACGAGGACCCCGAGTACATCCGTAAGTCGACCACGCCGACTCTCGCGGCCGAAGTCGAGCTCGCCAATGAGCTCCTCCAGCGGAGGAACGCTCTGATGCGTGACCATTCCAAGACGGAGATCATGGCCATGATCCTCAGGAGGCGGCGCGTTTCGCGCGCGGACCTCGCACGCCGCACCAAGCAGGAGCTCGCCAACGATCTGGTGGACGGCGAGGACAGCCGCGAGCGCTATGAGGCGTACGGGCGGGTGGCGCTGATCAACGGCAGGCCGGCGCGCGACTCACGACCTCTTTGCGGAGGCGTCGGCTGCTTCGGCCACGACAGCGCGACCCCTTGGCCGGAAACCCGCGCGCGCTTCCGCGCCCAAGGTCCCTGCATCGACGCGCAGTAGCTTGCACTGGGCACTGGTCTATACGGCCCGCGAGCCTGGAACACGACGGACCGTGCCTCGGTGGCCTCGTGCTGGTCGTGGCGCGGGCCAGCTCCTGGCCGTACGCTTCGGCGTCGTGCTGCTTGGTGCTCACGGGGGCCTTCCTTGTCTTCCAAGGTGCGGTTGGCGACCCAGTCCGGATCGCGTACGGGCGTCAGCGCCTGCGTCTCGTTAGCCGGGGCGCGCATGATGAGCCAGCTGGTGCGCGGCGCGGTGACGACGTGGACCAGGACGACGACGGCCTGGCGGCCGAAGCCGCCGCGGAGCCACGTCCCGGTGAAGCGGACCTGATCGGCCGCCCAGTCGCCCGCCCGCTGCCACGGGCGCAGACGCCCGAGTAGACAGCTGGCCGCGAGCGCGACGACCGCAGTGGCGACGATGTCCATCACACCCACCGCATCCCGATCGCGGACAGCTGCTCCATCCGCTCCGGGGTCAGCGTCGCGGCCCTGCTCCGCTGGTTGCTGACCCATGCCCCCAGCTTGTGCTGTCGCTCCTCCTGGTCTTCGCCGACGATCCGCTCGACGTGCTTCCTCGGCACCTGAAGGTGGCCCTCGCGCTCGTAGTACTGCTTGGCGGCTGCGTAGTTGAGCGCCCACTTGTCGGCCTGCGTGCGGCGCGGGCGCGGCTTCTCGCCCTCGGTCGCGGGCTGGATGCCGAGGATGTGCTCACACATCCACTGCTGCACGGTGGTGAGCTTGTCCCAGCCCAGCCGCACCGACCTGACCCACCGCCCCAGATCCTCGCCCTGATGCATGACGGTGCCCGGCTCCGTCGGCAGCTCGCCGCCAGCCTCCAGGTGCTGCCGGACCAGATGGAAGGCGCGCTGCCACTCCACCGGCCAGGCCGGGCACCACGACGGGTCGATGTCCTCCAACTGCTCGCGCCGCTCCTGCGACAGCGCCCCGGCCGCCGACTGAACCGGCAGGCCCTCGGCACGCCGCTGCTCGATCTCGGCAGCCTTCCGGGCTGCGGCGCGTGCGTTCTTCAGCCAGATGCCCACCCGGTACCCCTGGTAGGTGGCGTCCAGCGGTGCCAGGAGGTGGCCCGCCTCGGACGCCCACCCGCGCGCGGCGGCCAGTCCCTCCTCCCACGCGACGTCGAAGTGCGACCAGACCATGCCCAGCTTCTCCAGCTGCTCGATGCGGTCCTCGTCCATGTCACCCCGGGCGTAGAACCTCCGAGCGTCGGTGATCCACTGCCCCAGTGGAAAGGCGGCGAGGGAGGTCGGCCACCCTTCGGGTTCCGCCTCCTGGTCCCCGCTCTCGGGCACGCGGTAGGTGAACGGCACTTTCAGGTCGCCGTGCTGGCGGGTGTAGATGGTGGCGGCTTCGATGCCGCGTCGCCAGTGTTGGTGTTCGGGGTTGAGGACGCGGAGGTTGATGAACGCGGCCAGCTGCGCGGGGTCGCGCGGTGTGCTGAACTTCAGCAACTGCCGGGCTGGCACCGAAAGTCGGTCGCTTCGGTCGCTCTCGGCTCCCTCGCCTTCCTGGCTCCCGCTGCGGCTCTGTACGCCCCTAGACCGGCTTTGTGCTTGTTGCTCGGCGAGCTGTTCTACGACCCGGGTGTCGTGTGCTCTGAGTGCTTCAAGCAGCTTCGCGAGGCCGCCGTATGCCCGGGAGGTGAGAATGTTGTCCGTCGTCTCGCCCGGCCCGAGCAGGACGGGTACGACGAGGGAGGCGGTCTTGCCTTCGCCGGGTTGCATGCGCAGTGCGCGGCCGACGGCTTGGACGAGGTCGGGCATGGAGCCGCGTACGTCCGCGAAGTACACGGAGTCACAGTTGCGGGTGTCGACGCCCTCGCCCAGGACCTTCACGGACCCCAGGTAGCTCTTCTCCACGACCGTGCCGTCCGTGGTGATCCCGTCGGCGAATTCCCCGAGAACCCGACGCCGGTGGCCTGGCTTGTGGTCGCCGCACAGCCAGTTGGCCCAGACCATCTGCGGGTACAGCTCCGGGTCGGTGTCGTGCAGTCGTTTGGCGACGTGGGGGAGGCCGGCCGCGAAGGCCTCGGCCTCCTTCACCATGTGGTGGAAGACCAGCGTGCGCCGGAAGCCCTCCTCCGCCGATGCCTTCACCAGGGCGGTCTGCAGGGCGGCGAGCCGGGCCCCGCGGACCTGCTCGGAGCGCGCGTCCTCGCCCAGGAGCTGGGCGGCCTGGAGCTGGGTGTCGGTGATGTCCACGCACACCACCTGGTAGGGAGCACAGATTCCCCTGTCGATGGCCTCCGAGAGCGTCAACGTGAACGCCCTGCTGCCGAACGGCCCGTCCGGATCGTCCTCCATGCTCGCCACCAGTTCGCCCGGCGCGCCCTGCTCGGCGTCCTCGTCGAGCTGCCACAGCCGGGGCGTGGCGGTCATGTACAGGCGGCGCAGGGCGGGGATGCGGGTGTTGTCGTGGACGACTGCCCACGGCCGGCCGATCCTGCCCGAAACCCTGTGCGCCTCGTCCACGACGATCAGCGACCACCCCGGAAGGCCGACGGCGTGCGCGCGTTCCAGCGTGCCGAGCCCGAGCGAGGCGTACGTGGCGAACACGGTGACCTTGTCGAACGGCCGCACCCAGTCGACCAGTTCGTGCACGTCTGTGGTGTTGGGGAATGACACCTCCTGACCTCGTAGGGAGGAGACTCCGATCATCGGGCCGGTGCGGCCGCCCTCGCGCCACGCGGTCTCGGTCTGGGCGAGCAGGTCCAGCGAGGGCACGAGGACAAGCACACGGCCCGCACGGAGCTCCTCCGCGCTCCGGGTGGCCACGAGGGTCTTCCCGGTTCCGGTCGCCATGATCACCTGAGTCCGCAGCCCCCGCTTCGGCACAGTAGATCTTGCAGGCAATTCGAGTGCCCGGAGTACCGCGTCCACGGCTTCTCGCTGGTGGGGACGGAGTTCCTTCACAGCCATTCCGATCTACCCTTTTCTGCAGGGACGGACGAAAGATTCCATCTGCCACAGGCGAGCAACGAGCATGAAAATGCCATGCGATGGGCCACGGCGCCACCACCCCGACACCCCGTTCACGCCTCCGCTCCGGGACACAGAAGACCACCTTGCAGCGGCACACAGACCTCAGAACCCGAGAGTCATCTAAATCCAGAGTCTATCTCATATCAAAAATGAAGCAGATGCCTAGACAAGTCAACACCGATGCCATGGGTACTCGGCATCCGCCACTGTCCACCCTGTCCCTGGAGAGCCATGACACACAAGACTGAAAACAACGAGGGAAACCGGTTCTGCAAGGCATGCGGCACGCCGGCCGAAGACGGGAAACTGTGCAATCACTGCGGCGCCGTTCTGGACCTCCCTGACGACGCAGGGCTGATCGAAGACGAAGGGGCAGCGGTACGACGCGACTTCGAAGGACGCACCGAACAGCAACAGCAAAAGTGATCGAGACAGCAGGAACGAACCCAATCCGCCGAGCAGCGTGCACTGGGGTACACGGGCCGGCACGGCATCCACAACTGATCGCGTCATGTCTGTGCGGGCCGTGCGGCAGCTGCGCCGGGTCCGCGCCTTCTACGCGGGGGGCGTCCTGCTGTGGGCGGCATTGACCGCCTGGACGGGCTGGCAGTTGCCCGGCAGCCGGCAGATGTGGGTGTCCGCCCTCCTCCTGGCCGCCTTCAGTGGCCTCCTGCTCGCGGCCTCCCTGTGGCTGCAGCGTCTCCAGGCCGCAGGCTCGCGACGTCCCGCGCACCACGCCGCATCACCGAGGGCGACTACACCACGTCACGCGCACGCCTGACCCGCCGCCGGCAAGGCAGCACCACCCGCCGACCCGGGTCTCATCGTGTTTCTGCGCCTCGATATCTGGCTGCAAGCCAGTCCCTCCCCGGACCACCTCTGAGTATCTCTGAAGCCGGTGGGGCCGTCTGTTTTCGGCCCTCTCCCAAGGGCCGGGAGGCAACGGGAGGGCAGAGGGTAGGCGGATAGTCATGGATGGCACACGACTCCGACAGGATGATCACAGCTCACAGGCAACCCGTGCCCGAGGAACGATGCGGATCTGGCGGTGGGCCAGGTGGGCGGCACTTGTTCTCGCGGCCAGCTGGGCGGTCAGCTGGGTCGTCAATCTCGTCCAGGGTGAAGGGGGACGGGACCTGTGGTGGCCTCTGGTCAGTACCGTCATCTGGACAGGGGTGACCGTGAACGGCTTTGTGACCTACCGCCGGATCAAGACAACGACCCTGCCGGCCATCACCGGCCGCCCGTCTACCTGACCACCTCGGCCAGCCTGCTCCCTTGTGCTGCTTCCGGGTAGATGAGCACCGAACAGTGACGCGGTCATGCGGAAGGCGAGGGGGATGGCGATGGAAGCGGCCAAGTGGTCGGTGGACCGCGAACGCTTGACCCAGTGGGTTCCTGAGGGCGAGCGGATGACGGCCGGCTGTGCGGTGACATACGGACGCACGTTGTGGGGCCTGATCCCACGACGCGCTTCGCTTCTGTTGACCGACCGCCGGGTACGAGTACTGCGCCACCGAGGCAATGACCTCCAGTACGCCATACGCGGAGTCTGGTTCGAGATGATACGCGGCGAGGCCGTGGCGGTCTGCAGGGACCCGCAGGTGCGGGTGGAGTTCGACAAGGGACAGGAAATCGAACTGCGCCGGTACGAGGGTGGGGTGGAGCGCCTGCTGATCAGTCAATGGGACGCGGTGCATGCCGAGGCTCTGTATGCGGCGTTCCCTCCCGAGAGCAGCGACCCGCGGTGACGTGACAGCACTGCCACCCCCTTTGCTGCTGCCCGGGCCGAAGGCCCGTTGCCGGCAACGTGGCGCACAGCGCCACCAGGTGGCTGGAGCGCAGCGGAAGCCACCTGTGGGGCCGCAGGCCCCACAGTCCCGGGAGCGCAGCGGACGGGACGTCACCCGCCTTGCGCAGCAAGGCGGGTGAGCGGGATGCGCAGCATCCCGCCAGCGCTCACGCGGAGCGGGTACCCCATCGCTGCGCGATGGGCAAGCGAACCCCCGGGCTGCGCCCGGGTGTTGCGCTCCCGCTCCGCGTCCGCGCTGCTGCCCGCTGCGCGGGCAGCCCACCAGCCCGGCTGCGCCGGGCTGGTGACGCTCCGTTCGCTGCGCTCCCGGAGCTGCGGGGCCTGCGGCCCTGAGGGGTGGCTTCCGCTGCGCTCCAGTCACCCGGGCGTGGTGCGCCCCAAAGGCCGGCCCCGCTGCGCGGGTCGGCCAACGGGCCTGCGGCCCGGGCGGCAAGGGTGAGGGGCTGGCTGGGGTCAGCGGGCCAGCATTATTTGATGCAGCATGTAGATTTGGCAGAATTAACTCACCTCTGTGCGTTTGGTCTGTGACGGGTACTACGTCGCTTGTGGTCATCCAGGGTGGATCTGAGGGTTGTGCTTCATAATGTTTCTCAGATCCACTCTGGAGCAAACTTATACTTCCTCGGCGATTTTCTTTGCAGAATTTTGTTTCGCTATTCTGGCTGAGTCTCCCTTTATGGGGTCTCCACCATCCCCTCTCCCTTCATTGTTGCGTATCTTTTCTTGCTATGATTTTTCTAGTTGCGTACGCACTTATGTTGCTGGTTCAGGGTAAAAAAAATGGCCTCGCGATGTTCACGGGCCTCATCGAATTGCGGAGTATTTACCATAGGTCTCCGAAGAACTCGATAATTCTGATGAGGTTACCAAAAGTGTTGATGCCGCGGACGATTGCCTTGAACATCCTGGCTTTGCCACGGAGCCGGCGGTTGTTTCTCTGTCCTTCCTGCTGCTCCTGGTTAGCGGTCCGGTCTTCTGTGTTCTGATTGTTGATACTCATAGTGATTCCTTGATTACAATTAGTAGTCATTTTTGGGCAAAATTATGCCGGAGGGTGGTGGCCTCCGGCGCAAAATACAGGTGTGACTATGGTTCGAGTGGTGCTTTATTTGGCGGTACGACTTGCCCTGTTCTCTATCTAGTGTACATCAGATAGAGGCCTTCTGTCGACCCGTCAGGTTCCCTCCAAGGATCCTCAGGGGTGCCTTCTGTTCCCTTCTTGATCGCTGTCTATGACAGTCTATCAGGCCCCTCTGACAGAGCCTTGGATCTGCTCTCCTTGGATGTCCAAAACCAGTTGAGCAAACGCCTCCCGGGGTCCGCAACCGTTTCTATTACTTTGCACAGACGGGATGGAATCGCTCAGGTGGGGCGTGTGGGCTGGGTGCCACAATGAGGTCCTCTGGCCGCAGGACAGGTGACTGGGCGTCAGTCCGTCGACTCACTCCCTGCGGCCAGAGCTCTGGGGTCAGGCGGTGTGGTCCGGGAGGCGGTACTCGTACTTGCGGGGGCGAAGGTCCTCCTCGGCAGGCTCCCAGTCGAGGTAGTGCGAGACCGTGCCACCGCTCGGCGTGTAGGGGTCGGTGGCGGTGTCGACCTTGATGTCGCTGACGACATAGAGATCGACGGTGTTGTCCTTGTCCCTGGCGTGCAGGACCTCGTTGATGGTGAGCTCGACGCTGGTGGCGGCACCCGTCGTGCCCTTTACCTCGACGTGGCGTTCCTCGGTGCCGCGGGTGCAGCGCAGGTCGTAGGGCTTGCCGAGCTTCTCGACCGTCCAGCCCTGCCCTTCGTAGTGGACGGTGGCGAGCTGTTCGGCGTGCTCCTCGATGGCCTTGCGCTTCTTGGGGTCGGAGATGTAGCCGGCGCCGCGGCGGCGGCGCTGGGGCTTCTTCTTGCCCTCGACCTGCTCGGCCGTGAAGCCCGGTGACTTGTCCAGGGGGACGTCTTCGGGGTCGTCGGCGTCGAAAGGGATGCCCCCGAGTTCCAGAAGGCGCTGAGCCGGCATCTGGACGAGTTTGCCCATGCCCCGGTCGGTGCCCGAACGGCGAATGGCGTCACTGCCGGCCTCGGTGAGCGGGCCCCCGGGGCCGAGGGGGACGTTCTCGAGCTTGGCCAGGGGCTCGATGCCGAAGCGCTGGGGGTACTTCAGGCGCCGTTCGGCCTCCTCGTCGGGCCAGTGCCAGGCGGTGCCCTCGTAGAAGCCGCCGCGGACCTGGAAGAGGTAGAGGGTGGCGGCGCCCTGGAGCCAGTCGGCGAGCTGGACGCGAGGTGAGGCGCCGGTGGCCAGGACGGCGAACCGGGGGCGGGCGCCGTCGTACTCCGGCTTCTTCTCGGGAAAGCCCCAGGAGAGGGTCTCGATGCCGTGCTCGAGGTTGCGCTGGGACTCGATGCTCTGACCCACGTGGACCATGACGAACGTCGAACTCTTCATGCAGGGCATCATAAGCGTGCTCTTATCGAGTGGTCGATAGGTTTTGCTCTGAGATAGCCTGCAAGGTGTCATGGGCTCAACTTCGAGCCTTTACAAGGCCACTGACAACGCCTCAGCAGCACCGACGGAGCCCGGCGGGTCCCGCAGCCGCACGCTGGAGCACGGGCGGACAACAGGGGGAAGTGCATGTCCGACGATCCATCGACCACAACAGCGCGCGACGGCGCGGTACCGCGGCAGCGCGCGAGCGGTTCTACGGCCGCAGAACCGGCGGCGGGTCTGCCGTGCGTGGCGGCGAGCCGGGTGCGCGACATCGCCGCATCGGCAGGCGATCCGACGTTCATCGACGGGTGCGTGAAGCGATACGCGGCAGCAGGCTTCGGGACGCCGGACCAGGCCGAGGTGCGCAGCTGGCGCAATAGCTGGCCACCGTTGCTGGAGGCGCTCGTGCGGGCGGGGCTGTCGGATCTGCAGCTGTATCTGGAGTACGGCACCCCGGGCGGCGGGCGTCGCCTGGACGCTCTGCTGGTCGGCGCCACGACGGACGGGACGCTCCGGCTGGTGATCGTCGAACTCAAGCAGTGGCAGACCTGTCGCATCCTCGACGGCGACCGTGTCATGCGCAGCGACGGTCTGGTGACGGCTCATCCGATCCACCAGGTCGCCGCCTACCGCAGTTTCTTTCAGCACTGGCGTCCCGAGGGTGCGCCGGGGCTGGATGTGCGTGGGGTGGTGGTGCTGCACAATGCCACCGCTGGTGAGGGGGCGGCTCTGGCTGCGGGTGCCGGTGGGGACGTGGGTATCCCGGTGGTGACGGCTGAGGAGTTGTCCGGGTCCGTCGGTGCGCTGGCGGCGCTGTTGTGGTGTGGGGACCTGACTGCGCCGGATGTCGGGCAGGTGGCGGCGTTCGAGGACATCCGGTGGACGCCGTCCAGTCGGCTCCTGGGCCATGTCGGCGCCGACCTGGCCGGCAACCGTGCCTTCGCGTTGGTCGGTGACCAGCAGGACGCGTTCGTGAAGATCCGCCAGGCCGCGGCCCGCCACCTGCCCGTCGGCGACGAAGGCACGGCAGCGGACGGCGGCGGTGAAGGCGCGGTCATCACGGTGAGCGGCGGCCCGGGCAGCGGCAAGACCGCGCTCGCCGTGCGGCTCCTTGGCTACCTCATGCGCCGCCACCCCACAGTCGCCCCGCGTTTCATCACCCCCTCCGGTACCTTGCGCGCCCACCTCCTGGACGCCACCCGCGGCCACCTCGCTGCCCGCGAGTTGTTCCCCTCGGCCGGCTCGATGCGCAGCACCGCCCGCCAGAGCGGCGCCCTGGTCATCGACGAGGCGCAGCGCATCAAACGAGGCGGCGCCCCCGGCCTGCCGCCGGACCTGGCCGTCGTGCTCGCGCATGTGCCGCTGGCCGTGGTCTTCCTCGACGAACGGCAGATCATCCGCCCCGACGAAGGCACCACCGTCGAAGAGATCCGCACCGCTGCCCGCGCCCTGGGCCGGGCCCATCATCACCTGGAACTGACCGGCTCGTTCCGGTGCAGCGGATCGGCCGCTTACACCGCCTGGGTCGACGCCCTCCTGTACGGCACCCCCCAGCCCTGGACCGGGCACGCCGGCTACAACCTGCGTCTCGCAGACGATCCCTTCCAGCTCCAGGAAGGGATCGAACACGCCACCGCGCAGGGCCGTACCGCCCGTACCACCGCCGGGTTCTGCTGGCGCTGGACGCGTACCCGTCCCCGCGGCGCCACCGCTCTGCCTCTCGACATCAGCATCGACGTCCCCGCCAGCCACCGGGACGCCCCGGCCCGGACCTGGCGCGCTGCCTGGAACGCCGCCACCGCCCTCACCGACCCCGAAGAGGGCCGCCCCCTGGCCCCGCACAGCCAGCTATGGGCCAGCCACACCGGCGGCCACCAGCAGATCGGCTGCATCTACACCGCCCAAGGCCTCGAATACCACCACGCCGGCGTCATCATCGGCCCCGACCTCACCTGGACAGACGATCGTTGGACAGCCCACCCCCACCGCAGTCACGACGAAGCCCTCCGCCACCTCACCCCCCAGCAGTACCTCCCCTACGCCCTCAACACCTACCGCGTCCTGTTCACCCGCGGCACCCACACCACCCACCTCCACACCACCGACACCGACACCCACCACATGCTCAACCGACTCATCCGCTGACGTAGTGCGGGAAGCAGACGCAACTCAGCGCCGGACAGGAAGTCCGGCGCTGAGCCACAGGGTTATATGTGGAGGTGCTTACGGCTACCGCTTGTCGTGGCGGTTACCGAGCAGGACATGGACGACGGGCAGGAGCCCGACCACCACGGCCAGGGACCAGATTCCCTGCCACGGCATCGGAACGTCCACGGAGACCTTGAGCAGCACGAGAGGGCTGGCGACGGAGCCGACGAGACCCAGGACGCGGGTCGAGGCGTTGATCATCTGCCCGGTGTGGGGGCCCGGGACACGCATCCCGACCTTGAACTTGTCCTTGGTGACCTCGATGATCACCTGAGCGTCGCTGGTGGGCACTTCCACCAGGTCGACGAGGGTGGTTTCGATCCGCGCCTCGGCCTGCGCCGACGGCTGCTCGTCGCTGCGCCCCGCAGCGGCGGCCTGTGCAGAGTTGTTGATCATAGGGCTGGGGACCTCCATGGTGGCGGCGATCGAACCATGCACCGCGAATCGGCACATGTAGCTCGATCTCCAATCCCAGCCAGCAGCTCGTCCCTACGTGTCGTAGAGAGCCGAGCAGCGGGCTAGCAAGAGCCCGCTCACGTGCTGGCGTGGATGAAGCCGCATGGAGATCTCCTTCTGATCGACTGCACGGCGGATGCCGCGCCACAAAAGTACACGACGGCGGACCTGCTGTACACCGGCTTCTCACCAGATTGGTGAGTCCTCCACGTCGACAGCAGTTGGAATGCACCCCTCCCGAACATATGGAGCACCGAAATGGTGCCTATCAGGTGCGAAGATGTCATGATGGGGAAGCCAGAAGTGCCGCCCGGCACCGTCCCCACTCCTAAGGAGACTGAGAGGCATGCCCCGTCAGGCGGACAAACTCCACGCCGTACGCACCGAGAACGAACGGTTCACCGTCACCCTCATCGCCACGGCGGTCCAGGCAGTCGCCACCCTCATGCGGCTCACCGGCCTGTCCAAGACCGACGTCATCAACCGAGCCGTCCAGGTCTACGCCTTCCTCGCCCAGCAAATGGCCGAAGGCAAGGAAGTCCTCCTGCGTGACAAGGAAGGCAACACCGAACGAGTCCACATCGTCTAAGCGATCCTGCACAGGCACTCTTACTTGATCACTCCAGCACAGCGACAGCGCCACCCCGCATCGGATCACGGCACTGCCGCGCAGCGTTGCCTCCACTCAGTCCTGGCGTCGGCTTGCGCCCCGGCTCCCGACACCGGCAGCCGCACGCGATCCACTGCCACTCCACCGCGGCGGGACGGCTACCCGCCGCGCCTGAGGAAAACCAGCGGCCGCCGGCCCGCAAGGGTGACGATGACGTGACGAAGGGGGCAGCGTGCGGTTGACGATCGACACCGAGACGGACACGTACGAGCAGGCGATGGCCGCCGTCCAGGCCGCCTACGGACTACGCCCGGCCACACCGGAGACGTGGCCGGCCGCGCCACCGGCAGAACCCTGCCCCGGACCGCAGGACCTCGCCGACGACGACCTCGGAAACGGCTGGACGGACCGGCTGCTGTTCAACGTGATCACAGCACTGAAGCCCGGAGCCCGCGCGGTGCTGCGCCACATCACCGACCGGAAGGCACCGCCTCCTACGACGATGTCCAGCAGCACTTCGCCGACCACCCCACACACCCCATCCCCCTCACCCGGATCGGCGGGACACTGACCAGCCTCGCCGCAGTACAACGCCGCATCGGCCCAGCCGGCAAAGCCCCACTCCTCCAGCGAGACGAACACGCCCGCCTCTACCGCATCGACCACACACTCGTCAAAGGACTCCAGCACGCCTTCACCCTCGCCGACACCCGACCCGACCTCCTACGCCACTGACCCACTGGGAAAGCCTCCACCAGCCGGTGCCCGCAGCCTCTCCTCTAGTACGCCAGGTTGTCCGGCGCTGAGCTCGAAGGCCTCGCCAACACGCAAAGTAGACGGCCTACCCGTCAGATCATCGATGTGCAGCTCGTAGTGGTCGTCGGCGTCTGACCGTAGTTTGAGCGCGTTGTCCGGCGGGCGGGCAGGCCTGGCTCGGAGGGCCGAGCCTGCCTGGTTCGCCTCTTCCACGGCAAGGTGGCTGTCAGGAGCCATACGACCCGGTCGGCGAAGCGCGGCTCTGGCACGGGGATCTCGATGCCGGGGTGGCGGGTGTAGTGGCTGGTGACGGTGTCGGCGACGTAGTTGGTCAGGGCGTTGATGCGGTGGCGTTGGCGCGGACGGGTTCCAGGGGTGGCGGAGAGCCGGTGGAGGGTGTGCAGGACGGTGGGGAGGCTGGCGTCGAAGCTGATCTCTTGCGGGGGACAGGTGCCGACGACGGTGAAGGTGTCGGTGTCGGGGGCTGCTGTGAGCAGGTGTGCTTGCTGTCGGTAGAAGTCGGCGGCGTGCTGTTCGCCGGTGGACTGGTGGTAGAGGGAGAGGGAGTAGCAGGCGGGGGCGTGGTTGTCTCCGGCGGCGTATTGCCACCAGAAGCGGGCGCCTTGGGGGATGCCGGCGATGTGGAGGGCGCAGCCGAGGAGCCAGGCGGAGTGCAGGTCGGGCATCTGGTCGGTGAGGAAGGTGAGGGACTTCTCGGTGACGGTGGCGAGGGCGGTTTCGCACAGGGTGGTCAGGTGGCGGGCGGCGGCCTGCTGGTGGGGGTTGAGGCTGGGGCTGGGGGTCGGGTGGGCGCCGGGGAGGTCGGCGGGGTAGGGGGTGTCTTCGTAGGAGACGGTGTCGTCGGGGACGTCGGGCTGGGGGTGGAGGCGGGCGCGGGCGAGGAGCTGGTCGATGGCAGTCATGGCGGGCGGGGTCACTCCGGGGTCGGGGTGGTGAGGAGGGCTTCGACGGTGGCGCGGGCGTGGTGGTCGACGGCGTGGGTGAGGGCGGGGGCGATACCCAGGGTGTGGGCGATGGTGTGGTGGGGGGTGCCGCACAGGTACTGCAGGACGGCGACGTCCATCTGGTCGTCGGGCAGGCGGGTGATGGCGTCGAAGAGGTCGATGAGTTCGGTGAGGACAACCAGGTGGCCGGGGACCGCGGGGTGGCCGTGGACCTCGCGGGTGGAGAACACGGCGGCACGCAGATCGGGGCGGCCGTCGAGGTGGCGGGGTGCGCGGGTCAGGACCCGAGTACGCAGCAGGCGCCAGGCGTAGCGGTGGAGGTTGTCGCTGGCGGTGGCGTGTTCCCAGCAGACCCAGAGGATGTCGAAGGCCTCGGAGACGACCCAGCGCGCGCGTTGGTCGGTGAGGAGGAAAGCGCGGGCGTAGTCGGTATAGACGCCCCGCACGTCGTCGGTGAAGGCCTGGTAAGGCAGGGGCGGCTCCTCCCCTTCATGCGCGACCTGCTCTATGCAGCGCCTGATCCAGTCGTCGCCCTTGTCGGCTTCCCGAGCGGCCGCGGCCCACAGGCGGCGCAGTGGCCGGGTGGGCAGGCCCAGGGCGCGGGTGACGGTGAAGGTGATCTCCCAGGACGGGTAGTAGTCGTTGCCGCGCAGGAGCTGGCTGATACGGGTCTTGGAGTAGCCGGAGCGCACGACGAGGTCGTCGAGGGTCAGGCCGCTGGCGAACAGAGCACTACGGACGGGCTCGAGCCAGGCGCAGTGCGAGGGGCCCGCGTCCGGGGAGATCGGTGCCGGCGGTCGGCCGCGCTTGACGGCGGTGTGCAGGGGCGGGGGCTGGTGGGCCGGCCCGGGGAAGGGCATCATCGCGTCCCCTCCTGGCCGTCCGTGTCGGCAGCGCCGATGTCGGCGGACCGGGCGGGGCCGTCGGGCGCGGTGAGGGCCTGGACGATCTGCTGGACGAGCAGGCCCAGGGAGGGCAGCAGGACCGCAGCAGCGGCCGCGTGCCCCAGCACGATCATGATCGTGCTCCACGTGAGGACCGCCGCCAGCACGGCAGCGGTCACCACCTTCTTACTCGACATTGCACTCGGTTTCTGTGGGCGAAATCGACAACGGCCCTTCCTGGCAGCGGTGCTGAAGCGCTGTCAGGAAGGACCGCCAGCATGACCCCGCCCCGGCCCGCCACGCCACGTGATCATGGAATTACGGAACAATGGGCCACTACGCCACCGTCCGCTACCGCTCGCCACCCCCACTACGCGAGCAGAACACCTCAAGGTTCAGCACTTTGGGGCGGATACGTCACTTCTGACCACCCGCGGTGACGTGTCCGTCATCATGGAAGGCAGAGGCGCCACTCGACGCCGCACCCGGTGCGGCCCCCTGTGCTGAAGAACCACCCAAGAGGGGGCCGCACACCCACCCCACCGCGCTCGACGGCCCCAAGAACGCATTCAGCACCCCCGCGCCGGCGGGGAGGACGATGCCCGCCGACGCGGGGCGGGCGGTGATGCGGTCCTCCCCGCCAACGCGGGGGTGCTCCGTCGTCCGCCAGGAGCTTGCGCTTTACGTCTCGGCCCTCCCCGCCGACGCGGGATGTTCCGGCTCACCGGCACAGCCAGGAGCAGGCGCGCCAGTCCTCCCTTCCGACGCAGAGGTGTTTCGTGGAACGGGGTCATCGGGGCGGGAGCTGGTGTCCAGGCGTACTGGGGTGCGGAGGACGGGAAGTCCGTCAGCTTCTGAGCACGGCGAAGCGCCCCGCCATCTGCTGGCGCAGGGGCAGGGCATTGTTCTGTCACGGCTCGGTGAAGCGTACTCACACGCTGTACACAGGTGGGTACCTTGTGGCCAAGTGCAACCCTTGGGGGACCCGTGCGTATCCGCGCCACTACCGCCACAGCAGTCTTACTCCTCGCCATACTCACCGGCTGTGGCGACAGCAGCGTCGACTCGTCGAAGTCGGCCTCGCCGCCCGCGGCCGAGAGCGTCGACTGCACCAGCCAGACGCTCAGCCAAGCGGACTGGATGGCGAACTGCTCCGAGAGCGCCGGTACAGGTGGCAACGGGAGCGGTACGGGTGGCGACGGGACCGGCGGCACGGAGACGCTCGCCTGGGGGAAGCCGGCCCGGACAACGGGAGCGCAGAGCCCGGCGGACGGCACCGCGGGAGGCGAGCCGCTCGAGGTGACGCCGACGACCATCGTCTACCAGAAGGAGGCGATGGGGATGACCGCCGTCAACGGCCTGTACGCGATCATCACGGTGAAAGACCGTGCGCCTGGCACGGCAGCTGCGGAATCGGCGCCGATTGAGGGCGGCGGCTGGCAGTGGATCGCCCCCGACGGGCAGGCCCTCAGCGAAGGCGACGGAGAAGCCAGCAGCATCACCCCGCAAGGTTTCACCGGAGGCGGCACCATCCCCGCCGGTGCGTGGAAGTGGCGGACCATCGCCTTCGACATCAGTGAAGCGCAGCGCGCCGGCACCCTCCTCTACACCGACGGCACGGCCGCGACCTTCCAGTGGACGGTGCCCGCAAAGGACAGCGGGCCCGAGGTCGCGAAGCTGAAGAAGGGCATGGAGGGCGAGTACTGAACGTCCTCCCCGCGCTGCTGCCCGCCGCCGTAATCCGATGTGTCCGCGACGGGCTGCGCGGCGGGTGTTCGGCACGCCGCCGTTTTCATTCGGTGGAGGCGCTCCAGATCTGAGCCTGGTTGCCGACCGGGAGAGGTTCGGTGCGCTTGTCGGTCTTGTGGTGGGAGGCGTCGACGGCGGTGAGTGCTCCGGAGCGTTGGTCGAGCAGCAGCACATGGGGGCCTGACCAGGCGATCCCGAAGGTTTCATCGAGGTCGCTCGAGCCGGCCGCGGGAAGTGCGTCGAGTTCTTGTTCTTGGCAGGTGTTGTCGTTCAGGTCGAGGATCGCCAGGCGGTTGGTGCGCAGAGCGCTGAGATACCAGTGGCCGCTGGGGTCGAGTGTGCCCACGCCCACGGTGTCGCCGCCCTCGCAGGAGGGAGCGGGGGCGTTCTTGCGTTTGTCGAGGTCGTAGACGTGCGTGCAGGTGCCTTTGCCGCAGGTGTCGTCGCGCCAGATCACACGGTTGCCGGCGGTGGCGACCAAGCTGGCGTTGGTGGCGACGGTTTCGGTGGCGGTGTTCGCCCGGTCGTCGAGGAGCACGAGGTCGGTCACCGCTCGTACGCCGGTGCCGCCTCCTCCCGTGTCGCCGGTGGTCCGCAGAGCGAGCAGGCCCCGGGAGGTGTCGGCGACCGGTCGCAGGCCGCAGGCCGCTTTCGAGGTGGTGCGGGAGGGGCGGCCGGACGTCTCGTACCGGGTCACGGTGTAGCGGGCCACAACTGATTGCGGCAGGTCCAGCCCGTTGCAGGCGGTGTCGGCCGGCTCTTCGGTGACGGCCCAGAGCCGCTTGCCGTCAGCGGCGGGGAACCAGGCGCCGGCCTGGCCGAGGAGGACCGCCGTGCCGGGCTTGCTCGGCTCGATGGCCACGACCCCGCCGTCGCGGATCCCTATGATCTGGCCGGAGGCGAGCTGGCGCGGGCCGGCCAGGCGGTAGGCGTCGGCATTCTCGGCTCCGGCCGGCCGGGGGCCCACAACTCGGGGCGATGCGTTCAAGTCGTCCAGGACGACTACCTCACCGCCCAGATTGACCACGATGTCGTGCGGTGCAGACCGGCTGTCGCCGTCGTCCTCGCCCGGTCCGCAGGCGGTGGCCATGGCCGTGACGAGGCCGAGGGCCAGCAGGGCACCACAACGGCGTCGAAGCGTCGTGGTGTGAGTCGTCTTGTGGTCCATCGGGCTTTCCCCCAGTTTCGTCAGAGGTCGTGCTGATGCCGGGAGCGGGTGGTCGGCCCGCTCCCGGCGAGGTTGCCCTACGGCTTGGGCGTGCACGCACTCCTGGCCGTGCACTCCGAGAAGAAGGGGTAGGCGGTGATGCCGCTCAGCGTTCCCATGTTGCCCAGGAACCGGGCATTGCAGCTGGCGGTGTCCTGCCACTTCTCCACGGTGAACTTGCGCCGCTCGATCTTCGGCGTGGTGTAGCCGTAGCTCTTGCCCGGAACGTTGATGGTGTTCGACACCGTCTTACCGCTGGTGGTCGAGTTGGTGACGTCGTAACTCGTCTTGGCTTCGACCTCCACGATCGCCCATTTCACGCTTCCGCCGATCTCGGCGCCCCAGGTCGTCTGCTTCGACCTGGTGGTCGTCAGGTCGTAGCGCAGGATCGACGCCGTGGAACTGGAGTTGTACTTGCCGGCGGTGCTGCCGACCGCCTCGTACGAGGCGCCCGAGGACACCACCTTGTACCAGACGTCCGGCGGGCAGGACTGCGGACCGTTCTCGTCCGCCGCCGCGGACGGCGCCATCATCAGCCCCGCCCCCAGCATGACCGCTCCGGCCGCCGCTAATCTACGCATACTGAGCTGCATGTCTAATCCCCCATGTGATGTTGCGAGTTACCTGAACCGGTCAGTGATCAGGCACCCAGAGCCCATCATGCACAAGACAAACACGGCAAGGACTTATCCACATTGTTGAGCAGCTTCTGAGCTTGGAACGCCACCATCCGGAACTCACATGCGGCCAATTCACCGGCTTGTTTCCGCTGCAGGCCGACAACCAACAGCGCACTGCATCCGCAGAAAGACGCCCGCGCAAAAGACGTGGCCACACCGGAGTTGACCAGCATTACGGGCCGGAAATTTGAAGCCAATAATTGATTGATTAATCAACGATGAGGCAGAATAGATGTCATTTCATTGGCTTGATCTTGCAGCAGACCAGGGTGACGACCACAGGGCTTGGTCAACGGTTGACGCCGGAAGACCTGGAGAAGTTGTTCCAGCGGGTGCTCCCGTCGGCTTTGCAACAGGGTGAAGCCCACAACAGAGTCCTCGCGCGACCATGCGCGTCGGCGCGCCCGGCCGTGGAGGTGGCCGGACGCGCCGATGCTTCATGCGTGCGTGCGGGTGGGGCGGTCAGCCGTCACCGGTGCGCGGTGGAGGGGGCGGTCAGTGGCGGCCGCCGCGGTGGTAACCCCAGGACTCGCGGTCGACGAGGCGGTCGCGGTCGTTGCGCAGGGTGGCGGTGTCGCGGTCGTTGTTCCACACGTAGTGGCGGCGGTCCTGGTAGAGGTCGGCGCGGGTGTCGCGGCCGAGGCCGGCAGCGCGGCCGCCCCGATGACGGCGCCGGCCGCGAGGACGGCCGCGAGCATGCGGCGGGAGGCGAGGGAAGAAGTGGCAGACATGGGATCCCCCTGCAGGTGCGGGCACTCTCCCGGCGACGGCGGGCTTCCTGGCCGCCGTCCCGGGATGTGGTGCGGTGTGCGGGGCAGCCGGTTCAGCCGCTGCCCACACCCTGTCCACCGTGTGCAGAAGGTGGAAGTGAAATGCGGACTGCGTTACCTCTTGCCCATATTTCCGTGACTGTCGGATGCAACGTTCATTTACGTACCGAATGCACGACGTTGACGCCCCATAGGACGACCCGCCGTTGCGGGAGCGGGATCATGCCGCCGGATCGCCACAGCCCGCCACCCCACCCGGCCCTGGACCGCCACCCGAAAGTGAGTAACGGCCGCGCCGGATTGACGCACCCGGACATCCCGCGCCGCCGCCACACCGCCTTCACCAGCAGCGCCGCCGCTGCCGCTGCTGGCGGCGGCGGTGTCAGTTCTTCAAGGGGATGCGGGCGGCGATCTCCCGCGCGAATCGTTCCGCCCGCGGCGAGAGCGGCCCGTCGGTCTGGGCGATGGTCAGCAGCAGGTCGAGCAGATCGTGCGCCTCGGCCAGAGTCAGGAGCGCCAGCCGCTCGGCGGCGTGGTCCACGGGGGCGAAGTCGATCTCGTCCAGGTCGAGGTGTGCGTAATCATCCATGCCGGGCCAACGCCACCGGCCGTACGCCGGTCACGCGCCGCCCGCCAACAGCCCTGACGAGGAAGAGGACCTCTCGGATCGCACGCCTTCACGATTCATACACACCGCACACACGTGGTGATCGCATTCGGTATGCTCCGAGCGCTCCATTCGCACCACTGAGGGGGGAATCCTCATGCGCATGCGTCACGCGCTGGC
Source organism: Streptomyces sp. NPDC051051 (assembly GCF_040682975.1). Taxonomy (NCBI): domain Bacteria; kingdom Bacillati; phylum Actinomycetota; class Actinomycetes; order Kitasatosporales; family Streptomycetaceae; genus Streptomyces; species Streptomyces sp. NPDC051051. Next base: position 30,866 of record NZ_JBFBCB010000039.1, read on the forward strand.
CGCCGTCGCCGCGGCCGTCTCGGTCGCCGCCGTCACCGCAGGACCGGCCCAGGCCACTGAGTACTCGTCCGCGCTCAAGGTTAAGGGCGTCCAGTACGACGCCCCCGGCTCGGACTCCAACCGCTGCTCGGGCGGGAACACCAAGGACGAGTACCTGACGATCAAGAACTACTCGAGGTCCTCGAAGGTCAACCTCAAGGGGTACGTCGTCAAGGACGCCGCCGGCAACAGGTTCACCTTCCCCGCCAACCACACCCTCGAGCCCGGCGACTACGTCAAGCTCCGCGGCGGGCGCGGCACCGACTCCGACGCCTCCAATGTCGTCTACCGCCAGAACTGCAACTTCATCTGGAACAACGACAAGGACACCATTTACCTGATCAAGCCCACCGGAGCGCGCGCCGACGTCCACTCCTACACCAAGCGCGCCAACGACGCCGACGGCAACGGCTACATCAACTACCACGGCTGACAGCCCGCCTCCGGCGAACACGTGTGCCCTCCCCCGGGACAACCGGGCGGAGGGCACACGCGTTCCACCCGGCTCCTGCGCATGAGCGGCGGGCGGCGTCCGGGAGGCGCGGGCGGTGGCGTTGGTCCGGTTGCGGCGTCGATGACGAGACATGGTTCGCCCACGTGCACCTCGTTGAGCTGCGCCAGAACATCTGAACCTCCGCCAGGCCAGCCGCGGCCAGAGCCGTTCCCTGAAGAAAAGGAGCAGCCCTGGCCACGTCAGCGAAAGACGACGGAGCACTCCGGGAGACAAGGCGGTGCTCGGGTGAATGCGGTCACCCTCGCGGATGATCTGCGGGCCGAACCCGCCGAACGCCACCCATGTGGCCCGCTATCCAGATTCCGTGATCAACACCCTTGCGCGCGTTCTCGCCGCCTCTTGTCTCGCTCTGGCGTCGCTCGCCGCTGGCCCCGCGCACGCGGTGGCCGCCGAGCCCGTCGTGCTGCCGCTCACCGACGCCGTCGCCACTCTGCCCCTCGCCGGTGAGTCCCGCGACGGCTACACCCGTGACGCCTTCCGCCACTGGAACGCCGGCGCCGACCCCACCGACGGCTGCAACACCCGCGGCGAAGTCCTCCTCGCCGAGGCCGTCACCGCCCCCACCGTCGGCGCCCGCTGCGCACTCACCGGAGGGAGCTGGTTCTCCTACTACGACGACACCGCCGTCACCGACCCCTCCGGCCTCGACATCGACCACATGGTGCCCCTCGCCGAGGCCTGGGACTCCGGCGCCTTCGCCTGGACCGCTGCCCGGCGCGAGGCCTACGCCAATGACCTCGGACAGGAAACCAGCCTCGTCGCCGTCACCGCTCGCTCCAACCGCAGCAAGGCCGACCAGGACCCCGCCCAGTGGCTGCCCCCGGCCCCGGACGCGGTGTGCCGGTACGTGGCCGAATGGACCGCGACGAAACTGCGCTGGAACCTCACCGCCGACCAGAACGAACACGACCGGCTCACCGAACTCGCCACCGGCTGCGGCGACACCGCCGTCACCTACACCCCTGCGGCGTAGGGGTGGCTCACGCGCTGGCTCGGCTGGACATATCGCACCGAGCAAGCAGAGCCTCCAGCCTGGCGCCCTCGCGTAGTCAGTGTTCTGGCTGGTCGGAACCTGTTGTCAGTGGGCCCTGATAGCAGTGCCTCTGTGACGAAGCATCAGGAAGTCTCGCGAGTCTGTGCCTGTCCTGATCCCAGGCTCTGGGGCAAGGAGCACGGTCTCGAGCACGCGTATCCGGTGATGTGCCACCTGCTGGACGTCGCCGCGGTCTTCGGCGTGCTGTGGGACGTGTTGCTGTCCGCCCGTGCGCGGGAGCGGTTCGCCGAGCAGCTGGCTTTGGAGGTGAAGGACTGCCGGACGGTGCTGTCGTTGTGGGCGGGCCTTCACGATCTGGGGAAGATCACGCCGGTCTTTCAGGCGCAGGTGGCGTCGCTGTTCGAGAAGGTGCGTGCCGATGCGGCCTATCTTTTCGCGCCGGGTACCGAGCGGGACCGGGGGTTTCGGCACGAGATGGCGACGCATTGGTCTCTTGCCACGCTGCTGGCGGAGGAGGGCTATCCGGTCCGACGGGCTGCTTCCGGGGTGGGGGGAGCGAAGGCGCCGGTGGCTCACTGGGTGGGCCAGCTGCTGGGGGGACACCATGGGGTGTTCGGGGCCAAGCTGTCTGCGGCGCAGTTGCGGGTGCCGAGTCAGTACCAGCCGGGGCTTGGGGAGGCGGGCTGGGCACGGCAGCGGCGGCTGCACTTCGAGGAGTTGCGGCGGGTGAGCGGTGGGGAGGCGGTGCCGGGGGGTGTGCTGTCGGCGGACATGGCGGTGGTGCTGACGGGTCTGGTGGTCACGGCGGACTGGCTGGCGAGCCAGATCGGTGCCATCAAGGCCGTCCAGCCGGCTGCCGGGGACTGGCAGGGGACGCCGGCAGAGGTCGATGCGCATTGGCGGCGGGCGTGCGCTGCCGCGCCGGGGTTGGTGGCTCAGGCGCAGTTGGGGCGGGCCACGTTCGAGGCGGAGTCCTTCGGTGAGATGTTTGCGTTCTCCCCGAACCCGCTGCAGAAGGATCTTGTCGAGCGTTTGCCGCGGCTGGTCGCAGAGCATGGTGCGGGGCTGGTGCTGGTGACCGCGCCCACCGGTGACGGGAAGACGGAGGCGGCACTGTATGCCGCCTCCGTTCTCGGCCGGGCGGCGGAGGCCCGGGGGATGTATGTGGCGCTGCCGACCATGGCGACCGCGGATGCGATGTACGGGCGGGTGAGGAAGTTCGCCGAGGCTTCGCTCGGCGGGGAGCGAGCGCTCACCTTGCTGCACTCCATGGCCTGGCTGAACCCGCTGTACGGGCAGGCGGCCCAGGACGCGGCGGGCGTGGCGGTCGGCCGGGGGCGGGCGGGTGAGGTCAGCGCGGATGAGGCGACGGCGGTGGTGGCGGACGCCTGGCTGCGCGGGCCGGGGCGGGGGTTCCTTGCTCCTTTGTCGGTGGGGACCGTCGACCAGGTGCTGCGCGGGGTGCTGCCTCTGCGGTACAACGCGCTGCCGTTGTTCGGTCTGCACGAGAAGGTCGTCATCGTCGACGAGGCCCACGCCTATGGGCCGTGGATGCACAAGCTGCTGCTCACGCTGCTGGAGTGGCTGGGTGCGCTGCGTTCGCCGGTGGTGCTGTTGTCGGCCACGCTGACCGGCAGTACCGCGGCGTCGCTGGTCAACGCCTACCGCCGGGGTGCGGGTTTTCTGGAGCCGGTCGCTGTCGCTGCGCGCTACCCGGGGTGGCTGTATGCGAGTGCGGTCACCGGTGAGGTGCCGGCTGCTCGGGTGACCAGCAGTGGCCGCCCGCGCACTCTGGAGGTGGCGGTGCGGCGGGTGGCCTGGGACGTTGCCGACGGGGCGGTGGTGCCGCCGCGGTCCGGTGGCCGGCGGGAGGCGCTGCGGGAGGAGCTGCGGCCGGTCGTGGAGGAGGGCGGAGCGGCTCTCGTGTGCTGTACGACGGTCGCGGAGGCCCAGTCCACCTACCGGGACCTGTGCGTCGCCTTTCCTGATCTGGCGCGGCGGGAGGGCGGTATCCGGCTGCTGCATTCGCGGTATCCGGCGAACGTCCGCCAGCAGATCACCTCCGACTGCGAGGCGGCGTACGGCAAGCCGCAGGCCGGTGGGGCGCCGGTGGTGCGGCCGACGTCGATCCTGGTCGCGACGCAGGTGGTGGAGCAGTCGTTGGATCTTGATTTCGATCTGGTCGTCAGCGATCTGGCCCCTTTGGCGCAGTTGCTGCAGCGTGCGGGCCGTGGCCGCCGCCACCACCGGGGGCCTGGCGGGCGGCCGCGGTGGGCGCGGGCGGAGGACCGGCCGAGGCTGGTCGTCCTTGACCCCTTCCGTCGTGCGCAGAAGGCGGACAAGCCGGTGACCTGGGGTTCGGTCTACGACGTGAGCCTGCTCCTGCGTACCTCCTTGCTGCTGGCCGAACGGGCCGCGGAGGAAATTGTGGTTCCGGACGGTGTGCAGGAGCTGGTGGACGCCGTCTACGCGCCGGACTTCGTCGAGGGCCTCGAGGCGGCGGTCGCGCGCGAGCTCGAGTCCTTGGACGTGGGGCGTATGGCGTCCGAGATGGCGGAGGCCGATCTGGCCGCCATGGTGGGTATCAAGGGTCCCGGGGACATCGAGGGCCAGCTGCACCTGATCAGCCGACGGCTCGAAGGGGTCACGCAGGAGTTGCTCACCACTCGGCTGGGGGCGGACACCGGCCGGGTGCTGTGTGGGTACGTGCAGGGGGACGGGTCGGTTTCTCTCAGCTCTGACGGTTCGGGCGGCGCGGTGCCCGGCCTGGGTTCGAAGGCCCTGAGCCGGGACGACGTGGCCGCCGTGGTCGCCCACACCGCCCCGGTGCCCGGCCTGTGGGTGCGTGGGGGCGGCGACGCGGCGAAGGACCACCCTGCCCGGTGGAGGAAGGTCTCGGCGCTGCGGGACGTCGTCCTGCTGCCGGTGACCAGAGCTTCCGACGGCCGGTGGGTGTGCCGTCGCGGCGATCGGATGATCGCCATTTCGGAGGTCGGTCTTGAACAGATATGACCGAACCGCACGAAAGCTCTACTGAGAGCTGCAGTCTTCGCTACGGTTCAACTCCACGGAGTCCGGGGGGACTTGGAGAGCGCCTGCTTGCGCAGGCAGGGGGATGTGACGCGTCCGCGTCTGAGAGCGGCAGTCGGCTCACCCCCGCTCCCGCAGGGACCCCAGCCTCATTGTGTATCGCCCCGGGAGTCTCATGCCTGCGACAACGAACATCTGGTACGAACCCCTCATCCCCGTGCGCTGGACGCCGCACGCCAGCCAGCAGGATGCGCAGGAACTACCGCCCAGGGTCGGCTTTCGCGAACTGCTGCTGCGCAGCCACGCCATCGAGAGCCTGGCCGTCGCCGACGCGCCGGCGCACTCGGCGCTGCTGCGGATCCTGTACGCGCTCACCGCCCGTGCCACCGGGCTGGACGAGGCGCGCGAGGGGCCCGAAGAGTGGCTGGAGCGGCGGGAAGAGCTGCTGGAGGAGGGCGCGCTCCCGGCGGCGGGCATCGAGGAGTACGCCGCCATCTACGGCAGCCGCTTCTTCCTCTTCGAGGCGGGGGCGGAGGGCCGGCCGTGGATGCAGGACCCGCGCCTGGTGCAGCAGTGCGATGCAGCCAGCACGGCCGGGGTGAACAAGCTGGTCGTGACGCGCCCGTCCGGCAACAACCACGCCTGGTGGAGTCACAGCCTGGACGGCCGCCCTGATCCTGTGTCCGCTTCGGAGGCTCTGCTCAACCTGCTGACCTGGCATTACTACGGCCCGTCCGGCCGCTGCTCGTCCCGGGAGGTGAACGGGCAGAAGAGCGCCAGCGCGACGGCCGGCCCGCTGCGTTCGGCCCTGTCCTACCACCCCGAGGGGGCCACCCTTTTCGAGACGCTGCTGGCCGGGCTCGTCCCGCCGGACAAGGCCGTCAAGCGGGAGCAGGACCGCTGCCCGTGGGAGTGGGAGGAGCTTCCCGACCCGGACGGTCCGCCGGCCGCCCTGGCGGGGCCGTGCTCGCGCTTGACCGCCGCCTCGATGCACGCCCTGCTCCTGGTGCCCGACGAGGACGACACTTCCCTGGTGCGGGACGCCTACATCACCTGGGCCTACCGCACGGGCCGCGGCATACGGCCGCAGGACGACTACCTGATCTGGCAGATCAGCAAGCAGGGCAACGTCTACCCGCGGCCCGCAGACTCGCAGCGTGCACTGTGGCGGGACCTGGACGCGCTGCTGCTCATCGACCCGCCCGGCGTCGCACAGCCACGGCGGCCCAAGGTCTTCGAGTGGGCCATCGAGCTGGACGTGGACCTGCGGGTGCACGCTCTGGGCTTCGAGCAGGACGGGCAGGCCAAGGACACCCAGTTCGTCGACTCGGTGACCCCGCCGGTCCTCGCCTTCGCCGAGCGCCGCTCGGCCCGCACCCGGCCCGCCGTCGGACGGCTGCGGGCAATGGGAGAGCAGTTCGGCCGGCGCCTGGACCGCGCCTTGCGCCGGGCCTGGCGGGCCTACGTCAACGACCAGAAAGACAGCGCCGAGGCCTGGGCCCACCAAGGGGCCGCCCGGTACTGGCCGGCGGCCGAGGCCGAGTTCTGGACCCGCTTTGGTCTGCTGGACCGCACCGGGACCTCCCTGGACGGGGGCCTCGACGCCCAAGCGGCGCGCAAGGCGTTCCTGCATCTCGCGGTCCGTGCCTACGACGAGGTCACCACGCCGGTGACACGCACCCAGCGCGGCGCCCGGGCCGTGGAGGAGGCCCGCGTCGAACTGTTCGGCGATCCCCGCCCCCGCAAGCCCAGCGCGAGCTCCGCCACATGAACCAGCCCGCGATCCAAAGGAGATCCTGGTGAGCACACAAGCCCCGCCCGCCGTGGCGGTCCCGGCCCCGCGTCCCGGCGAGGAACCCACCCGTCTGGACCGCTACCGCACCTTCACCCAGGCCGTGCAGGCCACGTGCGCGGGTGACCCGGGCGCGCGCAGCGCCCTGCGGTCCGGCATCCGCCGGAACCTGGACTCGGTTCCGCGGATGCACCGCGTCATCGCCCACCTGGTGCCGCACCACGTGTCCGAGGACACCCAGCGGGCGTACTACGCCGTCGCCGCGATGATCGCCGAGCAGGCGCGCCGCGAACCCACCACCCCACCCACCGGTGCCAGTGCGGGTGCCGGCACCGGGGGCGTGGTGTCCGGCGAGGAGAGCGCCGGGCCGGCGGCCGAGGCCGAGCCGGATCCCGCCGCCAAGGACAAGGCCCCGGGCGGGGAAAGGGACTACGGCACCAGTCTCGGCGCGTCCTTCGCGCTGGCCGTCGTGCGCAGCCCCGGCCACGAGCGCAAGATGCGACGCGGGACCGCGGAGAGCCGCCTGAACCTGCTGTGCAAGCAGGGCGTGCCGGGGGTGCACCGGCACCTGCCGGCCTCGGTCCGCTACCTGCGGTCCCTGGACGTGCCCGTGGACTGGGCACGGCTGCTGCAGGACCTCGTCGACTGGCAGCGGTACTCCGGCCGGATCACCCGCCGCTGGCTGCAGGACTTCTACCGCCGCCTGCAGGAGGAAGAGCGCCGCCTGCGCGACCAGGCCGACAACCTGGAGCCCGAGAACGCCGACGGCACCTGATCCACCACGCCGACCAGTGCCGGCCGGTACCGGCCGGCACTGGTCGTCATGACCGCACCTGACCACCCATCGCTGTGCCTGGAGGAATTCCCATGTCCGTGAAGCCGCCCGCCCGCTTCATCTGCGTCCACGTCCTGCAGACCGTGCCGTTCGCCAACCTCAACCGGGACGACACCAACTCGGTCAAAACCGTCCAGTACGGGGGCGTGCTGCGCACCCGCGTGTCCAGCCAGTGCTGGAAGCGGGCCGTCCGTCTCGACTTCGAGCAGCGCGTCGGCCAGGCGGCGCTGCGCACCCGCCGGATCGGGGAGCGCGTCAGCCGCCTGCTGGCCGAAGAGCGCGGCTGGCCCGAGGACCTGGCCGCGCGGGCCGGCGCGCACCTGGCGGCCGCCAGCGGCATCAAGTTCGAGGTGGAGGAGAAGGACAAGCAGGTCCAGGCCAACAAGGTGATCGGCAACGCGATGGTCTACGTCCCGCAGAGCGCCGTCGCCGAGCTCGCCGACCTGGCCGAGGCCAGGCGGGCCGAGCTGGAGAGCGCGAAGGACATCAAGAAGGCCACCGACAAGAGCATCCTGCCCAAGGAGGAGGTGACGGCGATCCTGCGGTCCCGCAACGGCGTCATCAACCTCTTCGGCCGGATGCTCGCCGAGGTCGACGACGCCGGTGTCGACGGCGCCGTCCAGGTCGCCCACGCCATGACGACCCACCAGACCGACGTCGAGATCGACTACTTCTCCGCCGTCGACGACGTCACCGCCGCCTGGAACGACACCACCGGCAGCGCCCACATGGGTCACGCCGAGTTCAGCGCCGGCACCTTCTACCGCTACGCCACCGTGGACCTGGCCGAACTCGCCGACAACCTCGGCGGCGACCTGGCGGCCGCCCGCGAGCTGGCCGAGGCGTTCCTGCACGCCTTCGTCGCCTCCCTGCCGCAGGCGAAGAAGAACTCCACCGCCCCGCACACCGTGCCGGACCTGGTCCACCTCACCGTCCGCGGCGACCGGCCCCTCTCCCTCGCCGCGGCCTTCGAAAAGCCGGTACAGGCGGCCGGCGACGGCGGCTACGCGGCCGCCTCCCGCGACACCCTGTCCGCCTACGCCGAGGCCGTGAACTCCTTCATGGGCACCTCCGCCATCCTGCACACCGGCTGGGCCGGCCTCGACCCCAAGGGCCACCACGGCCTGGGCGAGCGCCACACCAGCCTGAACCACCTGATCGCCTCCGCCGTCCAGAGCGCGTTCACCACCACCGCGCCCGGAGCCGCCGCGTGAGCACGACCCCCCACCCCGCGCCCGCCCCGGACACCGCCTCCGGGGCAGGCACCCCGGCGGCTGGGCTGCTGCTGCACTGCGCCGGCCCCCTGCAGTCCTGGGGCCACCACAGCCACTTCAACCAGCGCGACACCGCAGCCTTCCCGACCCGCTCCGGCATCCTCGGACTCCTCGCCGCAGCGCTCGGCCGCAGCCGCGAAAAGCCCATCGACGACCTCGCCCAGCTCCACATCACCGTCCGCGTGGACCGGCCCGGCGTCCTCCTGCGCGACCTGCACACCGTCGGCGGCGGCCTGCCCGCCGCCGCCACCGTCACCACCGCCCAGGGCAAAAAACGCTCCGGGGACACCACCACCTTGCTCTCCCACCGCTACTACCTCGCCGACGCCGCCTTCACCGTCGCCGTGACCAGCCCCACCCCAACACCCCTGCTCACCGCATGCGCCCACGCACTGCGCACCCCCAAGTGGCCGCTGTTCCTGGGCCGGCGGGCCTGCCCGCCCACCGGACCACTGTTCCTCGCCCTCACCGAAAACGCCCTGCACCACCTGGTGCGCCTGCCGCTCGCCGCCCCGGCCCCCCACCCCGGCACCACGCCCCGCACAGTCGACTTCCTCTCCGACCACCCCCTGAACCAGCTGCCGCTGCCCCAGGACACCCCCAGCTCCGACCCGGCCGAAGCCGCCCACCCCACCACCCGCCTCAACGACCAGCCCGTCACCTACCACCCCAAGCGGCGCACCTACCGGGCCCGCCCCCTCTACCGGCGCACCATCACCCCGCCCTCACAGCAGTGGGGCGGCCTGGGCACCGACTACCTCCACGCCCTCAGCACCTACAGCCGCGACCACTTCGACACCCACGAGGGAAGCCGTCCATGAACAATGTCTGGCTGACCCGGATCACCCCCCACCCCGCCTCCCGCGACGCCCGCCGCGACCTCGGCGACGCCGTCCACCTCCACCGCCGGCTCATGTCGCTCTTCCCCGACGAAGCCGGACCCGACCCCCGCGCCGCCCTGGGCATCCTCCACCGCACAGACGACTCCCCCACCGGCCCCTGCATCCTCATGCAGTCCACCCACCAGCCCGACCTGAACCGCCTGCCCCACACCTACGCCACCGCCATCACCCGCGACCTCAGCCCCCTCCTCGCCGCACTGCGCCCCGGGATCAACGTCCACTTCCGCTGCGTGGCCAGCCCCGTCCGCAAACCCGGCGCCACCACCCGCTCCCTGTACAACCTGCCCGCCGTCGTCCCCCTCACCGGCGCCCACGCCGACGAGTGGTGGATGCGGCAGGCCGACACCGCCGGCCTGAAAGTACTGACCCTGCACTCCCAGCCCCTCGACAGCGCCACCGGCGTCCGCGGCAAACCCGGCACCGGCCAGCAGCGGATCCGGCACGCCCGCACCCGCTTCGACGGCACCGCCACCGTCATCGACCCCGACCACCTCCGGGCGAAACTCACCGACGGAATCGGCCGCGGAAAAGCCTACGGCTGCGGCCTCCTCACCCTCGCCCCCACCCGCGAAAGCACCAGCACTCCATGACCGCGCCTGTCACCCATCCCGGCCGCCGCAGACTCGCCGCCCCCACGGTGGCCATGCTGCCCCGCTTCGCCGACTCCCTGTCCTTCCTCTACCTGGACGTCGTCCGCGTCCTCCAGGACGACACCGGCGTCCTGGCCGAGGTGACCAGCGACCGGCGAGGCAGGGAGACCGTCTACCTGCCGACCGCCGCCCTCAGCTGCGTCCTCCTCGGCCCCGGCACCTCCATCACCGCCCGCGCCCTGGCCACCCTCGCCCGCCACGGCACCACCGTGGTCGTCACCGGATCGGGCGGTGTCCGCTGCTACGCCGCAACCCAGCCGGCCTCCCTCACCACCGCCTGGCTCGAGCGCCAGGCCCGCTCCTGGGCCGACGACGACCGACGGCTCGCCGTCGCCACCGCCATGTACGAGCGACGCTTCGGCAAAGGTTCGGTACCGCCCGGTACCTCCCTGGCACAGCTGCGCGGCATGGAAGGCCAGCGCGTCAAGGCCCAGTACCGGCTCCTCGCCCAGCAGTACAAGATCGGCCGCTTCCGCCGCGCCTACGACCCCGCACAGTGGGACACCCAGGACCCCGTCAACCTCGCCCTGTCCTCAGCGAACACCTGCCTCTACGGCATAGTCCACGCAGCCATCCTCGCCCTCGGCTGCTCACCCGCCCTGGGATACGTCCACAACGGAAACCAGCAGGCCTTCGTCTACGACATAGCCGACCTCTACAAAGCCGAACTCACCATCCCGCTGGCCTTCTCCCTCAACGCCTCCCCCAACCCCGAGGCCGAGGCCCGCCGCTCCTTCCGCGACGGCCTGCGCCTCTTCCGGCTCCTGCCGAGCATCGTCCACGACATCCAGACCCTCCTGGACCCCGACAGCGACCGCGAAGAACCCGACCCGGAAGAAGAACTCGTCGACCTGTGGGACCCCGTAGCCGGCGCCCTGCCCGGAGGCACCAACCACGGAGACGCACTGTGAACCCCCTCCACCACAAGGCACGGCACACATGGCCGCAATGACCGTCCTGGCCACCACCGCCGTCCCCGACCACCTCCGCGGCGCCCTCACCCGCTGGCTCCTCGAAGTCACCCCAGAGCTGTACATCGGCACCGTCTCCGCCCGCGTACGCGACGAACTCTGGGCCTCCGTCACCGCCTGCGTCGGCAACGGCACCGCAGTCCTCGCCTACCCCAGCGACAACGAGCAAGGCTTCGAACTCCGCACAGCCGGAGAACAACGCCGCAACCCCATCGACTTCGACGGCTTGACCCTCATCACGTTCACGAGCGAAGGTCAAGAAACCGCAAACCACTTCTAACACCGCAGGTCAAAAAGGGTCCTCTCCGCGCGAGCGGAGGTGAGCCGACGAGGAAGGTCTCCTCTCCGAACTCGGCAGCGTCCTCTCCGCGCGAGCGGAGGTGAGCCGCACTAACTCGCTCCCGCCGGTTACTGCCCCCGGTCCTCTCCGCGCGAGCGGAGGTGAGCCGGCGCTTGCCGCTGGTGGTGGCCAGGTCGATCGGTCCTCTCCGCGCGAGCGGAGGTGAGCCGCCCGATCATCTTCGGGCACCCCGGCCGCCACTGTCCTCTCCGCGCGAGCGGAGGTGAGCCGAACGTGCCGCAGGCGGACCGCGTCGTCGTCGTGTCCTCTCCGCGCGAGCGGAGGTGAGCCATCGTCGTACCGGATCTGCGCGTTGACGTTGGTGTCCTCTCCGCGCGAGCGGAGGTGAGCCGAACACCATCAGGCCCGTCCGGTTTCGCATGACGTCCTCTCCGCGCGAGCGGAGGTGAGCCGCAGTAGGCCCGCGGCTTCGTTCCCCGGCTCGGGTCCTCTCCGCGCGAGCGGAGGTGAGCCGCCGCGGCCCGAGCCCTTCGACCGGGCGATGAAGTCCTCTCCGCGCGAGCGGAGGTGAGCCGCCCTCGCCCGCAACGCTGGTCAGCATGCGGATGTCCTCTCCGCGCGAGCGGAGGTGAGCCGACCCAGGGCGAGTTGGCCCTGTACCCGCCGGAGTCCTCTCCGCGCGAGCGGAGGTGAGCCGGTCACCGCGTGAGCGCCCGGACCCCGGGCCCGGTCCTCTCCGCGCGAGCGGAGGTGAGCCGGCCACCGACCTCGTCGAGACGTACAAGCTGGAGTCCTCTCCGCGCGAGCGGAGGTGAGCCGTTTCGCCGTCGACTCGTCGATGCCCCGGATGAGTCCTCTCCGCGCGAGCGGAGGTGAGCCGTGGCGGCAGGTCCAGCAGCGGCGACCGTCGCGGTCCTCTCCGCGCGAGCGGAGGTGAGCCGTCGGCCGAGCCGTCCCCGATGCCGGCGGATGCGTCCTCTCCGCGCGAGCGGAGGTGAGCCGTGGCGTCCCGCTAAGACGTCCGCCCCGAACATGTCCTCTCCGCGCGAGCGGAGGTGAGCCGGCGTTCAGGTGGCGGGAGGCGTATGGCGGCCTGTCCTCTCCGCGCGAGCGGAGGTGAGCCGCCCGCGCCCAAGCCCACCCCCGGCAAGCCGAAGTCCTCTCCGCGCGAGCGGAGGTGAGCCGTTCCGCAGGTACTTCCTGAACCTGCCGGTGAGGTCCTCTCCGCGCGAGCGGAGGTGAGCCGATCACGGCCGCGCAGGACGCCCACATCGCGGTGTCCTCTCCGCGCAAGCGGAGGTGAGCCGCCGTACTCCGCACCGGTCCCCCAGCAGATGACGTCCTCTCCGCGCGAGCGGAGGTGAGCCGCTCACGCCGGAGGCCCGGAACGCGGCCATGGCGTCCTCTCCGCGCGAGCGGAGGTGAGCCGGAGACAGACATGCGCGTCCTGCTGACCGGCGCGTCCTCTCCGCGCGAGCGGAGGTGAGCCGCTCACGCCGGAGGCCCGGAACGCGGCCATGGCGTCCTCTCCGCGCGAGCGGAGGTGAGCCGGAGAC
>NZ_JBFBCB010000039.1:43821-48819 GCF_040682975.1 Streptomyces sp. NPDC051051
ACAGACATGCGCGTCCTGCTGACCGGCGCGTCCTCTCCGCGCGAGCGGAGGTGAGCCGGACCCCCAGTACACGAAGTACCCGGCCAACTGGTCCTCTCCGCGCGAGCGGAGGTGAGCCGCCGTGCTCGCGCGGCATGTTCCACAGCGTTCGGTCCTCTCCGCGCGAGCGGAGGTGAGCCGCCGTGCTCGCGCGGCATGTTCCACAGCGTTCGGTCCTCTCCGCGCGAGCGGAGGTGAGCCGGACGCCAGCCCGCAGGCCGTACAGAAAGCCATGTCCTCTCCGCGCGAGCGGAGGTGAGCCGAGTGTGTGGGATCTGACCGGCGACACCGCGACGTCCTCTCCGCGCGAGCGGAGGTGAGCCGGATGCACCCACATCTGTACGTGCCCCGGTCAGGTCCTCTCCGCGCGAGCGGAGGTGAGCCGTCGACGGCGACTTGTTCACCCGCCGGGAGTTCGTCCTCTCCGCGCGAGCGGAGGTGAGCCGTCGCCCTTCAGCAGGGACGTGATGACCTGGATGTCCTCTCCGCGCGAGCGGAGGTGAGCCGTGGTTGCGCTCGCCCAGCGCGTGCAGAGTACGGTCCTCTCCGCGCGAGCGGAGGTGAGCCGTCATCGGGGCCGGACAGCCGGCGCCGACGGACGTCCTCTCCGCGCGAGCGGAGGTGAGCCGGCGACCGCGTTCGTGGCCTGCCTCGTCCTGACGTCCTCTCCGCGCGAGCGGAGGTGAGCCGCGTGTTCACGTTCGACGACGCCAACCGGGGCCGTCCTCTCCGCGCGAGCGGAGGTGAGCCGTCTGCGAGATCGGCGTCACCTTCACACCGCGCGTCCTCTCCGCGCGAGCGGAGGTGAGCCGTTCGATGCGGGGGGATTCCTCCAGCCGGGCTTGTCCTCTCCGCGCGAGCGGAGGTGAGCCGAACCGCTCCCGCAGCGGCCCCGCGGCCCGCACGTCCTCTCCGCGCGAGCGGAGGTGAGCCGCAGGCCAGTCCGTACAACCTTCTCGCGCTGGAGTCCTCTCCGCGCGAGCGGAGGTGAGCCGTCGACGCCCAGCTCCCCGCCGGCCACCGGGGAGTCCTCTCCGCGCGAGCGGAGGTGAGCCGCACCACGGGCAAGGTCATCGACGGCAAGGCGTGTCCTCTCCGCGCGAGCGGAGGTGAGCCGAACGTCAAGGCCGGGGCCCGGCCCAAGACGAGGTCCTCTCCGCGCGAGCGGAGGTGAGCCGGCACTGACCGACCACGACGGCGGCGGGCCCATGTCCTCTCCGCGCGAGCGGAGGTGAGCCGCCCTGGAGGCTGCGGGCTGGACCGGTGACGACGTCCTCTCCGCGCGAGCGGAGGTGAGCCGCCCGAAAATCCGCAGGTGACAGCAGGGCGACAGTCCTCTCCGCGCGAGCGGAGGTGAGCCGCCCTTGATCCGCACGAACGTGATCGAGGAGCCGTCCTCTCCGCGCGAGCGGAGGTGAGCCGGCGACGGCACCGCACGGGCTCTGACCTGCGTGGTCCTCTCCGCGCGAGCGGAGGTGAGCCGGGTGCGGGCCTGTCAGTGGTGCTCGGTGCGTCGTCCTCTCCGCGCGAGCGGAGGTGAGCCGTACCCCGTGGCGATCACGTCCGCCACGGTGATGTCCTCTCCGTGTGAGCGGAGATGAACCGATGGAGGCTCATCCCGGGGCGGGGGTGTGTACGTCCTTTCCACGCGAGCGGAGGTGAGCCGACTCGCTGGTACGACGCATCCAGCGTCGACCTGTCCTCTCCGCGCGAGCGGAGGTGAGCAGCCGACCAGGGCCCGTATCCAGCCCACCAGGTAGTCCTTCTCCGCGCGAGCGGAGGTGAGCCGCGCTGCGCGCTGTTCGTCCATGAGGCGTGTTCGTCCTCTCCGCGCAAGTGGAGGTGAGCCGCCCTTGGCGAGGCTGACCAGCGGGTCCCCGCCGTCCTCTCCGCGCGAGCGGAGGTGAGCCGACGGTCATGTCTAGGCTGCTTCCTTTTCCAGAGTCCTCTCCGCGCGAGCGGAGGTGAGCCGGGCACCCAGGAGGCCGGCTAGGCGGTCCTGGAGTCCTCTCCGCGCGAGCGGAGGTGAGCCGGAGTACCCGGCGACGCTGGGGGGTCTGGCGCTGTCCTCTCCGCGCGAGCGGAGGTGAGCCGTCGGTGTGGGACCTGACCGGCGACACCGCGACGTCCTCTCCGCGCGAGCGGAGGTGAGCCGCAGAAAGCGCGCAAGGCCCGAGCCAAGGCCCGGTCCTCTCCGCGCGAGCGGAGGTGAGCCGCTGGCCGATGAGAACCCGGCCGTGCGCGCCAAGTCCTCTCCGCGCGAGCGGAGGTGAGCCGACGTAGCTCTCGACGGTGCGAATGGTCTCGACGTCTTTTCCGCGCCAGCGGAAGTGAGCCGAAGCGCGACGCCGGGCAGAAGCTGGAGTGGAAGTCCTCTCCGCGCCAGCGGAGGTGAGCCGGACCACCAGCCGCGGGTGACGGCGAGGGCGCAGTTCTCTTCGCGCGAGCGGAGGTGAGCCGTGGTACACGGTGTTCCCAGCGGCGTCCGGGTAGGCCTCTCCGCACGAGCGGAGGTGAGCCGGCGGCCGCGATCGGGCTGTCGGTCCTCGCGAAGTCCTCTCTGCGCGAGCGGAGGTGAGCCGGTAGCCGAACCAGTCGCGGCCGACGCGAAGGAGTCCTCTCCGCGCGAGCGGAGGTGAGCCGGCGGACGGGAGCCCGCGCGCCAAACCGGGGCGGTCCTCTCCGCGCGAGCGGAGGTGAGCCGCTGAAGGGCGCGGTCGAATCCGTCCGCGCTCTGTCCTCTCCGCGCGAGCGGAGGTGAGCCGTAGAAGTTCAGCTCCGGCGCGGCCGGCGCCCAGTCCTCTCCGCGCGAGCGGAGGTGAGCCGGGATTCTGACCATGACCAGCGAACCCCAGACCGTCCTCTCCGCGCGAGCGGAGGTGAGCCGACGGCCAACAACCCGACCCGGCGTGGTCCCCTGTCCTCTCCGCGCGAGCGGAGGTGAGCCGGGCGCCCTGGCCGCGATCACCGGTACCGCTTCGTCCTCTCCGCGCGAGCGGAGGTGAGCCGTAGGCGAGGGCCGCGTCGAGGGTGAGGCGGCTGTCCTCTCCGCGCGAGCGGAGGTGAGCCGCCGCTACCGCTCTCGAAGCGGCCGGGCTCGGCGTCCTCTCCGCGCGAGCGGAGGTGAGCCGCGCGGCTGCTGAACTGGACGGCGGGGGCTGGCGTCCTCTCCGCGCGAGCGGAGGTGAGCCGGATTTGCGAGACATCACCGGACGTTCACGGCCGTCCTCTCCGCGCGAGCGGAGGTGAGCCGGTTGCCTTCATGGTCTCCGCGACGAGAGTTGCGTCCTCTCCGCGCGAGCGGAGGTGAGCCGCCGCAACCTAAGGAGCCCTGTGGGCATCACCCGTCCTCTCCGCGCGAGCGGAGGTGAGCCGCCGCAACCTAAGGAGCCCTGTGGGCATCACCCGTCCTCTCCGCGCGAGCGGAGGTGAGCCGATCACCCTGGACACGCCGGGCACGCTCTGCCCGTCCTCTCCGCGCGAGCGGAGGTGAGCCGCTGGCCGCGATCGGGATGGAAGACGCGCTCACGTCCTCTCCGCGCGAGCGGAGGTGAGCCGACCTGTCGGCCTCCGGTGCGGTAGATGCTGCTGTCCTCTCCGCGCGAGCGGAGGTGAGCCGGCTCGCCTGGACTGGACGCTCGACGCTGACGATTCCTCTCCGCGCGAGCGGAGGTGAGCCACCATGCCCAGCAACCCCACCAGCTGGTCCCGCGTCCTCTCCGCGCGAGCGGAGGTGAGCCGGGCCTCAACCGGTGCGCGTCGGTGTGGGCCTGGTCCTCTCCGCGCGAGCGGAGGTGAGCCGATCGCCGGGTCCACCGAGGTACAGTCCGGGCTGTCCTCTCCGCGCGAGCGGAGGTGAGCCGCTGTACGGCGCTGCTCGATGGCTCGGGGAGCTGTCCTCTCCGCGCGAGCGGAGGTGAGCCGCTGGAGGACGGCTCCCAGATGCACCTCCCGGCGTCCTCTCCGCGCGAGCGGAGGTGAGCCAGCATCGCCACCGAGAAGCAGGACTCCAGCGACGTCCTCTCCGCGCGAGCGGAGGTGAGCCGCCCATCGAGTTCGTGGTGAACACGGTCTACACGTCCTCTCCGCGCGAGCGGAGGTGAGCCGCGGGGGAGGCGTTCCCCGCCAACCGGACCGGGGTCCTCTCCGCGCGAGCGGAGGTAAGCCGCAGGCCGCGATCACCGCACATCAGCTGATGGCAGCTTCTCCGCTCGAGCGGAGGTAAGCGAGGAGCCTTGACCAATGGGCGGAGGCAGAGTCCTCTTCGCGCCAGCGGAGGTGAGCCGCCCAACGCCATCGTCCTGGACGCCGGCACCATGTCCTCTCCGCGCGAGCGGAGGTGAGCCGACGACCGTGTCCGGGGTGATCTCCAGGACGCCGTCCTCTCCGCGCGAGCGGAGGTGAGCCGTGGGGGTCGAGTGAGCACACTGCAGGTAACCGGTCCTCTCCGCGCGAGCGGAGGTGAGCCGACCCAAGGGCCTCCGTCCGGGTGCCGGACGGAGTCCTCTCCGCGCGAGCGGAGGTGAGCCGGTGGACGAGCTGTTCAACACGCACGTCCAGCGGTCCTCTCCGCGCGAGCGGAGGTGAGCCGCCGGTCGAATGGTCGCCGGCCGTCCCGGTTCTGTCTTCTCCGCGCGAGCGGAGGTGAGCCGCGGATCGGCGCGTACCTCTCGATGCTGGTTCAGTCCTCTCCGCGCGAGCGGAGGTGAGCCGTCGACTGGCATGAGGTTCTCTCCTGATGGGGGGTCCTCTCCGCGCGAGCGGAGGTGAGCCGTCCTCCCGTCCCGGACAGGCCGGGGCGGTCGGGTCCTCTCCGCGCGAGCGGAGGTGAGCCGACAGTTTGTCTCCGAGGAGGCGGACGCCGGGGGTCCTCTCCGCGCGAGCGGAGGTGAGCCGTCCTCCCGTCCCGGACAGGCCGGGGCGGTCGGGTCCTCTCCGCGCGAGCGGAGGTGAGCCGAC
>NZ_JBFBCB010000039.1:48918-78345 GCF_040682975.1 Streptomyces sp. NPDC051051
CAGTTTGTCTCCGAGGAGGCGGACGCCGGGGGTCCTCTCCGCGCGAGCGGAGGTGAGCCGGTGCCCGACGTCCCGGTGGATCTTGCCTACGTCTCCTCTTCGCGCGAGCGGAGGTGAACCGCGGAAGAATGACCGGACGGCGGGGCCGTGCTGGTCCTTTCCGCGCGAGCGGAGGTAAGCCGGGGTACGCGCTCAAAACGGCTATCGCCATCGTTGTCCTCTCCGCGCGAGCGGAGGTGAGCCGTCGTCCGGTTCGCTCCGGCCGCAGGGGAGGCAGTCCTCTCCGCTCAAGCGGGGCGACATCCTGACCTCTCCGCGCAAGCGGAGGTGTGCCAACGTCGGCACAGATCCAGGTCGCTTCGGGTAGGTCCTCTCCACGCGAGCGGAGGTGAACCGGCGGAGGCCTTCCGGGCCGACACCGAGCGAGCGTTCTCTCTGCGCGAGCGGAGGTGAGCCGGTCGGGTACTCCGTCAGCTCCGGGATCCGAGGGTCTTCTCCGCGCGAGCGGAGGTGAGCCGCCGTCGGTGTCCAGCTCGTACGTCGGCAGACGGTTCTCTCCGCGCGAGCAGAGGTGAGCCGGTTCCGGTGAGTTCGTAGCGCGTGGACTGCGTGTCCTCTCCGCGCGAGCGGAGGCAAATCGGCAGTGCGCAAGACAGCGTTACGGTAGGTCTCCCCTCTCCGCAGGAGCGGAGGTGAGCCGAAGGTGTGGCGGCTGAACGTGGTCGAGACGACATCTTCTCCGCGCGAGCGGAGGTGAGCCGGTCGACGCCTACGCCGCGCTGATGCTGGCGCAGTCCTCTCCGCATGAGCGGAGGTGAGCCGAGCTTTCCCAGGTCCACCCCGTAGACGGTCGCGTCCTCTCCGCGGGAGCGGAGGTGGGCCGGGGACATGGTGGCGGTATCGCCGGTCAGGTCGTCCTCTTCGCGCAAGCGGAGGTGAACCGTCCTCGGTCGTGTTGAAGAAGTCCGGGTTCGGGTGCTCTCCGCGCCAGCGGAGGTGAGCCGCACTGCGAGGGGCGCGGCCTGGCCGGGACCATGTCCTCTCCGCGCGAGCGGAGGTGACCAGCGGAGGTCGTTGGGCTTGTCGGGGAAGTCCTTTCCGCGCGAGCGGAGGTGAGCCGTGCCCGGCGACGAGGATCTTCGCGGTGCGCTCATCCTCTCCGCGCGAGCGGAGGTGAGCTGGAGAGCGGCTGGTTGCCACGGGACTCGCGCCGGTCCTCTCCGTGCGAGCGGAGGTAAGCCGACGTTCATGTTGTGGTTCGAGCGGCCGGGCGGATCCTCTCTGCGTAAGTAGAGGTGAGCCGCGCGCTACGCAGGACCATTCGGCACACCTGTTGTCCTCTCCGCGCGAGCGGAGGTAGGCCGTGTCAGCACAGCACACCACCTCAGCGACCTTGAGGCCAACGCTGGAGAGTGCGTGACGGCGCCTTCCGATATGGACAGGTATAGACAAAGAGGGGCTAGTCAGCTAGCGGCTTCAGGCGTGGACGCTACTCTTCCTTCCGTGACTTGGGCGTATCGACTGAAGGTTCTGAGATGAGCAGAGTGCTGGCTGTGTACAGCGAGAAGGGCGGCGTGGGCAAGAGCGCACTGTCCGCAGGCCTGGTCGCGGCCGCACGGAAACGGAACCTCGGTGTCATCGCGGGGGACCTCGATCCGCGCGGGACCTTCACGGCGGAGCTGGGTATCTCCGCCGATGAGGCGCCAGCGTTCTCCATGAACGACTTGCTGGCTCTGGATCCGCAGGGCGAGACCGGTCTGGCCACGGATGCCTTCGCTGAGGCTGGGAAGGCGTGGTCCGGCGTGCAGGTCATCGCTGCCGAGCGGGCCCTGGCCAACCGGGAGACCGACAACGTGGCGGTCGGCCTCGAGTTCCGACTGCGCCTGGGGCTCAAGGGCGTGATCGGGCCCGGCATGGTTGGCATTTTGGACCTGCCGCCCCGGGCTGGCGGGAAGCTGGTGACATCCGCTCTCGTAGCGGCCACCGATGTCCTCATCCCCGCGACGCTGGACGAGGACGGCCGCATCGGCGCAGCGGAGGCGCTGAGCACGATCAAGCTCGTCAAGGATCTGGGCATGAACCCGGACCTGCGGGTGGTCGGGATCATTCCGTCGATAGTGCCGGGCGGCCGCAGCACTCTGAAGGACGCCATAGGGGAGTATCTGGCGGACACCTACGGCTCTCTCTACCGGCACGACCTGGTGATCCCCCGGCACTCGGTGCGTCAGCAGACGCGGTTCGCGTGCGTGCCGATCACCGACGCGCCGGGCCGTGAGGCGCAGGCGCTCACTGAGGCGTACGACCGGATTCTCATGGCATCAGGAGTGGAAGCGTGAGCGGCAACAAGTTGATCGCGGCAGGTACCAGCCGGCTGAAGAAGGCTGCGGACTCGTCCGTCGACCCCGCGGTCCCGGCCGAGCTGCAGAAGCGCGCAGCGGCGACCGCCGTGCAGCAGGAGCCGGCTGGTAGCCAGGAGCCGAGCGTCTTCGCCCGGGGCCGGGTGCTCAATGCGGACGACATCACCGGCACTCCTGAGGAGCAGCTGGCCTATGTCACCGAGCGTCTGCACGAGATCGACCTCGCGGGTAAGCGTGCCGAGGACTTCACCGTCCTGAACAAGGGGGTGCTGCTGGAGGTCGCCCAGGAGCGCGAGCTGCATCTGGTGGCCGGTCACACCAACTTCTCGGTGTGGGCCGCGGGTGTCCTCGACGTCGAGCCGAAGTATGTGTTCGAGGTGCTGCAGGATGCGGCACGCATCCGGAAGATCAGTGAGCTGGGGCCCGACCTCGCGCAGCATCTGACGCGGGCGTCGGCACGCAAGGTGATGGCGGACGTCATCGACAGTCAGGGCTTGGAGGCCGCTCAGGTCATCATGACCGAGGGCGTGGCTCAGGCTGCGAAGCAGGGCAAGAGGCGCCCCACGGCCTCGCTGCTCACCTCGATCGCGAAGGAACTGTCGGCGCCCTCGATTCCCGCGCAGGAGCAGAGGTCAGAAATTTCTGACCTCCCGGCGCAGCCGCCGGTGCCCGCTCAGGTCACCGCCTTGGAGCGGGCTGCCGCCTCGCTCAAGGAGCGTGTCTACTCGTCGCTGGCGCCCGCTGCGGTACAGGCTGCCCTGGAGGCCGACCCGGTTGCGGCCCGTGAGTATCTGGAGCGCTTGAACGGGGAAATGCAGCGGGTATCGAAGCGATTGGCTGCCGCTCGCCGCGCTGCCGCCTCAGCGGCTCAGGGCGCGGAGGCTGTCTCCTCCTAGCGGGTGCGACCCGCTGCGGTCGTGCACTTTCGAAAACGCAAAAAGGGCCCGGCTTTTCACCGCGACTTGTTCGCGGTGAAAAGCCGGGCCCTTTGCTGTCGTTCACGGGGAAGGTGGCGTCAGGACGCCAGTGTGTGGGCGGGCGAGGCGGTGTAGGTAGTCGGAGCCGCAGGTGTGCCGTCGTGGCATTCCAGGCATGATCCGAGGGTGCGCAGCGGTAGCACGTGGTGGTAGCGGCGCCGGCACTTCGGGCACGTGGTGCGCGCGGCCATCGCGGCTCCCGCGGGTGCGGGAGCCGGGCCCATGGCTGGCGGCGGTGGATCAGGCGTGGTCGTCGTCGCCGTGTCGTTGGGAGCGCGGGGCGGAGGCGAACCGGCCGAGTCGGGACTCGGCCGGGTTGGCGGTGATCCATGCTTCGGCGCAGGTCTTGTGTACGGCCTCGCCTGCGTGGGAGCGCAGGCGGGTGGGGTGCGGCACAGGACGCAGGGGGCGTCGCTCCAGTGGTGGTGGCGGTTGTCGCGCCCGTCCAGCAACGCGCCGGGGGCGGGAACCGGCCCGGCTTCCGGGGCGTCTGCGGAGCGGTGGCGGGCACCGGTCCTCGGAGCGGGACGGGTGCTTGCACGGCGTATGGAGCGGTGCTGTAAGGCGGGGTCGGGCACGATAGGGCCTCCTGCCTTTGCGGGCAGATGAAAGAGGCGCACCCCGGGGTTTGCCAGCGCGTGGGGTGCGCCTCTTACTGGTGTGCTGCGGTGGGCTGGGTCTTGGGCGCATGCTGGAAGGGCTTCCGTTCCGTGACTGATGGGGGGACGGAAGCGCCCGGGGCGGTCCTGTGGCCGTCCCGGGCCTGTCAGAGCAGGGCGGTGCCGGCGGCCGCGAGGAACGCGAGGGCTGTGAGGGTGCAGTCGACAGCGCGGCGCAGCCTTGTGAACTTGGCGACGGCGATGGTGGACAGGACGCGGATGCGGGCGGCGCGGGTGTCGCCGTCCATGCAGGCATGGATCTCGGTTTCGTCCAGGCGTGCCCAATAGGGGAAGGACGCCCGGTCATCACCGCCCAGGCGGGGCCGGACGACCAGGAGCAGCAGTACGGCGGAGGCCGTAAGGGCGAGGGCCGCGGCGCCGCCGGCGACCTGGGCGGGCAGTGGGAGTTTCTTGTCGGCGAGGCTGGCGAGGCCGGCAAGGACCGCGCCGTTGAACGCCAGGAGCAGCGATGCCTTGCTGTCGGTGCGGGTGATCTCGCCCGCGACCGCGGCGCAGGCCGCATCCAGATTCTTGTCCATGGTGGTGGAGGTGGTCGGCGTGGTCATGCCGGGTGTCCTTCCGCGGTCAGGCGGCCAGAGTGTGTACAGGCACGGTGATGTAGGTGGTGGGGTCGGCGGGCGTCCCGTCGTGGCATTCCAGGCAGCTACCGAGGCTGCGCAGGGGCAGGACGTGGTGGTAGCGGCGTCGGCACTTCGGGCATGTGGTCCGCGCCGCCATCGCCTTGTCGAGCGCGGCCTCCTTGGCAAGCGTCATCGGCCGCACAGGCAGGGCCAGGTCGACGCGGTAGACGTAGGCGGCGCGGGTGCACGCGCGCTGTGAGCGCGTCGCGCAGGCCTTGCAGCGCAAGAGCGCGACGGGCTCTTGTCCGCCGGGCCGCAGTCGTGCGGCGCGCAGCTGGCGGCGCGTGGCGAGCTGGTCGGCCGGTGCGGTGCCCCAGTCGTATTCCGGTAGCCCGTGCGTGGCGCGCGGCTGCGTGGTGGTGCGTCGCCGACGGGCGCGGGCGGTCATCGCGGCTCCCAGACGGGGGAGAGACGGCAAGGGCGCTGCGGGTAGCGGGGACCGGGGCGCTGCGGGCGGGGCCGGCCGATCCGGCGGCGCGGACGGGGAATGAGCACGAAGGTCCTCCTCCAGTCGTTGGTAGACAGCGCTGCGCCCCGCCGACGTCGTGCTGGTGTCGGCGGGACGCAGCGGGTGGTGCGTTCGGCCGGGCGGCCTGTCCCGTCCTCGCCCGGCCCCGGGGTACAGGGGGAGGGCGAGGACCAGGCAGGGCGTCCGAAACGGTGCGCATAGATAGGGATGGCCCGCGCCCCGTGCAGGCGCGGGCCATCAGCGGCAGGAACGGGTCAGAGATCGGACGGCAGTTGCTGCCCGCTCTCTGCGTCGTAGGCGGTCCCGGTCGGGGAGAGACGGACGGTGCGGGAGGCGGCACGCTCGCCGTCCTTCCAGGTCTTTCCGCCGACTGCTACGCGGACAGTCACGTCCGCTAGCGGGTCTTCTACTGGCACGGCAATCTCGGGTGTCTTCGGCACCCAGCCGTCTTCCTGCACGCTGGTGGCCGTCTTTCCGGCGGAGTCGATACGCAGATACTTCACGGTGCGGTTGTAGTAGGTGCGTAGCTCGAGGATGACTTTCT
The DNA here is from genome assembly GCF_040682975.1 of Streptomyces sp. NPDC051051. Lineage (NCBI taxonomy): Bacteria > Bacillati > Actinomycetota > Actinomycetes > Kitasatosporales > Streptomycetaceae > Streptomyces > Streptomyces sp. NPDC051051. The sequence goes on from NZ_JBFBCB010000039.1 coordinate 54,566, forward strand.
GCCTGTCGCTGCTCCAGTGAGCGACTATGTCTGCCTTGACGCCATCGATGGTGACTGCGGCGCCGGACCTTCCTTTGTAGGCGGCGGCCGTCTCGGCACGATCCTGACGCTGCTCTTCGATCTCGCTGTATTTCCATACTGAGGCAGTGATTGCTACGGCTGCGATCGCTGCGACGTAGGGCCACTTCCGTCGTCGGACTGCCGGCAGGGGCGCGCTGGCGGAGTCCGGTGAAGGGGGCGACGAGTGGTGGCTGGTCGGCGGTGTGCCTGGCTTGTCGTCGGCCTGGCCGGGCCATTCGAGGTCATTGCCCATGTGCGTGACGGTAGCGCGCAGTTGCGTGGCTTGGGCGGCGTTCCCGGACAGATCCGCCACATGGGCCCTGGTGGTCAGCCACGCGGCTGCCTGTGGGGAGTTGATGCCGTGAGCAGCGATGTCCTCGCGCTCACCGAGGGCAGCCAGCGAGGCGGCTTCATCGATGCGGCCTGCTCTTGCGGCCTGGAGCACATCGTGGTGCCTGGTGTCGACGTTGGGGGGCATGTCCCAGGCCCAGTCGCCGTCGGGTGCCTCCTTCGTGGGTCCGGGGTCCGGGTCGTGTGTGTCGGTGAGGTCGGCCTCCTCCTGGTCGTCGTACTCCTCGTGCTGGTAGCCGTCCTCGTCGGCTGCTGTGTCGTCCTGCTCGATGGCCGGGGTCAGCGCATGTTGCTGAGCCATGCGACGCCGGGATGACGTGTCAGTGAGGCCGGTCTCTTCCTGGCTGAGCACGGTCTCGATGATGTCGACGTAGTGGGGGCCCACCTTCCACACCGCCCGACCGGGATCGAGCCGCGGAATCTCCGTCACTGCCCAGGCGGGCAGGTCGAGCAGGTCCCCGACGATGGAGGCCTCTTCCGGAGTCAGCCGGCCGATGTGGACTACCTCGCACAGCCGGGCGAGGTCACGGGCCGGACCGTCCCCGAGGTCGGACAGCGTGTGCATCACGACGTCCAAGGACAGACCGGCCTTGCGGCTGTTCTTGAGCAGCCGTTGGATCAGTTCGCTGGTGGCCGGGGACAGCAGGATCTGCCAGGCCTCTTCCAGCACCAGGTGCCGGTGCACGGCGGTCGACTGCCGCAGCCAGACGTGCTCTGCCCAACAGGACACTGCGGCCATCAAGGAGGGGATGGCAGGGGAGTTGCGGTCCAGGCGGGAGAAATCGAACGAGAGGATCGGCAGATCCGTCTCCGGAAGGGTGGCGCCCTCGCCGTCAAAGAGGCCGCGCAGGCTGCCCTCTGTGTAGCGGGACAGGGCGATCGCCATGCCGATGCCCCACTCAGTGAGGAGAGCGGCAGGCCAACGGCCGTCTTCCGGGGCTACCAGCGCATCGACCAGGCCGCACAGGGAGGTTGATTTGGGGTGGTTGAGAGCGTGCTGCAGGGCGTGGGCGGCCTGGGGGGTGAGAGCGGCCGGTTCAACCGCAGCGATCAGTGACCGAACCAGCTGCTCACGAACTTCGGGGGGCAGCAGGCTGCTGAGCGGGTTCAGGGTGAATGAGCCCGCCTCGATGACCTTTCCGCCGAGGGAGCGCACGAGCGGCGCCCACTCGCCCGCGTCGTCTTCGCCGAAACTGTCGATGATGACGGCCTGGTGCTGGTGGTGCATGATCTCGCGGCGGATCCGGGCTTTCGCGGTGGTCGACTTGCCGGAGCCGAGTCCGCCCAGCGCCAGCGAGTTGGTCGACGGCAGGAACGTGGCGGGAGCGAGGACGGGAGAGAGACGGAAGGGCCGGCCGTCGAGCAGCGACCGCCCGATGGGCACCCCGGGAAATGCGGTGCCTGCCGCGACGAGCGGTGCCGTGATCGCGGCGTGGCTGGACGGTAGACGAATCACAGAACTGCTCCCTTCTGGGTAGAGGCACCGTGCGGGGTGGTCATCACGTGTGCGCGGTGCTGCTGGCCCGTGAGCCAGTCGAGGCCGATCCGGTATCGGTCGGCGGTGAGCGAGGCCTGCCAACGGGCGTCGGTGACGGCCCCCGGGCTGTCGCCCCAGACCGTCAGATAGGCGTCGATGTCCACGAGGGTGGCGCCGTCGACCAGGGCGCCGTGCGCCACACCTGAAGCCATGTCTTGCCTGTCAGCCTTGACCTTGTCGTTGGTGAAGGCCTCGGCAGCCGCGCGCTGCCACTTAGCGGAACGCCTCGACTGCGCCACCGGCAGCGGCCGGTACAGCACGGCGAGGGAGCGTGAGGCGCCCTCGCCGAGCAGCAGTCGCGGCATGAGGTCTCCCCCCGTCTCGTCGGGCCAGGAGGTGATCCGTGAAGTGGCTGCATAGCGGCCGTCGTCGAGTGCTGCCCAGCCGGGGCCGCGGTCGATGACGGCGGGTACCGGGTCGGGCGTGAGCGAGGTCAGGTCTCCCAGCGCGGCGAATTCCGCGGCCAGGGTGTCGATGACGCGCGCCGGCTGGCCGACCAGACCGCGGGGCACGTGCACGGAGATCGTCTGGGTGTGGTCGGTGTAGTCGCCGATGTCGGTGTGGTGGGTGACGTGTACCTGAATGCCGGCGGCGCGGGCCTGCCCGGCGGCGAAAACGAGAGCCTGGGAGAAAGCGGCGTGGAAAGCGGCACGGCGCTGCGGGTCTTGCATGGTGCCGTGCTCCGGGTACAGCGTCCATGTGGCGGTGGCTCCAGGCCGGCGAGTCATTGCGTCCGGCAGGGTGCGCTCTCGTAGGTGCCGGTATCCGACAGTGGCCCACCGCGCCAGAGAGCGGGGCCCCGGCGCCACGTTGAGCAGTGCTGCGGCCATGCCCACTGCGCCGAACGTCCACACAGGCGGTGGGGTGATCAATGCCGACATGAGGACGGCGGCCCCGCCCCCGGCGTTCGCTTTCGTCAGCAGGACTTCTGCGGGGCTGAGGCCTCGCTGGAGGGCGGGAATGCGGTAGCCGGGCGTCAGGGAGTACACCGATCTTCTCCTTCAAGGTGTGCAGGCCAGCCCGGCGTCCTTCTGGTGTCGGCAGAGGGACGCCGGGCCGGCTGCTTGGATGAGCCGTGGGATAGGGGTCAGGCGCCTGAAGGCGGCGGGGCGGGGGGAGCCGGAGGGCGCGGAGCGGGTGTGCGGGGTGAAGGGCTGGCCGGCCGGGCCCGATCGGGCGAGCCCGACGCGGGAGAGGTAGCCGGGGCCGGCGGTTGGGCGGCGGCTCGTGCCTGGCGTCGCGCCTGGACGATCTGCGCGGTGCGTGCTGCGTCGGTCCGTACCTGCTTGACAGCAGATGCGGTGGTCAGCCGTCCGGGGCGCCGATCCTGCGTGACGCCAAACGCAGCAAGCAGGACACCCCGATCCTGGGTGAGGGCGCGGCGGGGGGTGTCCACCATGCGCGGTCCGCGCGGGGTGTTCTCCCGCTCGTAGTAATCAGGCACGCCCGCGCGCACCAGATTTCGTGCGAGAGGGTCAGCGGTCCTGCGCTCGACGACCGTACGGACGGCGCCCGCTACTCGAGGACCGATGTAGGGCACGCCATGGAAGATCAGGCGCAGCATGAGGACGTCTACGGCGACCAGCAGCACCGCGTCCATAGCGAGGGAACCTGCACCCGTAGCGGCCTTGGCGGTACCTACCAGCGGGGAGATAGCCAACAGGGCGAACGGGGCGAACATCAGGCCCAGCAGCCGATTCGCCCACATCCTGACGGCGGAGGGATCGCCCCCTCGGGCCAGTGACGCCAGCACGAGGGGAGCCATGAGCACGAACGCGAGGATGCCGAGCTGGCGGGTGAGAAACACCAGCACCGCCAGGGCAAGGCTGACTACCAGCACAGCAATGATCAGCAGGGAAGCCAGGGGGTTCCCGGCGTCCGTCGCGTGCTCCAGGTCATCGCTGATAGTCCCCAAGAGCGTCAGCTCATTGCTGTTGAACGCCGTTTTGAACGCCTCACTCACCGCGGCGTTCAGCAACATGACGGCTCCGGGAACGGCCGCCATTCCGGCAACAGCCGCGAGCGTCCAGCCTGTCGACGCGCCCAGCTGCCTGAGCCTGGGTGCGCCCTGCCAGGAGGTCAGGGCGCACACGACGACCACGCCCACGAACACGGCGATGGCAAGGTGCTGCCCCAGCCACATGAACTGGCTATAGATCCAACTGTCGGGCGATTTCGGTGCCCATGCCTGGTTCGGCGCCAGCAGATCGGTGAGTGTCTTGAGCAGGGTTTCCGCGAGATCTTTGACATGCTCCGAGGCTCCGTCGGTGAGCCCCCCACCGCCGCTGACCTTGGGGGGCTGCCCGCCTTCCTGGCCTCGCTCGCAGTACTCCCGCGCGGATCCGCGGATCCCGTCACAGGGGCTGTCGGCCATGGTCAGCCCTTGGCCTGGGTGACGGTGGAGAACAGGGTGTCGCCGTAGAGGGCCAGGACGACCGCGACGAACAGGGTGCCGATGGCCATCGAGCCCTTGCGGAGTGCTCCCTTGGGGTCGGTCGAGAGCTGCAGAAGCATCCGGACGGCGATGACGGCGATGACGGCGGCGATGCCCTTGGTGACCAGGCCTCCGCCGGTGAGGCCGATGGTGTCGAAGAAGTCCTTGAAGCCGGTGGACATGTCGATGGGCTTGGCGAGGATGGTGGACTTACGCATTCTCAGATCTCCTTGTTCGTGCTGGATACGGGGCGGGCGACGGCGAATAGATCGCTCATCATGTCCATGGGGTCGTATCGGACCTGGGTGCCAGGGCGCGGGGCATTGATGATCCATCCGCCGCCGACATAGATTCCGACGTGGTGGATTCCGGAGGCGCTTGTCCCGTAGAAGACGAGGTCTCCGGGGCGCATCTGGCCGGGCTTCAGGGGTTCTGATGCCGCATATTGCTGCGCGGCCGTACGCGGGAGAGGAATACCGGCTTTCGCGTAGGCGTACAGGACGAGTCCGGAGCAATCGAATCCGGTGATGGATGCTCCGGAATGCCCGTTGGGTGAGCAGCAGATTCCGGTGCTGGGGCCGCTGGCGTTTCCGCCGCCCCATGAGTACGGCGTGCCGAGCATGTCCGCTGCCGCATTGACGGCAGTGGACGTCTGGCCGGTGGTCGTCTTCTTTCCACCGGCGGGCCGATCGGCGAGAGCCCGAATTGACCGGACGTAGTTCTGTGTTTCTTTGTTCGGGGGTACGCCGCCGTATTTGCGTACCGCTCCGCTGCCTGCGTTGTAGGCGGCGAGCATGTTGCTTTGCTTATCGCCGGGGACGTCTTTCACGTCGTCGGCGATGGTGCACAGGTACTTGGCGGACGAGGGGATCGCATCGGCGGGATCCCACACGTTGCGTTTTCCGTCGCCGTTACCGTCGATTCCGTGGGTCTCCCACGTGGACGGCATGAACTGTGCGATGCCCTGCGCACCGACAGGAGAGCTGGCTTTCGGGTTGAATCCCGATTCCTGAGTGAGCAGTGCGGCGAGCAGGTTCGGGCTGACCTCGGTGCAGGTGGTTCCCGCCTCCTCGATCAGCTGCTCGTACTCGGCGGGGATGGCCATGGTGAGCGCGGTCCCTATCGGGTCGTCGGCGGCGCCCTGCACGAGCGCGGCCACGACCACGGCCGCGGTGGCTCCTACGCCGATGGTGACCGCTGTGGAGGCACGCAACGGGCGTCCTCCCTCCCTTCCTTGGCGATTCGGGTGTTTGCGCAGATCAGAACCGTCATGACGGTCCGGCAGGGGACCGGCAGGGGACCGACATGGGGCCGGGCCGCACCGTCATGGGGTGGCCCGCATGACGGTGCGTCGTCGGTGTCCCGTCGGTGGCTGTGACGGTCACGAAGCGGTCCGGGCGGCGGCCTGGAGGTCGGCGAGCTTGTAGCCGCGCCCCTGCGAGCCGCGGCCGGCCGGGACCCCGAGCAGCGCGGACAGCCTCTTTCCGCGCTCCGTCGCGTCGTCTTCCGTGATGCCGAGCAGCGGGGCCAGTTCGGACGTCAGCATGAAGTCCACGCTCTTGTTCCGCATCAGGTTGATTGCCTGGTGGAGCGGAGTTTTCGGCGCTTCCTCCACGGCCTCTTGCAGTTCCTTCTGCCGACGGCCGTAAATTTCGTCTACGACACTCCAGATGAACTGATCCTCGAAGTTGAATCCGCGGATCAAAGTGGAGCGTCCGTTGGCGAAGAGCACCGCCTGCCCCTTGATGTCGGGGTCCAGGAGTGCCGGATTGATCGGCGCGATCGTGTCGAAATACGTGTCACCGAGGGCGACTTTCGCTGTACCGGACGAGGCCACATACAGACACAGCCGGTACAGGAACTGATCCCGGACCATGACAGGAATAGCGTTCGCCGACGGACGCTGAGTCATCAGCACCGTACCGATTCCGGATTCCAGCGATTTCGAAACCAGCGAACGGGTCTTCTCAGCGATGCGCCGCGCCTGTTCTTTCCCTTCCTTTGATTCATCGTGGGCGAAGAAGTCGGCGGCCTCGTCGACGACGAAGATCACTGGCTTGAACGTCGGGACGGGCTGACGGTTGCGGATGGCTTCCGTGATTTTCCTGTATCGCCCGTCAGAGCGGCTGTTCAGCTCATCGACCATGTCCTCGAATACGGCAGGGTCGTCGGACGACTCGTAGCGGGCGGCGATCTTCTCGAACTTCGTCAGTCCGCAGAATTTCCCGTCGAGCAAGTACAGCTCGAATTCGCCGTACGCGATCAAAAGGCAGGTGATCAGCCCGTTGACCAGTGTGGTCTTGCCCCTCTGCGTCATACCGGCGACCAGCATCGACGCCTTGTCGAATGTGGGCACCCCGGCGAGCTGGCCGGTGACGTCATGTCCGAGCGGCACCCCGGCAAACGTTTCGATCTCCCGCCGGGTCGGGGCGGCAAAGGGGTGGGTGAACGGCGGCTCGTGGAGTTTGAGCAGCTTGACGCGCCGTTCGCTGTCCCGGCCCCGCTCCATGGTCAGGTGCATGCGGGTGACGCCGAGCACGCCCGCCACGTTGCCCAGCCGCTTTTCGACGTCCTCGTACGTGCGCTCTTCGGGCATGAGGAAGTCGTAGAGCGTGCCCGTCTGCAGGTCGGTGACCGTGGTCTCGTGCAGGCGGATGGTCTGGTCCCTGCCGATCGCACCGGCCGTGCTCAGCACTGCCGTCAGTTCCGGATGCGCCGGCACGACTTCGGCGTCCGTCTCGGCCGTGTCAGCCTGTGCGGCTTCCTGCTTCAGCGCCGTCAGGGCCGACGGGGCCGTCTCGCCGCTCAGCAGACGCTTGAGGCCGGTCTTGGCCTTGTAGATGCCGTATCCGAGGGCGACCAGCACGCCGGCGCTCAGGAGCACGGTGGCAGGCCAGGACAGGCCCAGGTTGTCTTTGATAGCGGCGAGGATGCCGAAGACCACGGCCAGGGCGCCGATGCCGCCGGCGGCCTGCGCGTAGAGGTCTTCCTCGGCGTTGGCCTTGCTGCGTTTTGCCACAGACCCTCCTTTCGTGGGTGGGCGGACGGGATATGGGGGTGCTCGCCGGGTCTGCTTCCTGGGTCTGCGAATGCGTGATCCGCTCGCCAGGTCACTCGCCGGGTCTGCTCCGGATCGACTGCGTGGTGCTCTTTCCGGCAGTCGCAGCAAGGGCCAGCACCGCGTGCTGCGGGCTGGCCCTCACTGGTGGTGCCGGAGGGGGGTGGGTTAGGCGTCGGCGTCCTCGGACTCGTCCTCGCTGTCCTCGGCCGTGTCGGCGTCGGTCTGGCTGGCGCCGTGTTCCTTGGCCATCAGCGCGACCCACGCGGTGCGGATCCGCTCTTCGCTGCCGACGAAGTTGGCAGCGCGGAAGGCATCGCGGGCCTTGCGGTAGGAGGCGGGCGGGTTCTTGCCGTAGCGCAGCTGCCGCAGCACGACGTCCAGCTGCGCGTCGGTCAGCTGCTCGCCGGGCTGCGGGACCGGCACACCCGCCACGGCTGCAAGGTCGGCGAGTGTGACGGTGTGTGCCGCCGGGTGTGACGGGTCACCGGCCTCCGTGCCGCCAGTTCCGCCCGTCAGTGCCCTGACCTGCGTGCCGTCCGTGCCGGGCAGGGCAGGAGCGGTGGGAGTCCATGTGCCGAATTCCGGCAGACGGATGGCCGCGACCTCCGGGGGAAGCGGCTTCTCTCGGACGATCTGCGCGGTGGCCTCGGCCTGCGCGTGCAGCTCCTGCGTCATCGTCTGCTGCGCCTTCAGCACCGAAAGGCGGTAGGCGGTCTCCGCTTCGGCCACACGCTCTTCCAGCGTCTTGGCCATCTCCAGTAGCTCGATCCGGTGGGCGGCGTCGGCCTCCATCGTCTCCAGTTGGTCGGCGACCGTCTGGCGGCGTTCGGCGATCGTCCGCTGCGTATCGGTCGATGTCTTCCGTCCGAGCGAGGGAAGGACGATCCACCACGCGGCCTTGGTGGCAATGATGGCGATAGGCGTGAGGACGATGGCCAGCTCGAAGCCGTCCGTGCGGGACAGGATCAGATCGGCTGTGGGGATCGCAGCGTTGATGGCGGTGAGCACCAGACCGGCCCACAGCACACGCGTGGCGCGTCGGCGGTTGTTGCCGGCCAGGATCTCCGTGACCTGGAAGACAACCCACAGGGCATCCAGGGCGCCGACCGTGGGAACCGCCCACCCGCCGAACGCGGGCTCCAGGATGGTGTAGGACACGGCCACCGACAGAATGGCCACGCCCAACGTGACGATCCCCAGGACGGCGAGGACCACGGCGCGCGGGGACAGCGGCGGCGTGTCCGGGCCGACCGGCGGGGACGTCCGGGTGGAATTCTTCGGCCACTTCATGTTCTTCACGGGGTCTTTCCTTTCTCTGGGATCAGCGGGCCAGCAGGACGCTGAGGACGACGATGAGGGGGCTGAACATGCCGAGCAGGTAGACGAAACGCATGCCACTTCCTCGTGGTTGAGGGGATCGGGGTGGGTGAGGGGATCGGGCGGACTGTTCGTCAGCAGGCCGCGCCGGACGGACGGTCGACCTTGGCCACGTGCGCGGCCTGCTGCTCGATGAGGTCACGCACCCTGTCCTGGAGGCCGCCGGTGAAGTAGCCGCCGAAGCCGTCCCCGATGTGCCAGTCCTTGGCCTGCGGGTAGCCGGCCTCCGTGAGAGCGGCGACGTGGCCCAGGTCGGCGTAGAGGTGCTGTTCGTGGACGGCGGCGATGTCCGCGGCACGCTGGTCGAACGCCTCGGCGGCCGTGAGGGTGTGCTCCTGGGCGTCGATGAGCCGGGAGATCGCCGACGGCCACTCCCGGGAGGCTTGCGGGGTGCGCAGGTAGCTGTAGGCCGACTCCAGTACCGTCGCCGCCCGCTCGTACGCTGCCCAGCGGGCGGGCGCGTTGTGGACGACATCCCGTAGGGCAGCGACGTAAGCGGCGATTTTCCACTGCTTGCGCGCCGCGTCGTACAGGTCGGACAGCATCTGACCGGCCGCCCTCCGCAGTCGGTACTCGGCCGGGTCCTCGGACTCCCTCACCAAGCGCAGGCGCGGGTCGTCGTAGAAGGAGGCAGGCTTGGCCGGCTCCTCCTCACGACCGGTGAACTCCGCGAAGGTAAAGCGCAGCCCCCAGCCGGAGGGGTCGTTCTCGACCGTCCGCAGGTACGGCGGCAGATGCGGGGTGAGCCGCTCCCAAATCTGCCGGAAGTTGTCAGGCGTGATCGTGACGGCACGTCCGAGGGTCATGGCGGTGCCTCCTTGACGGGGTGACGGGCTCTGTTCGGCGGGGCCGGCCGCGGCCTTGGGCTGCGCGGCGGGCGGCGTCTTGTGCGGCAGCCCGGAATCGTCCAGGGGCGCACGTAACGGGATGGTGTGCATCGGTGGATCAACCTCCAACGGGCAGGCAGCGCGCTTGGCTGTCCGGCTCCCCTGGACCGCGCACGGCCCGGCCGCATGTGGCGGGACCGGGCCGTGCGGGTCAGGCAGCCGACAGAGGTGGCGGTGTCGGCGTCAGCGCTCGTCGCGGATCTGCTTCGCGGCGAGGCTCAGGTTTTCGGTGACGAACCGGTGATGCTGGTCCTCGGTGCACTGCGATCGCTCACAGGTCACGGCCTCGCGGATCACGTCCGCGGCAAGCTGGACAGGCTCTCGGTCCATGCGGTCCATGGGCCCTCCTTGTCGAGAAGTTGGCGTCAGCGCTGTTGGCGCTGACAGTTGAGGTAGGCGTCCTGCAGACGGGCCAGGGACGCATACAGCCGCTGCCCGGCGGGACAGCGGCTGGTGTCCGTGCAGTCGGCGCAGTCGGGCCGGTGCGCCCGGTAGGCGCGGTGCGCGGCCTGGTAGCGCTGGTACAGGTCGTCAGGCACGGTTTCGTCTTTCGTGGTGCCGGCGGGCGAAGTGGTGAAGGTCGGCGACGCGGTGCCCGGCGTCCCAGGCTGTTGCGGCAGCTATGGCGGCAGCCGCGAGCAGCAGGCGGGTGAGCGGGTGCGCGGGGCCGAGAGCGCGAGCGGCCCGGGTGGCGTGTTGCTGTGCCGCCCGGGCCGCGTGTATGGGGTGGATCAAGTCAGCGGCCCGTGACCTTGCAGGCGGAGCAGATGCCGCCGTTCCAGTCGGGGAACCAGCCGCCGCAGCGGCTGCACTGGCCTCCCCCGCTGCCCCAGGCATCCCACAGGGCGGCGATGCGGCGCTTCACCGGGAGACCCCGCTTCCGCCGCAAGTGCCGCAGGTCTGCCAGGACTGGCGGATCACTCCGTCGCTGCTGGTGTCCACCACCCGGCCGCCGGCACCGCCGCAGGCGCTGCACCGCTGCTGTGCCTGCGGGACGCTGGTCGGTGCGGTGCTGGTGCTGCGGGCCTGTCCGCAGCGGCACCGCCAGTAGCCGCACAGACCGCATGCGTCGTCTGCGGCGGCCTGCGCGAGGCGGGCGCGCATTTCCGCGACGGTGCGGGGGGCGCGGCGGTGGGCGGGGATGGCGGCGTCCTGGGCGCGGACGACGGCCAGGAGGTGCTGTCCGAGACGGCGGTCGGCGTTCTGCTCTGCCGCGGCCGGCCGGGTGCGTGTCATGCTGTCGATCACAGGGACTCCTCTTCAGTCCTTGTAATTGGCGGCCCCGGAGCTCTCACCTTCCGGGGCCGCCGCCTATGGCTGGCCGGACGGCCAGCCACGGCCCGTCTCCCACCCCTTCATGCTCTGGTGGGATGGGAGGGGGACCGTGGCGGACCGTCAGGCCGCGGGGGCGTACGCGGTCCGGGCGGGACGGATCAGGTAATCCGACGTCGTCCACACCGACCCGACCGCGAACGGGATCCCGTCGGGGCGCAGCGTGTCGCGGACGATGACCGCCCAGCGAGCGCTGTCGCGGCGCAGCAGCTGCGCCGCCTCGGCCGGGTCGGTGACGAGCGCCAACACCTCGAAGCGGCCGTCCACGTCCTGATAGATCGCGCCGGGCTGGCGCGGGCCGATCTGCTCGGCGATGTCGGCGAGGTAGTGCGGGTGGGGCCGGCCGCTGGAGGGCGTGCCCTTGCGGCCGTCGTGCTCGTGAGACGTGGCGGTGTGCAGGGGTGCGATGCTGTGCATGTGGGTCGTCCTCTCCGAAAGGGTGACCTGCGACAAGACCCCCAGGGGCGCAATCCCTGGGGGTCGTCGCATGAGTGCGTCCTGCGCACTCCGCTGACCACCGGCCCCGTGGCGAAACGAGGCCGGTCGACGACGGGCAGCACAGGCTGCTGGTTCAGGCTGCTGTGGTGGCCGTCTTCCTCAGCGCGTACTGCTTGCCGAGTTCGGCCTGGCGCCGCTCGTGGGCCGTCACGTCGTTCGGAGTCAGCGGCACGCTGCGGGCTTCGGCCGGGGCCGCGCCGACGGGTGCCATCCCGCGCCGGGTGTCAGTGCGGCTCACGTCAGGGGCCACCCGGCGCCACTGCTGAGAGCGCGGGATGGACGGCGTGGCCGCGGCCCGCAGCGCGCTCTCGCGCTGTTCGTGTGCCAGTCGCACCGAGGCGTCGGTGTGGCCCATGCGGATCTCCAGCTCACGGCCGATGGGGCAGCGGGTCCGGCCGGTCTTGCACACCCCGCACACCTTGCGGTGCTCGTTGACCGCGTCCCGGGCCCGGGTCTGCGCGGCCAGCAACCGTGCGCTCGGGCCCGGTACCGAGGCCACGCGGTGCACCGGGGTGGGGACAACGGTCCGGGGCTTGCGGTTCACCCTCCCGCTGCGACGCCCCACCGCAGTCGCGTCAACCTCAGCGACCTTCTCGCCCCAAGCGGCGGCGTCCACGTCGATGACGACCTGGCGGTTACTGCCGGCCGTGCAGCGAAGCGGCGCACCGGTCTTGGCCCGCTCTCTGTGGTGGGGCACGAGCTTCGGCGTGCCCAGCATCCCGGTGATCGGGACCCAGGTTGAGCACTCGGGACAAACCAGATGCTCCTTCCCCGGAGTCAGGTCGAGCTCGGTGACCGCGAGGTCTGAAGCGATGATCGGTGGGCGGTGACTGACCGTCTTGGTGCGGGTCTTGCGGCGGCGCTTGCTGGCCTTCGGCATCACGGGCGTTGTGCTCATGTGGGGGCTCCTCGTGATCGGAGAGACGGGGCGCGTCGCGGTGCCCTCTCCGCCCGTCAGGCCGCACGGATCGATCCCGGCGTCCTGATGGACGGACAGCGCATCTGCGCTGCGACGTGCAGTGCAGGAGCACGCCAGTCGAAGGACTGACCCGGGGGATTTGGTGGAGCTATCAACCCCGGCCCTCCCCGTCAGGGGAAGGCGCTGCCTGTGTCTTGTGGCCGATGGATGGCTCCAAAAGCGCGCAAGCACGCCACCGGCTACGCCCTGCATCCGGTTACTCACCGCCTGCGGGGCATCTCGATTAGAACCTTGCTATCCCCCTTAGGTCAACCTGTCTAGCTAACTTCTTCTGAACGCCCCATCTGACCTGCATATTCTTGGTATTCATTAAGCGATAGCGAGTCCCGGCTTTCAGGAAACAACTAGACATGCCATGCTGTGCGCACCGGGTGAGTGAGATCCGCTAGCCCGCACGGTGCGTACGAGAGGAGGAGCGGTGGCCGCTACGGCTGGGAAGGTCGAACGGATCGCAGCAGAGATCCGAGACAAGATCGCGCGAGGCGTACTCGCACCTGGGTCACGCCTACCGGGCGTGCCTCAGCTCCAGCGGGAACATGGAATCGCCTACCAGACGGCCCGTGACATCTACGGCCTGCTGGAAAGCGAAGGGCTCCTGTTCTCGAAGCGAGGCAAGGGCACTTACGTTTCGCTGGTGCTCGGCAAGATCGTGAGTGAGCGCAACCGGCGCTACCTGCCATCACTGCGGGAGGCCGGCGGAGCCGTCGGCGCGTTTGAGGCCGAGATGCGCGCTATGGGGTTCGAGCCGCGACCGGTGGTCCTCACCATTGCAAGGGATGTGCCTCCCAAGAAGGTGGCCGAAGCCTTCGGGATGCACCACCGCGCCAAGACCCTCAAGCGCGAGCGGATCATGCCCGTTGGACTTCCCGGCAACAGCGAGGCCGAAGAGGTCATCCAGGTCGCCACTAGCTGGTTTCCCCAGGACGTGGCGGATGCCTGCCCGGTACTTGCAGAGAGCAATACGGGTACCGGAGGCAGCAAGTCCCGCATGGCTGAGGCCGGGTTTAAGCAGGTACGTCTGCGAGAGGAGATCGAAGTGCGGTCTCCGACTGCGGCAGAGGCTAAGGCCCTAGGCGTCCCGCCTGAACAGGCCGTCATGGAGATCACCCATAAGGGACTGACCGCAGCAGGCCGAGTGGTCGAGATCGGCCTGCACGTCCTGCCGCGGTCGAAGTGGAGATTGGCCTATGAGTGGGTGATCGACACGCCCGATGCGACCTGACAACTGCACGCGCACTTACTGATAAGCAATCCGAGAAGGAGCACGCACATGCCCAGCAACAGCATCGACAGCAGCGGCACGATCCTGCGCGACGCACGCACTCGCTACACCACGAGCCAGCGCGAGGAAGACGGCGCGCACGGCGCCTTTGACGCTGAACTGCGACGCGGGGGCCACACCCCGCGCACCGAGGTGTCCGTGAGCCGTGCCGCCGCGCCCTCCGATGTCGCCGAGCTTCTGGGCTCGACCGATGCGGTCGTGGTCCGCAGCCGGGAGATGTTCGACGGCGACCGCCTGGTCCAGCTGGCCAACACCTACATTCCAGTCGATGTGGCCGAGGCTGCGGGTGTCGAGCAGGTGGACACGGGCGTCGGCGGCATCATCAGCCGGATGAAGGAGGCCGGTTTCGACCAGGGCGACACGGCCGTGGAGGATGTCGAGCTTCGTCCCGCCACGCAGGAAGAGGCTTCCCGCCTCGGACTGAGCGAGGGCGAGCCGGTCATGACCATCACTCACATTGGCCGCACGTCTGAGGGCCGCGTAGTCGAGGTCACTCAGCATGTGCTGAGCAAGGGGTGGAAGCTGCGCTTCGCGGTTCCGCTGGCCTGACTTGCAAGCTCCCCGGCCGGAGAGGCCGGGGAGCCCGCTTCTATCCGCCTTCGAGCATCAGGAGTCGACACCCATGACCGCCGACAGGCGTATGACGAGCGAGGAGCTGCGCCAGGAGCTGCGTGCCGCGCTGGACGCACACACGGGGTGGCTTCCCGCCCTTTGTGCTCCCGACGGCCCGGCCGGCCTTCCTGCCGACGCAGGACTCAGTGCGGTTGTGGAGCGGCTTCTGGAGTTCGCCTCGGCCTCGGCTGTGCCTGCATCCCTGGCCTCGATGCTCCAGCACTCTGCAGAGGCCGCCGACATGGCTCTCATGACCGAGGGGGCCGTTCAGTACGGCCACCTGGGCACGGCGTACGCCTACCTGACGCAAGCACGCGGGCTCGCCGGTCGCGATGACCGCTAGAGACGGGCACAACGGCCAAGCGCTTCCCGTGGCACGCCGTCAAATCCCACTGGCTGAGTGCTGATTTATGTATAGTTTCGGATCATGTACGGGAGGGGAGCACCCAGTGTCTGACCTGACCGAAGCGGTAGACGCCCTGCTCACGCGGCCGGATCTCATGCCCCCGCCAGAGATTCGCGCGCGTCTCCGGAAAGCTGACGGCCTCACCCAGGCCGAGGTCGCCGAGGTTTTCGGCGTCACCCGCGCCGCGTTCAACCGGTGGGAAGTCGGCGCAGCACGGCCACGCCGACGCCATCTGGAGGCCTACGTTCGACTGCTCAAGGGGTGGGCCCAAAAGCACCCACAGGCCGCACAGGCGCCTGCTCCGTCCACACCGGTCGGAGGCTGAGGAGGCCGTGCGAATCCGCGCCCCGTAAAGCGAAGAGGCCCCGTCGCCACAACGGAGCCTCTTCCAAGTCCGACTCATCAGCCTGCAAGCACCTGAGTCGTGATCCGGTGAGGTGACCTCGCCGGGGTGATGCCCGTGGGCCCTTGAGCCCGCGCAGTCACCTATACCCAGAGTATGCGCATCAGATTGCGCAACGCCACTACTCCGGGTGTTCCGCTAGGTCACACCACTGTTCGCGGCTCCCCTAGCTGGGGAGATAACTCCTTGTACAGCCAGCAACACACGTCCAGCAGTAGCAGTCCCGTAGACGAGTCGGGGCGACTGACAGCAGCGCAAGCGCCCGTGAGCGGCGTTTCGGTCCCCCGACACATGGGTGTCGGCAGCGACCTGGTCCACTCCCTCGACTACGTCGTGCTGCTGCAGGTCATGTTCAACCTCGCCTCCCGTGTGGAGTCCACCCCGCTCAGCGTCTGGAAGCAGCTCCAGCAGCGCGGCATTCGGTCTGCCAAGAACGCGCGGGAGCTGGTCGGCAAGAACGCCGTGTACGAGTCGTTCGCGCGGCTCCTGGAGGCCGGCTATGTGCGTCGGACGCAGCTGCCGCACCCGACCAAGCCCGGCCGCAAGGGGCCGGTGGTGTACGAGGTCTACGACAACCCAGCCTGGAACCCGGACTGGACGCCGAAGCCTGTGGAGACGGCAGATCACGAGCAGGTAAAACCGCAGGTCGCAACGCTTCCCGGAACGCCGGATCCGTCATCCGGGGAAACTGGTAAAACCACAGGTCAGAACGCTTCCCGGAACGCCGGACGCGTCAACAACGGATCCGGCGTTCCGGGAAGCGTCAAACGCCGCGTTCCCGCAGGTCAGAACGCTTCCCGGGTTCCGGGAAGCGGAATCGCGTCCCCCCCACACCCCCCGGAGGAGGTAACTACCTCCTCCCCCTACCCCCTCACTGACTCTGCGGGGTCGCTTCCGTCACAACGGGAGGAGGCGGAGGGTGGCTTCGCCTCGAAGGACCTTCACGCGGCGGAGTCGTTCTTGCAGCAACTGCGCCCGCCGCATCACATGGGTGTGGCGTCGGCTCGCAAGTACGCGCCGCTGCTGTTGGGGGTGATGGCTGAGCAGGGCTGGCCGTCGATCTTCGAGGTCGACCACCTGCTGTTGGCGCGGGAGGTCACACGCGATCCGCAGGGCTTCAAGCGGCCGTCGTCGCTGGTTCCGACGCGGATCAGGGATCTTCCGCGCTACGCAATCGTCACCGGTGCCAGCCAGGGCCAGGGCGCCAACGCTGAGCGGTGCCCGGAGCACCCGGCGCGCTACCGCAAGGGCTGCGTGGACTGCGCGATGACCGTGCCTGTCTGACCAGACAGCAGTGCGGGCCGCTCCCATGCAGGGGAGCGGCCCGCGAAATCCCCTGCCCGCTTACACCGCCGACCAGGAGACCTCCAGTGTCTACCAGCACCCCCGCCCAGAGCCACGACGTCCCCGGTGACGACCTCGACGCACCCGAGGGCAGGCAGCCGGCCGCGTTCACCCGCGTGCCGCCGCAGGACCTCCAGGCCGAACAGTCGGTCCTTGGATCGCTGCTGTTGTCCGGCAGTCCGAAGAGCGCTTCCTACCGGTTCTTCGGCGAGATCCTGGACACCGGTCTCGTCGCCGAGGAGTACTACCGGCCCGCCCACCAGATGATTCACCGCGCGATCCTGGATGTGCACCAGGCGGGCGAGCCGGTGGACCCGGTCACCATCGGCAATGCGTTGACCGAGCGTGGGGAGCTGGCCCGTGTTGGCGGAGCCCCCTACCTGCACACCTGTGTCCAGACAGTGCCCACCCCTGCCACCGGCGCGCGCTACGCCGAGATCGTCCGTGCCAAGGCTTACCGGCGCGCGGTCATCGAGTCGGCCAACCGCATCCTCGAGTACGCCTTCAGCGAGGCTGGCGACGAGGACGAAGTGCGCGCCCTGGTCGAGCAGCAGCTCACCGACATCGTCGCCGGCACTCCGGGCCTGCGCGAAGCACCGCCCGTGGTCGGCGACCTCTACCTCGACTTCGTCGCGGAGACCGAAGACATCCAGAACGGACGGCGGGTCGGCCTGACCTACGGGTTCGCCGACCTCGACACCCTCACCTCCGGCATGCAGCCGGGCAACGTGACGGTGGTGGCCGCGCAGTCCGGCGTGGGCAAGTCCACGCTCGCGCTGAACATGGCCGTTGCCGCCGCCAAGACGGGCGCCCCGGTGATGTTCTCCTCGCTGGAGATGAGCAGCACCGAGCTGATGCAGAAGATCGCCGCCGCTGAGGGGAAGATCGCCCTGCACCACCTCACCCACCAAGGCGGCCTCACCCCGGAAGGGTGGGAAACCATCCACGCCCTGGGGCCGGACCTGTTCCAGAAGCTGCCGCTGCGGGTCTACCGGCCCGACGGCGCATCCCTGGGCGACATCGCTTCCGCCGCCCGGGCCAGCGCCCGCGCCGAAGGCCTCGGCCTCCTGGTCGTGGACTACGTGCAGTTGGTCGAGACCGAGCAGTTCCGCAACATCACCCGCGAGCAGGCCGTCGCCGCCGTCTCCCGCGGCCTGAAGAACCTGTCCGTCCAGCTCGGCTGCCACGTCATCGCCCTGTCCCAGCTCAACGACGACGGCCTCATGCGCGAGTCACGGGCCATCAAGAACGACGCATCGGTGGTGATCAAGGTCGAGCGGGCCGACGCGCAGGACAAGGAGTCCCCGCGCGCCGGTGAGGTCGACCTGGTCATCGAGAAGAACCGCTTCGGGCCCACCGCCTGCGTGACCGTCGCGGCACAACTCCACTACTCCCGCTTCGTGGACATGGCGCGGACCTGACGGGCAGCCCCACAGACGCCCTGAGCGCCCCTCTCGCAGCCGATCACCTGGCCCGGCGATAACTTCCCTGCCGGGCCAGGCGATCGACCGCCACAGCCTCATACAGCCGATCATGAACGGAGAGTCCCATGGGTCTCGTGGGAGACGGCCTCGAGCGAGCCGTGCAGCAGGCATTCACCCGGCCCATCCCCAAGTCGGCCGGCGCGCAGATGCGTTATCTGGTCAAGCAGCTCAAGGGCACCCGGGCGGTGGCCGACGCGCTCGGCGTTTCCCAGCGGACCGTCGAGCGGTACGTCAAAGACCAGATCCGCCGGCCTCGCGCCGACCTCGCCCAGCGCTTGGCCGACGCCGTGCGCGAGCGGTGGCAGCCCCGCATCCGCGCCCAAGCCCGTCGTCAAGCCGCCACCAGCACGGGCCTGGTCGTCGACACCCGCGCCCGGTTCGGTTTCACCGCGGCGCCCGGCACCACCGACGACGCCCGCATCCGCCACCTCACCATCGCCCTGGCCCCGCAGCACGCGGCCCGCCTCTTCGACGCCCACGACGCCGGCGCCAGCGAACAGCAGCTGCGCGACATCGCCGCCGAAGGCCTGGGCGAGATGTACTTCCGCGACGGGGGCCGTCGCGCCCACGGCCTGGAGATCCAGTTCACCGACGTCGAGCACCTGGAGTTCGACCTATAGGCGGCTGCTGCCTGCCTACCTGCCCGTGGCGGTAGTGAAATCGCTACCGTTTTCTCGACTTCCGGTGTTCGCCGGATTGGGAGGACCAAAGATGATCCGCGCCGGACGCCGGCACCTGGTGCGCACCCTCGCCGACATTGCTGCGCAGCAGGGCATTGCTGTGCCGACCCTGCTCAGTTCGGGCCGTCTGCAGGCCGGCTTTCCCGCGCCGCTGAGCGCGGGCCGTACCCGGCTCTACGACGGCGAGCAGGTCGACGCCTATCTCGCCGGCCGCCCCGTCCCGGTGCTGCCGACGGTGGACGATGACGATGACCTGCTGGATCGTCAGGAGGCTGCCGCGCTGAGCGGAATCCCCCTGCACGCATGGGACCGCCGCAAGAAGAGCCCGCCGGTGAGTGAGCATATGGTGCTCGTCGGCGGGGTCGAGCACTGGCCCCGCCACGTCGTGCGGGACTACACCCCTGCCCCCCGATCCCGTCCCGGCGGAGGCGGGGGCCGCCCTGCGGGCACCGGTGACCAGGTCCCGCGCGATCTGCTCCCGGCGCGCGTCGCGCAGCTCCTGGACGACGATCCCGCCCTCACCGCGGCCGGGGTCACCGAGCAGCTCGGCGTGCACCGCAACACCGCCCAGGCCGCACTGACGCAGTGCCGCGCGGAGCGGATGGCCGACGTGATGGAGCAGCGCGGGGTCACAGCCGCGCAGGCCGCCGCAGAGCTCGGCTACCCGGCCGGGCTGACCCGCCGCGCAGGCATCCGCGCTGAGGCCGTCCTGCGCGGCCGCCAGGCATGCCCCTACCTCGCCGACGTCGCCCGCACCCTGCACGCCCGCGGCTGGACCACCACCGACACCCCGCCGGCCGTCCAGCACCCCCAGGGTGACGACGTCTTCGCCGCGCTCGTCCTGGACAGCCCCGAAGCGCCGGCTGCGGCTCTGGTCTGGTCCGAGCGGCACGGCTGGCGCACCTCGCCCTCCCGCCGCCACCCCCTCGGCAGGGGCGCAGCCTGGCCCCCGCCCGGCCCGGATGTGCGCTACCTCGCCACCGGCATCACCCCTGACCCTGCCGACCTCGTGAAGGCCCTGGAAGCCACCGGCTGACCTCCCCGCTTGACTGGGGCCCCCAGGACGTCCCTGGGGGCCCGAGCCGTGCCCGGATGTATCAGCGTTTGACGCGATTGCGGACGGCGAGGACGGCCAAGCCCAGGAGGACAGGTTCGGTCAGGCGGGAGGTCATCTCGATGTAGGTGCCGGCGGTGGTCAGGTCCTGGCCGGAGGCGCGGAACACCACCGAGTTGAAGGTGACGTTCAGGGCTTTCTCAAAGCGCTTACCGGTGAACCGGTCGCCGGTGGGGTTCCGGGGATCGTCCTTGCCGATCTCGAAGGTGACCTTGCCCCCGCCGGCCGGGACGGTGCCGGTCGCGGTCTGCTTCGGGGTGTCCTGGGCGAGGCCGAAGGCCATCAGCAGGACGATGGTGACGAGTATGGCCGTCCCGAGCCAGGCCAGGGCCCGGGAGGCGCGCAGGCCGTAGCCGGACAGCGCCCAGTAGGCGGTCAGCAGCCTCCGTTCGCTGCGGGGGATGTCGTCGGCGTGGCGGCGCATCTCCATCTCCCCGTAGTAGAAGTCCGCCGCCCCGGGCTCGTGCTTGCCGTCCTCGAAGGCCTTGCGCAGCGCCCGGTACACCGGAGCCAGCTGCAGGGGCCCAGCCCACCCGGTGCCGGGCACCCAGCCCGGCACTGCCCCCGGCTGGCTTGCCCGCCAGTGGTGTTCCTCGGCCAGGACACGGCGCTCGGTGAACCGCACGGGCGGCCAGCGCCGCCAGTGCACAGAGCGCGGCGCGGCGTTGAAGGTGCAGGCTCCCTCCAGACGGAGTTGGTCCAGGTGAACCGTGCCCGTGAACAAACATTCCGACAGGTCCAGGTCGGCAAGAACCAGATGGGCCGCGTCCACCCCGCGCAGCGACGCCACCCGCACCCCAGGGCCGTACGCGCTCGCAAGAAGGTCTTCGGCGAGCCGCACGCCGTCGGTGAATACGAACGGATCAGGCTCGGCGGCGATCGTGAGGGGGTACTCGAACACGGCATGAGTGAAGTCCACCGTGGCGTAGCGCAGGCGGATCTCCGCCGTCGATGACCAGCGAGTGCGACGGCACTCCAGACGGCGCGCAGCGAACGAGAGGGTCACCGGGCCACCGAACGCCGTACCGGACAGCACAACCCGCCCAGCACACGCCAAAGGTCCCAACTGGTCAGCCTTCACGAAGGTCGCCGACGCGAACCAGGCGTCACCCTTGAAGGTGGCTGACCCGAACCAGGCGACGCCCTCGAATGTCGCCCACCTGAACCAGGCGTCGCTCTTGAAGGTCGCCGACTCGAACCCAGCGACGCTCTTGAAGGTCGCCGACGCGAACCAGGCGTCGCCCTTGAAGGTGGCTGACCCGAACCAGGCGACGTCCTTGAAGGTCGCCCCCTTGAACCAGGCGACGCCCTCGAAGGTCGCCCGCTCGAACCAAGAAACGCCCTCGAATGTCGCCGACCCGAACTGGGCGTCGCTCTTGAAGGTCGCCCACTCGAACCCGGCGTTGCCCTTGAAGGTTGCCGAATCGAACCGGGCGTTTCTCTGGAAGGTTGCCGAATCGAACCGGGCGACGCTCTTGAAGGTTGCCGAATCGAACCCGGCGTTGCCCTTGAAGGTGGCTGACCCGAACCGGGCGACGCCCTCAAAGGTCGCCGGATCGAACCCGGCGACGCCCTCAAAGGTCGCCCACTCAAACCGGGCGACACCTAAGCGGGGGTGACCGGTCGTGGGGTCTCGGAGGGCGTTGAGTAAGCCGTTGAGGAGGGATTCAGTGAAGCTGGTGCCCCGATGGTCGATGCCGGCGCCGGGAGTCAGGCTGGTCAGATAGGCGTCGCGGTCGGCGTCAGCCAGGTGGGCGAGGCACGCGGTGTGGCTGGGGACGTGGATGCCGCGGCAGCCGACGGGATCGGCAGCAGGGTCTGCACCATGTGCGCAGTGCGGCCAGTCTGGCGGTTCGGATGTGCTCATGTTGTGGCAGCTCCACGGTGTCCCGGTGTCACGGTGCCCGTAGGGACGCCCCGGGGGCCGGGAACGGTTCAGGCTCGGCGATGGTCAGCCACCCGAGATAACCGGTGCCCTCTCCTGGGCGTGGCGGGCAGGGGCCCGGCCCGCCACGCCGCCGGGGGCGTGTCCGGGGTGCTGCGCACCCCGGACCGCGCGCTGCGCGCGCTCACGCCCGGGTGGGCCAGGCCGCCGGGGCGCTGCGCGCCCGACCGCGTGCTCCGCACGCTCGCCCTGCCTTCCACCCTCGCCGGGCCCGCTGTGCGGCCTACCGGCGGCCCGCCCGGTACCGGGGCAGACGCTGCGCGCTGCCCCGCCGTCTGCGACGGCCGGACGGCAAATCCGAACCGCTGCGCGGTGCGGATAGGCGGCACGACGACCGGGCCCCGGCCCGCCACGCCAGTGCGTTGACCTGCGGAAACCCTTGGATCACAAGTTAAGTTGCGATACACTTTTCTTGTTGGTCGGAGGTAGTAGTCGACCAACGCCAAAGCCCCTCACGCCCTGAAAGGGGACACCCATGTCCGCAGCACTCGCGCTCGTTCTCCACCCCGACACCTCTTTCAACGTCATCGAATGGCGCAGCACCGGCGACACCTTAAGCACCCTTTACCGCGAAATCGACTGCACCAGCATCGCCGTTGTCGACCTTTCCCCCGAAGTATCCATGTGGCTGGACGACGAAGGAATGCTCAAGAACAGCCCCGTCAACATTCCAGCCCTCACGCTCTACGCCCTTTCCGCACCCGTTCACCAGCCCTACCACGGCACCGCCGTATTCACCGGCGGCCCCGACACCCGAGGTGACACCAAGGGCCTCACCCTCGACCACTGCCACGCCCTTTTGAAGCTGGCAGGAATCAACGTTCCCACCATGCCCGACCCGCGCACCAACTGACGCATTAAAGGCGGCGGGAGGCCCGCACAACCCTCCCGCCCCGTCCCCTTCCCAACCGCTTTCCGCGCGCCGCCGGCCTGAGTTGAGCGCCCATCGAGGCCGCTCCTCCGCCCCCCATCCCGCGCGCCCACCCCACCAGAGGACGAATGATCCCCGTCAAGTGCACCGAGCTCCAGCGCGCCGCCTACACCCGCGCCATCATCGACCAGTGGCACGCAGCCACAGCCGACCAGAGAACACGCGGCCTCCAGTGGTACGCCACAGCTCACAAATTCGCCGCAGAAATCGCAACAGGAGACACCACAAAAGGTGCGGGCGTCCTCGCTGCACTCTCCGCCAACAAATCATGGGCCGAAAATTGCAGGCTCGCCCGTAAGGCATTCGCCGAAGGAAGCGCAAGCGGACACGTCCGCGACGCAATCACCAAGGCAAACCGCATCATGGCAGGCGCCGACCCAAGCGAAGTCCTGCCCATGCACGTCAAAACCGGATTCTTCTACCTGTGCATCGCCGACCCAGAGAACCCGGACGCCGTTGTGATCGACCGCCACGCGCACGACATCGCCGTACGCGAAATCTACGGCCAGCGGGATCGAGGATTGGGAGCGGTCGGCCGCTACAACCTACTCGCCGACTGCTACCGCGCCGCAGCAAAGGAAATCGGAGAAATCCCCAGCAAAGTCCAGGCCGTCACCTGGGTAGCCCACATCGGACGCAACCGATGAGACCGGTGGCGTGTCCTGGTTCCATAACTCATCCGGGGTTACAGTTTGAAGCACGGGGGTGGGACGGATCCGCCAAAGCTACATGCTGCATCACCTGATGCAGGCTCACCGACCCGGGCCACCCTCTCCCCTTGCTGCCCGGGCCGCAGGCCCGTTGGCCGGTCTCGCGCAGCGGGGCCGACCGTTGGGGCGCGCAGCGCCCCGGGTGGCTGGAGCGCAGCGGAAGCCACCTCGCGGGGCTGCAGGCCCCGCAGCTCCGGGAGCGCAGCGGACGGAGCGTCACCGGCCCGGCTGCGCCGGGCCGGTGAGCTGCTCGCGGAGCGAGCAGCTCCGCTCCCGCGGAGCGGGAGCGCAACACCCGGGCGCAGAGATCGGAAGAGCGTCGGGGAGGGAAGAGTGGTTGAAGCGGGGTGTTG
>NZ_JBFBCB010000040.1:0-78139 GCF_040682975.1 Streptomyces sp. NPDC051051
CCGGGCTGCGGGCGTGCGCGCCCGCCGGCCCCGCCGAGCCCAAGCACCCCCGCCTCCGAAGTGCCGTCGTCGTGGCATGCTGGCCGGATGGCATCTCCCAGTTCCCGCGCACCTCTTGCCGAGCGGGTCGAGGAACTCCTCGCCGTCGGCGGCCCGTTGCCGATCGTGGCGGCCGGCGACCCGGTCCTGCGCACCGGCACCGAGCGCTACGACGGTCAGCTCGGCCCCGCCCTGCTGGCGCGCTTCGTCGAGGCGCTGCGCGTCACCATGCACGCGGCGCCGGGGGTGGGCCTGGCCGCGCCGCAGGTCGGCGTGGAACTGCGGATCGCGGTGATCGAGGACCCGGCGCCGGTGCCGGAGGAGGTGCGGGCGGCCCGCGGCCGGGTGCCGCAGCCGTTCCGGGTCCTGGTCAACCCCGCCTACGCGCCGGTGGGTTCCGGCCGCGCCGCCTTCTTCGAGGGCTGTCTGAGCGTGCCCGGCTGGCAGGCGGTGGTGGCGCGGCCCGCCGAGGTGCGGCTGACCGGCCAGGACGAGACGGGCCGGGCGCTGGACGAGGTGTTCGGCGGGTGGCCCGCCCGGATCGTGCAGCACGAGACGGACCACCTCGACGGCCTGCTCTACCTGGACCGGGCCGAGCTGCGCTCGCTGTCGGCCAACGAGACGGTGGCGCGCCGGTGGGCGCAGCCGACGCCGGAGGAGGCAGCCCGCGCGCTGGGCTTCGGGCTGCCGTAGCCGGACGTCGGTGCCGGACCGTCAGTTGTCGCGGAACGCCTCCAGCAGGCGCAGCCACACCTCGCTGATCGTCGGGTAGGACGGTACGGCGTGCCACAGGCGGGCGACGGGAACCCCGCCGACGACGGCGACGGTCGCCGAGTGGATCAGTTCGCCGACGCCGGGGCCGACGAAGGTGGCACCGAGCAGGACCTCGTTCTCCAGGTCGACGACCATGCGGGCGCGGCCCTTGTAGCCCTCGCCGTACAGGCCCGCCCCGGCGACCGAGGAGAGGTCGACGTCGACGGCGCGGACCCGGTGTCCGGCCTGTTCCGCCTCCGCGAGGGAGAGGCCGACCGCGGCGGCCTCCGGGTCGGTGAAGACGACCTGCGGGACGGCGGCGTGGTCGGCGGTGGCCGCGTGGGCTCCCCACGGACCGGAGTCCAGGTCCGTCTCCCCCGAGGCGCGGGCGGCGATCGCGGCACCGGCGATACGGGCCTGGTACTTGCCCTGATGGGTGAGCAGGGCACGGTGGTTGACGTCGCCGACCGCATAGAGCCAGTCGTTGCCCGTGACGCGCAGGCTGTCGTCGACCGGCAGCCACGAACCCGGCTCCAGGCCGACGGTGTCCAGGCCGATGTCCTCGGTGCGCGGGGCGCGGCCGGTGGCGAAGAGGATCTCGTCGGCCTCGATCCGGTCGCCGGCGTCGGTGACGACCACGACCGTGCCGTCCGTGCGGGTCACCGACGTCACCGAGGTACCGGTCCGCACGTCGACGCCGGCCCCGGTGAGCGCCTCGGCGACCAGTTCGCCGGCGAACGGCTCCATGCGGTTCAGCAGTCCCTTGCCGCGCACCAGGAGGGTGACCCGGGAGCCGAGGGCCTGCCAGGCGGTGGCCATCTCGGTGGCGACCACTCCGCCGCCGACCACCACCAGGCGACCGGGCACGGACTGGGCGCTCGTCGCCTCACGGCTGGTCCACGGCCTGACCTCGGCCAGGCCCGGCAGGTCGGGCAGGACGGCCCGGGTGCCGGTGCACACGGCGACGGCGTGCCGGGCGGTCAGGACCTTGTCGCCGACCGCCACCGTGCGCGGGCCGGTCAGGCGGCCGTGGCCGCGGTACAGGTCGGCGCCGATGCCGTCCAGCCAGCCGACCTGGCCGTCGTCCTTCCAGTCGGAGGTGTAGTAGTTGCGGTGGGCGAGGACCGCGGCCGCGTCGAGGGGGCCCTGCACCGCCTGGCGCAGACCGGGCAGGCGTCGGGCGTCGGCCTGGGCGATGACCGGGCGCAGCAGGGCCTTGCTGGGCATGCACGCCCAGTAGGAACACTCGCCGCCGACCAGTTCGCTCTCCACGACCGCGGTGGTGAGGCCGGCCGCGCGGGTGCGGTCGGCCACGTTCTCCCCCACGGGCCCGGCCCCGAGCACCACGACGTCGTACGCGATGGTTTCCGTTTCCGTCATGGGGTCAGTCTGGTGGGTGGTGTGCGGGGTGGCCACACGGGTAGGGCGCGGAATACGCGACCGGCCGGCCGTGTTGACGCGGGCGGCTTCACCCCCTGCCGGGACAACCCGGCAGGAAGCACGGGAAGAGGTAATCACGCCATGAGCAGCACCGTGGAGCTCACCAAGGAGAACTTCGACCAGACGGTCACCGACAACGACTTCGTCCTGATCGACTTCTGGGCGTCCTGGTGCGGGCCGTGTCGTCAGTTCGCCCCGGTCTACGAGAAGGCGGCCGAGGAGAACCCGGACCTCGTCTTCGGCAAGGTGGACACCGAGGCCCAGCCGGAACTGGCCGCGGCCTTCGGCATCCAGTCGATCCCGACCCTGATGATCGTCCGCGACCGGGTCGCCGTGTTCGCGCAGCCGGGCGCCCTGCCCGAGGCCGCCCTCACGGACGTCATCGGCCAGGCCCGCAAGCTGGACATGGACGAGGTCCGCAGGTCCGTCGAGGAGCAGCAGGCCGCCCAGGGCGAGTGACCTGCGGGTCCCCTCCGCTCCTCCTCCAGGCGGTACGGCTCGGCCCGGCCCGGTCCGGCAACATCTGTGGCTCGGTCCCCGGCAGGCGTCCGGGCCGGTCCCGGAAGGGGCGCCGGTCCCGGAAAACCGGAAACAGGGCGCAGGTTCTAGAAGGGGTACGGCGCCACGTCCCCGCGCACCGTCGTCCAGCGCACGTCGGTGAAGGCCTCCAGGTTGGCCTCGCCGCCGAAGCGGGCTCCGGTGCCGGAGGCGGCGACCCCGCCGAACGGCGCCACGGCCTCGTCGTTGACCGTCTGGTCGTTGATGTGGACGATGCCGGTCGGAATGCGCTCGGCCAGGTCGAGGCCGCGGGCCGTGTCGCGGGTGACGATCCCCAGGGACAGGCCGTAGGAGCTCGCCCCGGCCAGCGCGGCGGCCTCGTCCGGGGTGGTGAAGGCGCGGACCGGGGCGACCGGTCCGAAGACCTCCTCCGTGTAGGCGGGGGTGCGGTCGTCGACGCCCGCCAGGACGGTCGGGCGGTAGAACAGGTCCTCGTGCGTGCCGCCGGCCGCCAGCTTCGCGCCGGCCGCCGTGCTGGCCTCCACCAGGCCGTGCACCTTGCGGAGCTGGCCGCCGTCGATGAGCGGGCCCAGGTGGACCTGCGCGCGGTGCGGGTCCCCCACGGCCAGGGCGTCGGCCTTCGCCACCAGCCGCTCGACGTACTCCTCGTAGAGCGAGGCGTGCACGAGGTGGCGGCCGGTGGTCATGCAGATCTGGCCCTGGTGGAAGAAGGAACCCCAGGCGGCCGTGGAGATCACCGCGTCGAGGTCGGCGTCCTCCAGGACGATCAGGGCGGAGTTCCCGCCGAGTTCCAGATGGGCGCGCTTGAGGTGACGGCCGGCGGCCTCGCCGACCGCCCGGCCCGCCGCGGTGGAGCCGGTGAAGGAGATCACCGTAACGCGCGGGTCGGCGACCAGGGCCGCGCCCGTCTCGGCGCCGCCCGGCAGGATGTGCAGCAGTCCCTCGGGGAGACCGGCCTCGGCGAAGACCGCGGCCAGCGACAGTCCGCCGCAGACCGCCGTGCGCGGGTCCGGCTTCAGCAGGACCGCGTTGCCGAGCGCCAGGGCCGGCGCGACCGAGCGGATGGACAGGATCAGCGGGGCGTTGAACGGGGAGATCACGCCGACGACGCCCACGGGGACGCGGCGGGTGTACGACAGCCGGGGCGCCTCGCTGGGCAGGACCTGGCCGGCCGGGCGGGAGGCGAGGGCGGCGGCCTCGTAGCACTCCTGGGCGGCGACGTGCAGTTCGAAGTCGGCCTTGCCGGGGACCGAACCGGACTCGCGCACGAGCCACTCGCGCAGTTCGTCCGCGTGCGCGGCGAACAGGTCGCCGGCCTTGCGCAGCACCGCGGCGCGGACGAAGTGGGGGACGCGGGCCCACTCGGCCTGGGCGGCGAGGGCGGTCCGCGCGGCCGGGGCCACGTCCTGCGCGCCGGCCGACGCCACCGTGCCGAGGGTGTCGCCGGTGGCGGGCTCGGTGACGGGACGCACGGGGCCGGACAGGCTGCGGGACTGCCGGGCGATGGGGTCGAGCAACGGCATGACGGCTCTCCGATCGGTGACCCTCGGGACCTGCCGGGGGCGCAGGTCCCGTGCGGTGCGCCGCCGCTGGGGCGGCCGCGTGGCGGGACGCGGGGCTCCGGGGCGGCCGGGCGGGTCGCGCCGGCGTCGAACGCGTCCCCGCCCGACTGAGCGTCCGACATCGTAGTCGTCCGCCGGGCGGAACGGGCGGCCGGCGGATCGGACGGCCGCGCGAAGAGCGGTCGCGCAAGGGGCGGTCACGGGAAAAGGCGGTCACAGCCCTCGGGTACCCGTCCCGGGCCGTGGGTGTTCGGTTCGCGTCGCGTCCTTCGTCAGTCGTCCCCGCCGCGGGCGCCCGTGACCCGGTCCACCAGGTCGGTCCAGCCGGTTTCCAGGCGGGCCGGTGGGGTGGCGCACTGGCGGACCAGGTGGTGGATCAGGGGCGGGTTGAGGTAGCCCAGCAGGGTGTGGGCCAGCAGGTCCGGGTCGGCGTCCGGTGCCGTCTGCCGCAGCAGCAGCGCGAGATGGCCGTGGTGCAGACGGTGGACGGGGCCGGTGTAGCGGCGGTCCGGGCCGGCCTCGGCCGCCAGCAGCAGGTCCAGTTCGTCGATCGCGCGGCGCAGGTAGGCGACGCCGAACGCCCGCAGCCGTTCCACCGGCGCGGCGCCGGGTCCGAGCGGCGGGGGCCCGCCGAGGAAGGCGGCCTGGAACTTCCGCTCGGAGTGGTCGAGCAGCGCCGTCAGCAGTCCGGTGCGGTCGCCGAAGCGGCGGAAGACCGTCCCCTTGCCGACGTTCGCCGCGGCGGCCACCGCCTCCATCGTGACCCCGGCCGCGCCGTGCGCGGCGACCAGCCGGGCGGCGGCGTCCAGCAGCCGGGCGCGGTTGCGGGCCGCGTCGGCACGCAGACACGGCTCGTCCTCGGCCGTTCCGAGCTGCAGCAGTTCGGGTTCGCCGAGGGGCGTCTCGGGGCCGGGGAGGGGAGGCAGGGCGGCGGACATGAACTCAGCGTAAAGCACCCGGAAGAAACTGGACCGCGGTCCGGTTAGAGTGTTAGAACTTGCAAACGGACCTCGGTCCGGATTGTCACCGCCATGTTTCCGCCCCTGGGGAGTAACCCATGTCTGTCCGCATCCTTGCGCTCGTCGGCAGCCTCCGCGCCGGTTCCACCAACCGCCAGCTCGCCGAGGCGGCCGTCAAGGTCGCTCCCGAGGGCGCGCAGGTCGACCTGTTCGAAGGCCTGGCCGACATCCCGTTCTACAACGAGGACCTCGACGTCGAGGGCAGCGTCCCGGCCGCCGCCGCCAAGCTGCGCGAGGCCGCTCAGGCCGCCGACGCCTTCCTGCTGTTCTCGCCCGAATACAACGGCACCATCCCCGCCGTCCTGAAGAACGCCATCGACTGGCTGTCCCGCCCGTACGGCGCCGGCGCCTTCGGCGGCAAGCCGGTCGCCGTGGTCGGCACCGCGTTCGGCCAGTTCGGCGGCGTGTGGGCGCAGGACGAGGCCCGCAAGGCCGTGGGCATCGCCGGTGGCAAGGTGATCGAGGACCTCAAGCTCTCCATCCCCGGCTCCCTGACCCGCTTCGCCGAGACCCACCCGGCCGACGACGCCGAGGTCGCCGCGCAGCTGACCGAGGTCGTGGCCCGTCTGCACGGCCACGCGAGCGAGACCGTGGCCGCCTGACCGCCTGGCCGTCTTGGCGGGACCGGCGGGACCGGAGACCGACGACGGAGTCGGAAGGGGCCCGGAGATTCCGGGCCCCTTCCGACTCCGTGCGGGCCGGCGCCCCCGCCCGCTCAGTCCAGCTCCGCCGGCCGTTCGACCGCGAGAGCGACGAACCGCTCCAGCCACCCGGAGGTCTCCCCCAGGCGCGGGACGAGGATCACCGTGTCCACGCCGAGACCGGTGTAGCCGTCGACATCCGCGAGGAGGGCGTCCAGGTCCCCCTCGGTGGCCGCGTCGCCGGAGCAGGTGAGCGTCTTCAGGATCGTGCCGTAGTCGCGGTCCTCCGCCTCGCAGTGGCCGCGCAGGACGTCCAGCTTGTGGCGCACCTCCTCGGGCGAGGAGGCGAACAGGTTGCAGGCGTCGCCGTACCGGGCGACCAGCCGCAGCATCTTGCGCTCACCCCCGCCGCCGATGAGGATCTCCGGGTGCGGCCGGCTCACCGGCGCCGGCGCGCACAGGGTCTCCGCCAGCCGGTGGTACCGGCCCTCGAAGGGCCCGTTGTCGGCCGGGTCCCACATCTGCCGGCAGATCCGCAGGGTCTCCTCCAGCCGCTCGATCCGCTCGGCGAGCGGCGGGAACGGCACGCCGAGCCCCTCGTGCTCACGGTCGTACCAGGCCGCCCCGATGCCCGGCCAGGCCCGGCCGCCGGACACCACGTCCAGCGTCGTCGCGATCTTCGCGAGCAGGCCCGGATACCGGTACGTCACCCCGGCCGCCTCGGCCGCGGCTCCGGCCGCGGCGAGCTCGGCGCCGAGCTCGGGCCCTCCCCCCGGGGCGCCGAACTGGTTGATGTGCACACCGACACGCAGGTCCGTCTCCGTTCTCCGGCATCCCCAGCGACCTTGCCGACGCCAGGCGCTGGAGCGCTCTCGAAGTCAACGCCGGGCCCTCGGACGCGCCGCGTGCAAGAAGCTGGTCGACCCCGGCGGCGAATGTCGTTCAACGGGAGGACCACACCCCGAGATGTCTGATAGGGCTGACGGGATGCAGACCTTTTATCGACGACTCCTGCGGCTGATGCCCCGGATCGGCGTCCAGGTGACCGACATCGCCCCGGGGACGGCGCTGGTGTCCCGGTCCGCCGCCCCGCTGACGGTCACCGGTGCCGGCAAGGGCACCTGGATCGTCCGGCGTGCCAAGGCCGGCGCCGCCGCCCCCGCGGACGCCGACGCCGTCCGGCTCGGCGAGAGCGGCGCGCTGCTGCTCATGGACGGGGCGGCCCGGCGCGACGAACGCAAGCTGCAACTCGCGGCGGCCGAGTACCTGTGCACCCAGCACGTCGCCGCCATGCTCGCCCTGTACGACGCGAACTGCGTCTTCGACGTCGGCGCCAACAGCGGCCAGTACGCCCGTCGGCTGCGCCGGCTCGGCTACACCGGGCGGATCGTGTCGTTCGAACCCACCTCGGAGACGTTCGCCAGGCTGGAGAAGGCCGCGGCGCAGGACCCCGACTGGCACGTGTACCGGTGCGGACTGGGCCGCGAGGAGACGACCGCCGAGATCCACACCGGCTGGAAGACCATGAACTCCCTACTGGGGCCCAGCGACTACGGCAGGGACCGGTACAGCCGGTTCGACACGTCCGACACCGAGGAGATCCGCGTCCGCCGGCTCGACGAGGTCATGGACGAGGCGATGGAGGGCCTGGCCGATCCGCGCCCCTACCTGAAGATGGACACCCAGGGCTACGACCTGGAGGTGTTCGCCGGAGCCGGGAAGCGGATCGAGGAGTTCGTCGGCATGCAGTCCGAGGTCGCGGTGCTGCGGCTGTACGAGGGCAGCCCTGGCATGGGCGAGGCCGTCGCGACGTACGAGGCGGCCGGGTTCGGCATCACGGGCATGTACCCGGTGACCCGCGAGGCGACCACCGGCCGGGTGATCGAGTTCGACTGCGTGCTGATGCGCGCGGACGCGGCCCCCACGCCGTAGCCGGCCGGCTCGCGGCGCCGCCGCCGGCGGTCTCCGGGCGGGGCGGCGCCGCCGGTTTCCGCGCCCGGCGGGCGGGGACCGCGGACGGCGCCGCGGCCCGATGGGTCCTGCGGCGGGTGCGAAGGCGTGGGACGGCGGGCCCCCGCACCCTGCCCGGACCTGCGTCCCAGGGGCTTTCGTTTGGATCGGGCCGGACCCCGCGAGCCCGGCGTGATCCGAACGTGAGGTCCTAGACCTTGGCCTGCTCGGGCTCGGGGGCCTGCCGGGTCTCCTCCGTGTCGGAGTCGGCCGGGCGGGCGGCGGGGATGACGGACGCGATGGCCGCGGAGACCAGGGCCAGGGCGCCGCCGACGAGGAGCGCGGTGCGGAAGCCGTCCTCGGAGGCGAGGGTGTAGCCGCCCGTGGTGGTCGTCATCTGGGCCAGGATCACGCCGATGACGGCGGCGCCGACCGAGGTGCCCAGCGACCGCATGAGGGTGTTGAAGCCGTTGGCCGCGGCGGTCTCCGACAGCGGGACCGAACTCATGATGAGGGCGGGCATCGAGCCGTAGGCGAGGCCGACACCGCTGTTGATGACGATGCCGACGACCATCAGGCCCCAGGCGGAGCCCATCAGCGCCATGGACAGGCCGTAGCCGGCGGCGATGACCAGCGCGCCGCAGACGAGCGTGAACTTCGGGCCGCGGGCGTTGGTGAGCTTCCCGCCGAGCGGGGAGACGAACATCATCATGATGCCGCCGGGGGCCATCCACAGGCCGGTCGCGAGCATGGACTGGCCGAGGCCGTAGCCGGTGGACTCCGGGAACTGCAGGAGCTGCGGCATGACGAGCATGCTCGCGTACATCGCGAAGCCGACGAAGACGGACGCGAGGTTGGTGAGCAGCACCCGCGGGCGGGCGGTGGTGCGCAGGTCGGTCAGTGGGTCGGTGGTGCGCGTCTCCCAGAATCCCCAGGCCGCGAAGACCACGACGGCGGCGGCGAACAGGCCGAGCGTGACGCCCGAACCCCAGCCCCAGTCGGCGCCCTTGGAGACCGCGAGCAGCAGGGCGACCAGGCCGGCGCCGAGACCGAGCGCGCCGGGCAGGTCGAAGCGCTGTCCCTTGGCGGCGGCGGGCACGTCGGGGATCAGGAACCAGATGAGCAGGGTGACGACGACGGCCATGCCGGCCGAGCCCCAGAACAGGACGCGCCAGTTCGCGTACTGGGCGATCGCCGCGGCGATGGGCAGGCCGAGGCCGCCGCCGATGCCCATCGAGGCGCTGACCAGGGCGATGGAGGAACTGAGCTTCTCCGCCGGGAGGACGTCACGGAGCAGGGCTATGCCCAGGGGCAGCATGCCCATGCCCATGCCCTGGAGCCCGCGCCCGACGATCATCATGACGACGTCGGAGGCGAGGGCGCACACCACCGAGCCCACGATCAGCGGCACGGCGCACGCCAGGAGCATGCGCCGCTTGCCCAGCAGGTCGCCGAGGCGGCCCACGACCGGCACGCAGACCGCGGCGGCCAGCAGGGTGACCGTGATGACCCAGGCCGCGTTCGAGGACGAGGTGTCGAGGATCTGCGGCAGTTCGGCGATGAGCGGGGTGACCAGCGTCTGCATGATCGCGGCCGTGATGCCGGCGAGGGCGAGCGTGGCGACCACGCCACCCGCGCGGGCCGTGGGCTGGGGGGCGTCCATGGGCGGACTCCTCGGTTTCTCTGGGCGTTCCGGGCGAAGGATGTGCATCGTACATGTCGAATGCATCAACCATGTGATGTGGTGGTCGCACGCGATGTGGTGCCTGCACGGTGGTGTGCCAGGATGGAACGGCCGCCGCCGGGACGGGTCGCGGGGACGGCAGCACGAACAGGAGGCTCGGGCACATGCAGAGGCCGACGCACGAGGTGGAGTACGAGCAGATGCTGCTCAGCCGCCATACGTTCCTGAGCCGGCGCGGGGGCCGCCGCACGGACGGCGTCCTGGAGCGCAGCGCCTACATCCTGCTGAGCCGGATCCGGGTCCAGGGCCCGATGTCGATCGGGGAGCTGAGCGACGCCTTCGCCCTGGACGCCTCCACCCTGAACCGGCAGACCGCCGCGGCGATGCGCGCCGGGCTGCTCGACCGCATCCCCGATCCGCAGGGCGGGATGGCCCGCAAGTTCCGGTTGACGGCGGAGGGCGAGCGGCTGCTCGACGAGGAGCGGCGGGGCATCGTCGAGGTCCTGGACCGCGTCATGGGGGACTGGTCGCAGGACGACATCACCGCGTTCGCGTCCTACCTCAGGCGCTTCAACAACGGCATCGAGGCCATCGGCGGACGCCCGTGGCCGCGCCCCTCCCCGCAGGACGGGGAGCCGCGCGGCTGATCCCGGTCGGCGCGGTCCGTCCCCGGCGCGGCACCGGCCCGCGCTCCGGGTGGGCACGGTGGCTCGCGGGCCGGGCCACGGCCGCGGGACGCGGCACCCGACGTCGCCCGCCCGGAAGGCCGGGCGCCCGCGGTGCCGTACCGAGGCCCGGCTCCCGCGTCCCGGTCCGGCGGCGGGGTGCCGGCCCGGCGCGGTTCACCAGCTTCGGGTCACCGAACGCAGGGCGATCCAGGAGTCGCGTACGCGGGCGTAGTCCATGGTCAGCTGGAGCCGCCGGTCCTCGTGTGCGCCGTCCTCGGCCGGACGCGTGACCACGCGGCCCACGAGGCGTGCCGTGTCGCCGTCGACCGCGACGGTCACGGTCTTCTCCTCGATCGCCTGCGGGACGAACGTCGCGGCGCGCAGGTCCGCCAGCCAGGCGGCCTTCGGCTGCTCGTCCCCCGTGGTCCGCGTCAGGGTGAAACCGTCGTCGAGCAGGGCGTCGAGCGCGACGGTGTCGCCGCCGGCCATCGCGTGCAGATGGGCCCGGTAGGCGTCGATGACCTCCATGCGGGTGTGCACGTCGGCTGAGGGGTTCATCCGTGCTCCTGTCGTCGTGCCCCGTCTCCGCCGCCGGATCGCCTTCACCGCACGGCAGGACCGGGGCGTACCTCGGCGCATGCCTGTCAGTGATCATCATGGCTGTTCGGGTCGCCCGGTGCTCGCCGCGCCGCCGACCGCGGCCGTTCAGGCCCAGGCGGTCACCGGCAGGAAGGAGCTGTCCTGGCGGAACAGGTCCGTGCCGTCGGACCGCTCCACGCGGAGCTGGTAGTCGTAGTGGCGCAGGTAGTGGCCGGGGTAGTTGTACGACTCGAAGCGCGCCGAGCCGCTCGTGGTGCCGGTGCGGGCGATGAAGGTGGCGTCCCCGGCGAAGGTCGACGTGCCGTCGTCCGGGTCGAAGCGGGCGCGGAAGGAGTAGTGGCGCAGGTAGTTGCCGGCCGCGTCACGGAAGGAGCAGCCGTTCGCGTCCGCGAGGCCGGGTACGACCGTGAAGGTGGCCGCCCGCTTCTCGGCGGCCGTGCTGGAGGCGGTCACCACCGGCAGGTTGAGCAGCGAGGACTGTGCCTGCCAGTGCCGGGTGGTGTAGTTGACGGAGCGGAAGGAGCGGGTGACGTTCCTGGGCAGGCTCACCCCGCCGGTCACCGTCTCCTTGACGACGGTGAAGTGGCGGGCCGTGCCGGAGACGCCCGGGAGGGCCTTCGGCGCGCTCCAGGTGGTGAAGGTGTCGTAGCTGTCGCTGTAGTAGTAGGTGCCGTCGCCGTAGCCGTCGAAGAAGACGCGCCAGCCGCCGTTGTCGAGCTGGACGAGGGCCGGGCCCTCGCGGTAGCTGCCCCAGCCCGCCCAGTCGCCGGTGCGGGAGATGGTGTACGGGCCCGCCAGCCGGGTGGCGGTGGCGTACTCGATGTACTTGGTCGTCTCGTTCTTGGTGAAGGCGTGGTAGGTCGAGCCGAGCTTCACGACGAAGGTGTCGATGTGGTTCTCTCCGATGCCGGACAGGGCGACGGGTGAGGTCCAGGCGGTGAGGCCCGGGTCGGTGGCCCTCAGCAGGTAGGGGGTGAACATCCACTCGTCGTCCGTGGTGGAGCAGGACACGATGATGTTGACGCTGCCGTCGCTGTCGACGAACCACTCCGGCGCCCAGGCCCGCGAGAGGCCCGCGACGGGAACCGGGTGGTCGTACAGGAACGACCAGGTGAGCCGGTCGGTGCTGCGGGCGAACCCGATGGTGGCGCTGGGGTCCTGCCACGTGTGCGTGGTGTAGGTCAGGTAGTAGGAGCCGTCGGTGTGCTTGAGGACGCTCGCGTCGCGGATGCGGTTCGCGGGCGGGGTGTAGGCGGCGGACCTGGCGAGGCGGAAGTCGGTGGCGTCGTCCGACTGGTAGACGTTCACCGTGCCGTCGTCGCTGTCGAGGAACGGCACGATGGTGTAGCGGGTGGCCGACCCGCCGGGCGGGGCGGCGGCGAGCGCGGTGCCGAGCAGGCCGGGCGCCTCCGCGAGCACCAGCGTGGAGACGGGCAGGGCGGCCATCGCGCGCAACAGGCTGCGGCGGGACGGGGTGGGGCGGCGTGTCGTCATGTGCGGCTCTCTCCCTACGACTCAGGTTCGACATGCCGAACGAAGTTCGGAAAGTCGATCAGAAGGTAGGGGTGGCTGCGAGGCACGTCAATGCCTCGCGCAGGAACGGGTGGTGGCCTGCGGGACGCCTGGGGCGGACACCGGACCCACCGCGGGCCGCAGCGCGTTCCGCCTCCGGCTGCCAGACGTTACCGTTCGGTAGACAATGTGCTCACGGAGGTGTCCGCCATGACGCTCGACCGTTCCGCAGGCCTGATCGAGACCGCCCGCGCGCTGGCCGCCGGGGAGGTCACCTCCCGCACGCTGGTCGAGCGGACCCTGGCGCGGATCGAGGCCACCCAGGGCACCCTCAACGCCTTCCGCGTCGTCCGCGCCGAGGCCGCGCTCGCCGAAGCCGACGCGGCCGACCGGGAGTTGTCCCGCGGCGCGCGCAGGCTCCTGCTGGGGGTGCCGGTCGCCGTGAAGGACGACATGGACGTGGCGGGCGAGCCGACCGCCTTCGGCTGCGCGGGCACCCACCCCGCGGTCGCCGAGGACGGGGAGGCGGTACGGCGGCTGCGCGCGGCCGGGGCCGTGATCGTCGGCAAGACGAACACCTGCGAATTCGGACAGTGGCCGTTCACCGAGGGCCCGGCCTTCGGTGCCACCCGCAACCCGTGGCACACCGGGCACACGCCGGGCGGCTCCTCCGGCGGTTCGGCGGCCGCCGTGGCGGCGGGCCTGGTCCCCGCCGCGCTCGGCTCGGACGGCGCCGGCTCGGTCCGCATCCCGGCGTCGTGGACCCACCTCGTCGGCATCAAGCCGCAGCGCGGACGCGTGTCGACCTGGCCGCGCGGCGAGTCCTTCCAGGGCATCACGGTCAACGGCACCCTGGCCCGCACCGTGGCCGACGCGGCCCTCCTCCTCGACGCGGCGAGCGGCAACCATCCGCGCGACCCGCACCGGCCGCCCGCCGTCGACGCCCTCGCCGCGGTGGGCCGCGACCCCGGCCGGCTGCGGATCGCCCTGTCGCTGAAGCCGCCGTTCACCGCCGTGCCCGCCCGGCTGCTCCCCGAGGTGCGCGACCGGGTCGTCGCCCTCGCGGCGGCACTGGCGGACCTCGGGCACACCGTCGAGGAGGCCGACCCGCCGTACGGGCGGATCGGGCTGACCTTCGTGCCGCGGGCGACCGCGGGGATCGCCGAGTGGGTGGCCGAGGCGCCGTTCCCCGCCCTGCTCGACCGGCGCACCCGGGGCGCCGCCCGGCTCGGCAGGCTCCTCGGCGGCGCCCCGCTGCGGGCCGCCCGCCGTGCGGAGACCGTCCTGCACGGCCGCGTCGGCCGCTTCTTCGAGACGTACGACGTGGTGCTCGCGCCGACGACGGCCGCTCCCCCGCCGCGCATCGGCGCCCTGCTGGAGCTGAGCGGGTTCGCCACCGACCGCGCCATGATCGCCGCGTGCCCCTACGCGTGGCCGTGGAACGTCCTCGGCTGGCCCGGCGTCAACGTGCCCGCGGGCTTCACGCCCGGTGGGCTGCCGGTCGGGGCGCAACTGCTCGGGCCCGCCGGCAGCGAGCCGCTGCTGCTGTCGCTCGCCGCGCAGGCGGAGGCGGACCTGCGCTGGCACGAGCGGTGGCCGGAGCCGCTCGTCGCGGACTCCCCGGTGGTCTGAGCAGCCCGCTCCGGGTGCGCCCGTGCGCGCGGCGCCGAGGCCTGGACCAGTTGGACCGGGGGGGGGAAGTGGTGCCGTCGGCGTTCCCGCGCGACGTGGTCACGGGGGCGCCACCGGGGCGGTCCCGGCACAGCCTCTAGGGTGCCCTCGTGACCGCTTCCACCGAAGAAGAGAACGTCCCGGGCCGCTTCGGCCCCTCCGCCACCGTCGAGGCCGAACCGCGCGAGGTCGGCCGGGTGCGGACCGAGTACTCGCCCGCGCACGACGGCGACCCGGACCCCGGCGAGATCGTCTGGACCTGGGTGCCCTTCGAGGAGAACGACGGGCGGGGCAAGGACCGTCCGGTACTGGTCGTCGCCCGGGAGGCGGCCGGCACCTTCCTCGCCGTGCGGCTGTCCAGCAAGCCGCACGGCGGCGACCGCGAGTGGGTGCCGATCGGCAGCGGTCCCTGGGACCGCTCGGGCCGGGACTCCTGGGTGGCCGTCGACCGGGTGCTGCGGCTGCACGAGCAGGGCATGCGCCGGGAGGCCTGCGCACTGGACCGGATGCGGTTCAACCTGGTGGTGCACCGGCTGCGGGAACGGTACGGCTGGAACTGAGCGCCTTCCCGGCGCTCACGCCCGCTCGCGGAGCCGCGGCTCCGGGAAGGCGCGCGCGAAGGCCTGCCGGACCGCGCTCCCCGGCGTCCGGTCCAGCACGCCGAACACCACCTGCGTGAACGTTTTTTCGAACCGGCCGCCGGGACCCAGCAGCGCCCGGAACGCGCCCGCCACCTGCGCGGGGTCGTTGCGGAAGACACCGCAGCCCCAGGCGCCGAGGACCAGCCGTCGGTAGCCGTGCGCCGCGGCCGTCTCCAGGACGCGTTCAGCCCGTACGGCCAGCGCGCGCGGCAGTTCGGAGGCGCGATCCGGCGCCGTCCGCAGGATCACTCCGGCGTTCGGCGCGGCGGCCGTCAGGAAGCCTGCGGTGTACGGCTCGGGCAGGAACCGGCCCCGGTCGTCACGGAAGACCGGCACGCCCGGTGAGTGGATGACCCGGTCCGTGTAGAACGGGTCGCGGTGGGCGCGGTGGTGGTCGTAGAACTCGGGGGCCCGCAGCAGGCACGTGTACAGCGCGGAGCCGCGGCACAGCGCCTCCTCCTGGGCCTGGGCGCCGTTGAGGTAGCCGCCGCCGGGGTTGCGGGCGGAGGCGAAGTTGAGCACCGCCACCGGGGCGTCCGCGAGTCTGCGGGCGGCCTCCAGGCTGCTCTCGCCGGTGACCTCGATCCGCGGGGCGGCCGGGGCGGTCCCCGGGACCGCCTCCGGGACCGGCACCGGGCCGGGTCCCACCATGCGGGTCCCCTCCCGAGCCGCCTCGACCGCGGCGGCGAGCGGTATCTCACGCCCGTCGGCCGTGCGGTACGCGCCCGCGGCCACGGCCTCCTCCGTCTCCCGCGCGACACCGCGCAGCCGCGCGCTCATGGCGCCACCCCCGTGGGCGCCACAGCCGCGTGCCGCACGGTGCGCCGTGCCCCGTCCGTCTCCCCCGTCATGCTCATGCACGCATCGTCAGCGATGCTGGACGGACGGTGCAACCGGTTTCCGACGAGCGGGAACGTCGGCGGGAACCCCTCGGAAACGCCCCGGGAACGGTACGGAAAGGAGGGTGCCCCGGCCCCGCGGGCGCCGATGGGCGCTCTTGTGCGATGCGGCGAGAGGGTCTTGGGTGGATGAGCGAACCGGTCCGGCACCATCCAAGCCGGACCGGTGGCATGGTGGATTCTCAGGAGGATACCGACATGTCGGACACGTCGAGCAGTGCTTCGGGGAGTGACTGTACGGGGACCCGTACTCCTCTCACCGAGGCCGAGGTGGAGGCCCTGGTCAAGGGCATCTGCTTCAAGACCGGACCGCCCCGCACCGTCGGGGTCGAAGTGGAATGGTTCGTCCACGAGCTGCGCTCACCGCGGCTCCCCGTCCCACCCGAACGACTCGCGGCGGCCTACGAGGCCCTGCGGACGGTGCCGCTGTCCTCGGCGCTCACCGTCGAACCCGGCGGCCAGCTGGAGCTCAGCTCGCCGCCCGCCGCCTCCCTGATGGAGTGCGTGCGCACCGTCTCCGCCGACCTGGACGCCGTCCGCGCCGTCCTGCGCGGGGCGGGACTGGTCCTCGCCGGACTCGGCACCGAGCCCTGGCACCCGCCCCGGCGGTTCCTGCACGAGCCGCGCTACGACGCCATGGAGGCGTACCTCGACCGCACCGGCCCGGCCGGGCGGGCCATGATGTGCACCTCGGCCTCCGTACAGGTCTGCCTGGACGCGGGTCACGAGGAGCCCGGCCCACTGGGGCACGGGCGGCGCTGGTGGCTGGCGCACATGCTGGGCCCCGTCCTGGTCGCCGCCTTCGCCAACTCGCCGCTGCTCGGCGGTGCCCCGACGGGCTGGCGTTCCACCCGGCAGCGGCTGTGGACGGAGATCGGCGCGGGCCGCGCGGGCGCACCGGTCCTGGACCGGGATCCGCGCGCCGCCTGGGCCGGACACGTCCTGGACGCCCCGGTGATGTGCGTACGCCGGGAGGACGGGCCGTGGGACGTGCCCGAGGACCTGACCTTCCGGGAGTGGACCCGGTCGGGGGCGCCCACCCGGGCGGACCTCGACTACCACATGTCCACGTTGTTCCCGCCGGTGAGACCGCGTGGCCATCTGGAGCTGCGCATGATCGACGCGCAACCGGGCGAGGACGGCTGGATCGTGCCGCTCGCGGTGACGACGGCACTGTTCGACGACCCGGAGGCCGCCGAGAGCGCCTATCGGGCGGTGAAACCGCTCGCGGAACGGTCCCGTTCGCGGCCGGCGCCGCACAACCCGCTGTGGAAAGAGGCGGCCCGCTCCGGCCTCGCCGACCCCGAGTTGCGGGAGACCGCCGTGGCCTGCTTCACGACGGCCCTGGAGGCCCTGCCCCGGATCGGCGCCGGCACCGAGGTGACGGACGCCGTCGCCGGGTACCTGGAGCGCTACGTCCGCAAGGGCCGCACCCCCGCCGACGACCAGCTCGACCGCCTGTGCGGCACCGACGGCCGCACACACGGGAAGGACATCCGCACATGACCGACCTCGTCCCCGAGGCCCTGGACGCCGAGGCGTTGCGCGAGCGGGCGCTCACCACCCTCGTCACCGCCCGTGCGCGCACCACGCTCCTGACCAGCTGCGTCGAGGAGCCCGACCTCACCGCACAGCACTCCCCGCTGATGTCCCCCCTGGTGTGGGACCTCGCGCACATCGGGAACCAGGAAGAACTGTGGCTGCTGCGCGCCGTGGCCGGCCGCGAGGCGATGCGCCCCGAGATCGACGGGCTGTACGACGCCTTCGAGCACGCGCGCTCCGAGCGGCCCTCGTTGCCGCTGCTGCCGCCCGCCGAGGCCCGCGCCTACGCGGCGGAGGTGCGCGGGCGGGTCCTGGACGTGCTGGAGTCGGCCGACTTCGACGGGACACGGCTCACGGAGGCCGGTTTCGCCTTCGGGATGGTCGCCCAGCACGAACAGCAGCACGACGAGACCATGCTGATCACCCATCAGCTCCGCACGGGGCCGCCGGCCCTGACCGCGCCCGACCCGGAACCGGCACCGTTGTTCACCGGCCCGTCCGAAGTGCTGGTGCCGGGCGGCCCGTTCACGATGGGCACCTCCGGCGAGCCCTGGGCTCTGGACAACGAGCGGCCCGCGCACCGGCGCGAGGTGGCGGCGTTCCACATCGACACCACACCGGTGACCAACGGCGCCTACCAGGCGTTCATCGACGACGGCGGTTACGACGACGCCCGCTGGTGGACGGCGGAGGGCTGGTCCCACATCCGCCGGCACCGGATCGACGCGCCGTTGTTCTGGCACCGCGACGGCGGGCAGTGGCTCCGGCGCCGCTTCGGCGTCACCGAGGTCGTGCCGCCCGAGGAGCCGGTGGTGCACGTGTGCTGGTACGAGGCCGACGCCTACGCCCGTTGGGCCGGGCGGCGGCTGCCCACCGAGTCCGAGTGGGAGAAGGCCGCCCGCTTCGACCCCGCGACCGGCGGCTCGATGCGCTACCCGTGGGGGGACGCCGACCCCACGCCCGAACACGCCAACCTGGGCCAGCGCCATCTGCGCCCCGCACCCGCCGGCAGCTATCCGGCGGGGGAATCACCTCTGGGGGTGCGGCAGTTGATCGGCGACGTGTGGGAGTGGACGTCGAGCGACTTCCAGCCCTACCCCGGCTTCCGGGCGTTCCCGTACAAGGAGTACTCGGAGGTGTTCTTCGGCCCCGAGCACAAGGTGCTGCGGGGCGGTTCGTTCGCGGTGGACCCGGTGGCCTGCCGGGGCACCTTCCGCAACTGGGACTACCCGATCCGGCGGCAGATCTTCTCCGGCTTCCGCACCGCCCGCTCGGCGGCCGTCTGATGTGCCGTCATGTCGCTTTCCTGGGACCGCAGGAACCGCTCGGCCGGCTCCTGGTGGAGCCCCCGCACGGTCTGTACCGCCAGTCGTGGGCCCCCCGCATGCAGCAGTACGGCACGGTCAACGCCGATGGTTTCGGAGTGGGCTGGTACGCCGGGGACGATCCGGTGCCGGCCCGCTACCGCCGGGCCGGGCCGATCTGGGCCGACCTGTCCTTCGCCGACCTGGCCCGCGTCGTGCGCAGCGGGGCGGTGCTGGCCGCCGTACGCGACGCGACGCTGGCCGGGGCGGACGCCGAGGCCGCGGCGGCGCCGTTCGCGGCGGGGCCCTGGCTGTTCAGCCACAACGGGGCCGTGCCGGGCTGGCCGGGGTCGCTGGAGCCGCTCGTGCGCTCGCTGCCGGCGTCCGCGGTGCTGTCCATGGAGGCGCGCAACGACTCCGCGTTCGTGTGGGCGCTGGTCCTGGCCCGGCTGCGCGCCGGGGACACGGAGGGCCAGGCACTCGCCGACACGGTGCAGGAGGTCGCCGCGGCGGCTCCCGGCTCCCGGCTGAACCTGCTGCTCGGCAACGGTGACACCGTCACCGCGACGGCCTGGGGGGACACCCTCTGGTACCTGACGGAGCCCGGCCGCACGGTCGTGGCCTCCGAGCCCTACGACGACGATCCGCGCTGGCAGGAGGTCCCCGACCGGACCCTGCTCGTGGCGACCCGCACCGAGGTGCTGCTCACCCCGCTGAAGGACCCGAGCGGGGACGCGGCGCACTCCCCCGCTCCCGGCTCCGCCGCGGGGGCGGCCCCATCATCCGAGGAGACCGGCTCGTGAGCCCCTTCCAGATCACCCGCACCCTCCCGGAGGACGCCACCGGCGCCGCCCTGCGCGCCGACGTCCTCCAGGGCCTCACCGCCACCCCCAAGACGCTGCCGCCGAAGTGGTTCTACGACGCCGACGGCAGCGAACTGTTCGAGCGGATCACCGAACTGCCCGAGTACTACCCGACGCGGGCCGAGCGCGAGATCCTCGTGGACCGGGCCGGCGAGATCGCCGCCGCGGCCGGCGCCCGCACCCTGGTCGAGCTGGGTTCGGGATCCTCGGAGAAGACCCGCCACCTGATCGGCGCGCTGACGGACCTGGACACCTACGTGCCCGTCGACGTCAGCGAGAGCGCCCTGACCGGGGCGGGACGGGCCCTCGC
The DNA here is from genome assembly GCF_040682975.1 of Streptomyces sp. NPDC051051. Classification (NCBI taxonomy): domain Bacteria; kingdom Bacillati; phylum Actinomycetota; class Actinomycetes; order Kitasatosporales; family Streptomycetaceae; genus Streptomyces; species Streptomyces sp. NPDC051051. Next base: position 19,618 of record NZ_JBFBCB010000040.1, read on the forward strand.
CGCCGAGCGGCCGGGCCTGTCCGTCCACGCCCTCATCGCCGACTTCACCGCACCGCTGACGCTCCCGGACACCCCGGGACCGCGTCTGGTGGCGTTCCTCGGCGGCACGATCGGCAATCTCCTCCCCGACGAGCGTGCGGCCTTCCTCGGCTCGGTCCGGGCGCTGCTCTCGCCGGGCGACGCCCTGCTGCTCGGCACGGACCTCGTGAAGGACGAGGGGGTCCTGGTACGGGCGTACGACGACGCGGCCGGGGTGACGGCGGCGTTCAACAAGAACGTCCTGGCCGTCGTCAACCGTGAGCTGGGCGGCGATTTCGATCCGGGCGCCTTCGACCACGTCGCGCTCTGGGACGCGGAGAACGAGTGGATCGAGATGCGGCTGCGGTCCCGTACGGCGCAGACGGTGAAGCTCCCCGCGCTCGGTCTCGCCGTCGACTTCACGGCGGGCGAGGAGCTGCGCACGGAGGTCTCGGCGAAGTTCCGCGAGGCGGGGGTGCGCGCGGAACTGTCCGCGGCGGGACTCGGGTTGTCCCGCTGGTGGACGGACCGGGAGGGCCGCTTCGCACTCTCGCTGAGCACCGTGCGGTAGGGGCGGGTCAGCCCGCGGAGACCGTCAGCGCCTCGGTGATCCGCCGGGAGGCGCGGCGGGCCTCCGTCGCGGGATCGGCTCCGCCGAGCACCTTGGTCATGTAGGTCTTGATCGGGTTGTCCGCCTCCACGGCGGCCCACTCGGGCGTGCTGGGGGTCGCCCGGCCCTGCGCGGCTCCCGCCGCCATGGCGGCGACCCCCTCCTCGCCCGCCACGGCCGACGCCAGCTTCGCCTTGTTCGGGACGTAGTTCATGGTGCGGGCCAGGTCGGTGTTCCACTCGGCGCCGGTCAGCGCGGCGATCACGGCGACGGCCCCCTCGCGCCGGTCGGTGTCGCGGGGCACGACGAGATCGGAGCCGCCGATGAAGACCGCGCCCGGTTTCGCCGCGGTCTTCCCCGGGACGGGGAAGTACCCCAGCTTCCCCTCCAGCGCGGGGTTCTGCTGGACGACGGCCCGTGCGAGGCCGGGGACGGCGACGATCTGGGCGACCTTGCCCGCGGCGAACACCCCTGCCTGGGGCGGGTGTTCCTCGTCCGCGTCCGCCGGTCCCGCGCCGAGGGACTGAAGGCCCCGGTAGAACTCCATGCCGCGCAGGGCGGCCGGGGTGTCCAGGGTGCCCTCCCAGCGGCCGGCGTCCTCGGTGGCGAGGTCGCCGCCCTCGTCCCAGATGAAGCCGGAGAGGGTGTACCAGTCCTGGCCGGCCAGGTAGATGCCCTGGTTCCCGTCCGAGTTCAGCTTCTCGGTGGCGGCGAGCCATTCCTCGCGGGTGCGCGGCACGGCGGTGATCCCGGCCTGCGCGAAGAGGTCCTTGCGGTAGATCACGACACGGTTGGCGGCGTACCAGGGGATGCCGTACTGGTGGAAGCGGCGCTGTCCCGGGTCGGCGAGGCCGGGGAGCCACTCGTCCTTCTCCCACTTGGCGACGGATTCCAGGGTCAGGTCCAGCAGCCGGTTGCCGTCGACGTACAGCGGGACCTGGGTGTTGCCGACCTCGATGACGTCCGGCCCGTCCTCGCCGTCGCCCTCCAGGGCCGTCTGCACCTTCTCGGCGATGCCGGTCCACTCCTGGATGCGGACGTCCAGGTCGAGGTCGGGGTGGTCGCGTTCGAAGTCCTCGGTGAACCGGTCCAGGAAGTCCCGCGAGGCGCTGTCCTTCATGAGCCAGACGGTGACGGTCTGCCGGTCGCTCCCGCCGATGCCCGGCACGGCACCGCAGCCGGTGAGGAGGGAGGCGGACACACAGAGGAGGGCGAGGAGGCGACGTCTCACGGGGGTCCTGTTCTGCCTGGTGGACAGGGGCGAGGGGCCCGGCGTGGGGGAACGGGCAGGTGGCCCGGACGGGTGTGCAGGATTTTGGTATGGACCAATGCGGAGGTCAAGGGGAGACCGGCCCACATCCCGGACGTCTCGCGTTCCGCCGCAGCTTGGGGCACCGTGGAGTGACGCGTGACACACGCGCACCGCCGTCCCGGCCGAGAGGAGCACCCGCATGTCGAACCACACCTACCGGGTCACGGAGATCGTCGGCACCTCGCCCGACGGCGTGGACCAGGCGATCCGCAACGGCATCTCCCGCGCCTCACAGACCCTTCGGCATCTGGACTGGTTCGAGGTGACCCAGGTGCGCGGACAGATCGAGAACGGCGATGTCGCGCACTGGCAGGTGGGCCTCAAGGTCGGCTTCCGCCTGGACGAGACGGAGTGACGGGCCGGGCGGAATGACAGGCGAGACGGAGTGATGCGGGCGCGGTCGGCCGCGACGGCAGGAACCTCCGGACCGGCGAGCCGCCGACCGGGGTGACGGGCAGCCCCGGGGCCCGCCCGCCGCCCGCTCCTCAGGTGCGCCCCTCGCGCTCCTGGGCGACGCGCAGCGCGGCCGAGGGCGCCGTCCAGCGCGCCCGGACCACGGTGAAGCCGACCGCCTCCGCGTCGTCGCAGACGAGGCCGTCGTCGTCCACCAGGACCCGCACCTCGCGCTCCCGGGCGAGACGGCGCAGGATCTCCAGCTTGGTGCGGCGGGCCGGACGGCGGTCGCCGTCACGCCGCATGTACACCCGCCCCTCCGGCAGCCCGTGCCGGTCGAGCCACTCGCGGGTGTCCTGCCGGCAGCGCTCGGGGCGCCCGGTCAGGTAGACCACCTCGCACTCCCGCGCGCTCTCCAGGGCCAGCGCGACCCCCTCCGCGAGCGGCGGGTCCTGCGCCGCCGCCACGAAGAAGGCGTCCCAGTCCCGCGGCCTGCGCTCCAGGAACCGCTGCCGGTGGGCGGTGCCGGCAAGGGTGTTGTCCAGGTCGAAGACGGCGAGGGGTCGCTTGCTGCTGTCGGTCACGGCACCACCCTAGAGACCTTCCGCGTCCGGGCGGGTGCGCGACCGACCGATCAATTGTTAATGGGATCCATTTTCATATAGCGTCCTCGGTGTCCAGCCGACGAGGAGGATCCCCATGGCCGTGCCCAAGCGGAAGATGTCCCGCAGCAACACCCGTCACCGTCGCGCCCGATGGAAGGCGACCACACCGGCACTCGTGCCCGTCACCGTGGACGGCGTCCGCCGCCTCGTCCCCCAGCACCTGGTGCGGGCGTACGAGCGCGGCCTGCTGCGTCCTGAGGGCTGACCGGAAGAACATCCGGGGCGCGGGGGCCAGGGCAGCGGGGGAACACCGGCGGTCCGGGGCGGGAGCCGGGCCCCTTGAGGGAATCCCGGCGTCCGTCACGCGTTGAACATCGTGTGAGTTCTGTGATCGAAGCCACCCGGTTCTCCGTCCTCGACCGCTCCCGCACGCGCGAGGGCCATCCGGCCGCCGCGGCCCTGCGGGACACCGTGGCGCTGGCGCGGGAGGTGGAGGCGCTCGGGTATCACCGGTTCTGGGTGTCCGAGCACCACGGCGTCCCCGGCGTCGCCGGCTCCGCGCCGACCGTTCTCGCCGCCGCCGTGGCCGCCGCGACGGCCACGATCCGGGTCGGCACGGGCGGAGTCATGCTGCCCAACCACCGGCCTCTGGTCGTCGCCGAGCAGTTCGGGGTGCTGGAGTCGCTGTTCCCGGGCCGCATCGACATGGGCCTGGGCCGGTCGGTCGGTTTCACGGACGGGGTCCGCAGGGCACTGGGCCGCGGCAAGGACGACGCCGAGGACTTCGGCGCCCAACTGCGGGAACTGCTCGGCTGGTTCCGCGGCACCTCGCCGACCGGCGTGCACGCGCGCCCCGCCGAGGGGCTGACCGTGCCGCCGTTCGTGCTGGCCATGGGGGAGGGCGCGCGGATCGCGGCGGAGGCGGGACTCCCCATGGTCATCGGCGATCTGCGCGACCGGGACCGGCTGCGGCGGGGCGTCGACGACTACCGCGCCCGGTTCCGCCCCTCCCCCTGGGCCGCGGAGCCGTACGTCGTCGTCTCGGGGACGGTCGCCGTCGCCGGGACGCCCGAGGAGGCCCGCCGGCTGCTGCTCCCGGAGGCCTGGTCCATGGCGCACTCCCGCACGCACGGCACGTTTCCGCCGCTGCCCCCGGCCGGCCGGGTCGAGGCCCTGCCGATGACCACGCGAGAGCGCGGTTTCTACGAAGCGGGCCTGACCGGCCAGATCGCCGGCACCGAGGAACAGGTCGCCCGCGAACTGGAGACGGTGCTGCAGGACACGGGGGCCCAGGAGGTCCTCGTCACCACCAGCACCCACGACCGGCGGGCGCTGCTGGACTCCTACCGGAGGCTGGCGACCGTCGCGCACGGGGGCCGGGCGCCGCGCGCCTGACCCGGGACGCGGGTCGCGGGGCCGAGCGCGGTACGGGCGGCGGTCGGTGCCGCCGCCCGCCGCGTCACCCGACCGCCGCGTCACCCGACCGGACCGCCGACATCACCGTGCACTCCGGCGCGTCCTGCTGACGGACGGTCGGCTCACCGGCGGTCCGGCGGGGTGTCGTCGTCGTGCCTCTCGCCCGCGACGCCCTCGACGCCCTCGGCCTCCAGGCGTTCCTTGCGGACCTGACCGCGTACGGTCTCCTCCTCGGTGCGCTCGTCGGCGGTCAGCCGGACCCGTTCCACCGGCACGGTCTCGGTCTCCACCACGGGACGTTCCTCGTGGAGGACGACCTCGTGCTCGGCCTCGGTGATGTCCGGCCCGGAGAGCGCGGCGTCGCGGTTGGCCTCGGTGATGGGCTCACGCTCGACGCGCACCTCCTCCCTGCGCACCGGCACGGTCGTCTCGACCTCTTCGGTGACCACGTACTTGCGCAGCCGGGCCCGTCCGGTCTCGCGCCGCTCGACGCCGACGTGCATCTGCTCCTCGGAGCGGGTCATGGCATCGTCGCCGGTCCGGCTCGCCCGGTGATCGGCGTCCGCCTCGCCCGGCCGCATGCCCGGGCGCATGCCCGGGCGCATGCCCGGAGCGGTTCCCGCCGCCGTGCCGGTCGCCGCCGCGGAGGTGCCCGTCCCCGCGGCCCGGCCCGAGACGTCGTCGTCGAGGACGCTGTCCCAGTCGATGCCGTAGTAGTCGTACAGGCGGTGCTCCTCGGACTCCGAGAGGTGTCCGCCCGAGTCGACGTCGACGTTGGGGGCGCCCTTGATCCTCTCCTTGTCGTAGGGGACCTCGATGTGGTCCTCCACCATCGAGGCGTCGCGGATCGGTACGAAGGACTCGCTCGTACCGAAGAGGCCCGTCTTGACCGTCACCCATTCGGGCTGCCCGGTCATGTCGTCGAAGAAGACGTGCTTGGCTTCGCCGATCTTGTGCCCCTCCCCGTCGTAGACGGGATGGTCCAGCACATTCCTGATCTGTTCGCGGGCGATCATGGAATCGCCCTCCCTTCGCGTGACGGCTTCCCGGTCCGAGTCACCGCCTCCGAACGGAGGAAACAGACAAATACTTATATTTCTCTCAATGGTTCAGGAAGGGGAAGCGCAACGGCGTCCTGTGGGCCCGGCGCGGCATGCCCCGGCCCCGCCGGGGCGGGCCCGGTCCGGCTCTGGGCCGCCCGGGCCAGCGACCGACGGTCGGCGTGGGCACCGGGCCGGAGCGCGGGGCTCACCTCGGCCTCGGCCACCAGTCCGCCCGCCATGACCACCCGCCACAGCGAGGCGAGCAGCGAGTCCTCCCCCACGAACGCGGGGACGGTCGTGGGCGCGCCCCCGGTGAGCCGGTAGCGGATGCGGACGGGCTGGACCGGCACCCCGGCGTCCAGGGCGGCCTGGAAGACGGCCCGGCGGAAGGTGCCCTGGGCCCGGCCGCACCACGTGCTGCCCTCGGGGAAGACGCCGACGGCCGCCCCCGAGCGCAGCAGCCCGGCGATGTCGGCGACCGTGTCCGGGAGGCCGCGCAGCCGGTCGCGGTCGATGAACAGGACGCCGCCGCGGGCGGCCAGCGGCCCCGCGACGGGCCACCGCCGTATCTCGGCCTTGGCGATCATCCGGGCCGGGCGGACCATGGCCAGCAGCGGGATGTCCAGCCAGGAGATGTGGTTGGCGACCAGCAGCAGGCCGCCGTCGGGCACGGCGGCACCGCTGAACCGCGGCCGGACCCCGGCGGCCCGCACGACGGCCCCCGCCCACCGGCGCACCAGCCCGGTCGGGACCCTGCCGCCGACCGGCAGCAGCGCGATCCCGGCCAGCAGCAGCGCCACGACCGCCACGAGCCGCAGCACCGCCCGCGGTACGGCGGTGACGGAGCCCGACACCTCCACGCACGCCCCGGGGGTGCAGGGCGCACCGGGCGGCCAGGCACTCATCAGGCGGGGACGAGCGAGAGGAAGTGCCGCAGATAGCGCGGGTCGACCCGGCGCATCGACAGCAGCACGTACAGGTCGGCGACCCCGAAGTCCGGGTCGTGGGCGGGCTCGCCGCACACCCAGGCGCCGAGACGGAGGTAGCCGCGCAGCAGGGCGGGCAGCTCGGTGCGGGCGGGCAGGACCAGATCCGGCCGCGGCACCCACGGCAGCCGCGGGCGGACCCGGAACTCCTCGGGTGCCAGGTGCTTGTCCCGCACCCGGTCCCAGGCGCCGGCCGCGGTGATGCCGCCGTCGGCGAGCGGGACGGAGCAGCAGCCGGCCAGCCATTCGTGGCCGTTGTCCACCATGTAGCGGGCGATGCCGGCCCATATGAGGCCGATGACGGCGCCGTCGCGGTGGTCGGGGTGGACGCAGGAGCGGCCGACCTCGACGAGGCCGGGCCGGATGCCGTGCAGCGGCGTCAGGTCGAACTCGGCCTCCGAGTACAGCCGGCCGGCGACCGCGGCACGCTCCGGCGGCAGCAGCCGGTAGGTGCCGACGACCTGGCCGGTGTCGGCGTCGCGCACCAGCAGGTGGTCGCAGTGGGCGTCGAAGGGGTCGACGTCGAGGCCGGGCCGTGCGGACGTGAGCAGGGCGCCCATCTCCCCGGCGAAGACGTCGTGCCGCAGCCGCTGGGCGGCCCGCACCTCGGCCTCGTCGCGGGCGAGGGTCACGAGGTAGCGGGAAGGGACGACGGGCAGCGGCGGGGCGTCCGGAGCGGTTGCGATGGTCATGGCTCTCTCCAGGTCACGGGCCGTTCGGCCGGAGTGGACGGACGGGCCGGTGGGGTACGGCCCGCCCGGTCCTGTTCTTCCGATGCCGTCTGGCGGGCGCGTGACCTGTGCCCGGAGCCGGGATGTGGGGTTGTTGAACGGCACGGGCGGCGAGCCGGCCGCGGCGCCCCGGACCCGTCGGCTCCGCTCCGGTGGCACGGCCGGGCTCCCCCGTACGACGGGAGCGGCCCGGATGGCCCAGTCGGACACGCGCGCGGCGGCTCCCGCGGCGAGAGTGGGCCGTATGACAGAACCCGGAACCGGCGGACGGCGTCGTGAACCGGTCTCGTCCGCCACCCGCCGACGGACCGTGCGCGGTGCGCGCGAGGCCGCCCGGCGCGCCGCCGAGGCGCTGACCGAGCTGATCCGTCACCGCCTGGAAGGGGTCTCCGCGGTGTGCCGGAGCGAGGACGACGGCTGGATCGTCGACGTCGACGTGCTCGAGTTGGCACGCATCCCCGACACCACCAGTCTGCTCGCCACCTACCAGGTCGAGCTGGACCCGACGGGCGAGCTGGTGCAGTACCGCCGTGTCGCCCGGTACCGGCGCGGGGCCCAGGACCAGTGACCGGACTCTCAGGCCCCTCTCCCGGAAGGACCGCCGCATGACCGTCTACGCCGACGAGGTCGTCTGTGCGCCCCGCGCCGGAACCCTCTACGACGTGCTGGAGCTCATCCTCGACCGCGGCATGGTGATCGACGTCTTCCTGCGCGTCTCGCTGGTCGGCATCGAGATCCTCAAGGTCGACGCCCGGATCGTGGTCGCCAGCGTCGACACCTACCTGCGCTTCGCCGAGGCGTGCAACCGCCTCGACCTGGAGAACGACACGCGGACCAGGACCGTGCCCGAACTGTTCGGCGGGCCGGTCGCCAAGACCGTCGCCAAGGCGGGCGCGAAGCGCACGGCCCGTTCCCTGACCGACAAGGTGCGGGACATCCTCAGCCCGGACGACGACGCCGTGGAGGCCGACGAGGACCTCGACGACGACGTCGGCCGCGAGCCCGCCCCGCGACCCGAGCGCCCGCGCCGCCGCCCGGCCGGGACGCGTCCCGCCGCCGGCGGCCGCAGGGCCGCCGGTGACGACGACCGTCCGCGGCCCCGGCGCCGCACGGAGGAGAAGGAATGACCGTGACGGGCACCGCCACCCTCACCACCGCCGGCACGCTCGGCACCCTGTACGTCTACGGCATCACCCCCGCGGGCGTCCGACCGCCGCGCACGCCCGGGGTGGACGGCGCGCCGGTGCGGCTGCTGACCGAGGCCGGGCTGTGCGCCGCGGTCTCGGACGCCCCGGCGCGGCTCAGGGCCCGCCGACGGGACCTGATGGCCCATCAGGCGGTGCTCGACGACCTCACCGCGCAGGGGCCCGTCCTGCCCATGCGGTTCGCCGTCCTCACGCGCGACGCGGAGGCACTGCGCGGCCGGCTCCGCACGGGCCGTACCCACCTGACCGAGCAGCTCGACGGGGTCCGGGGCTGTGTGGAGATGAACGTGAAGGGCGCCGTCGTGCCCGGGTACTTCGCCGACCTCGTGCGCCGGGACGACGGTCTGCGGGCCCTCGCCCGCCGGACCCGGCAGCGCCCCGGCTACGAGGCGAACGTACGCCTGGGTGAGGCACTCGCCCGGGGTGTCGCGCGCGAGGCCCGGCACGCGGCGCGGGAGGTGCTGGCACGGCTGGCCCCGCTCGCCGTGCGCACCGCGCAGGGGCCGGTCGACGACGAGCAGGTCCTGAGCACGTCGTTCCTGCTGCGCTCGGCCGACGAGCGGGGCTTCCGTCGGGCCGTCGCCGCCCAGGCGCGCCACTGCGGGGACCGGCTGACGCTCAGCCTCACCGGGCCGTTGCCGTGCTACAGCTTCGTCGACACGCCGCCCACCACGGCCGGGCGGTGACGCGGTGGGACTCGTGAGCGGACTCCTGCTCCTGCCCCTCGCCCCGGTGCGCGGCACGCTCTGGGTCGCCGACCACCTGCTCCAGGAGGCCGAGCGCCAGACCCACGACCCCCGGGCGGTGCAGGCGCGGCTGGCGGCACTCAACCGGGCCCTGGAGGAGGGCGCCATCGACGAGGCGGCCTTCGAGAAGGAGGAGGAGCGGTTGCTCCAACGCCTCCAGAGTCCCGTCCGGTACACGGAGGGCGCTTCGTGACCGACCTCGGCACCTGGCCCGCGGGCCCCGATCCGCAGCCCGCCGCGCCGCTCGGCGGAAACCTCGCGGACCTGCTCGAACGCGTCCTGGACAAGGGCATCGTCATCGCGGGCGACATCAAGATCGACCTGCTGGACATCGAGCTGCTCACCATCCGTCTGCGCCTGTTCATCGCCTCCGTCGAGACCGCCAGGAAGGCGGGCATCGACTGGTGGGAGACGGACCCGGCGCTGTCCTCGCGCGCCGCGCGTGACGCCCTCACCGAGGAGAACGCGCTTCTGCGTGCCCGTCTCGACGCCCTGGAGGGCGCCGAACCCGACGCTCGGGAGGTGATCCGATGACGGGTGTCCCGGCCGATCGGCCGACCGTGACGGGACAGGACGCGTCGCGCCCCTGGGTCACCTGCCTGTTCGCCGTGACGGACACCCCTGTGCCGGACGGTGTGCTCGCGGTGACGCCGGGCCATGACGGAGGGGGCCCGTTGCGGATCCTCGAGGCCGGCCCGCTCCGGCTGGTCGTGCAGGACGTTCCCGTGGCGGCCTTCGGCGAGGAGGCGCTCGCGCGACGGCTCGACCGGCCCGACGAGTTGGAGCGCTGTGCCCGCGCCCACCACCGTGCGGTGGAGACGGCCGCCCGCGAGGGTGCCGCCGTCCCCCTGCCGATGGCGACGCTCTATCTCGACGACCACAACGCGGTACGGGCCGTGACAGCCCGGGAGGCCCCGCTGCGCACGCTGCTGGACCGGCTGCGGGACCGGAGCGAGTGGGCGGTGAAGGTGTACTGCGCCGGGCCCGCGCGGACGTCCGGTGCCGCGTCCGGCGTCGCCGGGGACGGCGGCCCGGCGGACGGGCGGTCGTACTTGAGCCGGGTGAGCACCCGGCGGCGCACCGAGCGCGAGGCGCGCGAGACGGCCCTGGCGCGGGCCCACGCGGTCGACCGGGAGCTGCGGCGGTACGCCGTCGCCGCGACGCGGCACCGGCCGCAGAGCGAGCAGCTGACCGGCCGGAGCGTCCCGCAGCTGCTCAACGCGGCCTATCTGGTGGACGACGGCCGGCGTGCCGACTTCCTCGAGGCCGTCCGCCGGCCGGCCCTCGCCGACGGCACGGCGGTGGAGATCACGCTGTCGGGGCCCTGGATCCCGTACTCCTTCGCCCGCCTCGACGAGGTGGCGTGCGACGCGCGGGAGGAGGTCCGGGCATGACCGTGCCGATCGCGGGCGGCTCCGGCCGCACGGCGGTGCCGTGGAACGGGCCGGAGCCGTACGCGCCCGTGGGGGTGCCGCTGGTCGACCTGCTGGACCGGGTGCTGGCCACCGGCGTCGTGGTCAGTGGGGACCTGGTCCTGTCCGTCGCCGACGTGCCGTTGGTGCGGATCTCCCTGCACGCGCTGCTGTCCTCGGTCAACGACCGGGTACCGGCGCCCTGGCCGGACAGCGGGCCGCTGTGACCGCGCCGCGCGACCACACGCTGGACCTCGACCCCGAGCGGGTCACCGACGACCTGGCGGCCCTGGTCCTGACCGTGGTGGAACTCCTGCGGCAGCTCATGGAACGTCAGGCGGTGCGCCGTTTCGACGAGGGGACACTCAGCCCCGGCCAGGAGGAACGGCTCGGTACCGCACTGATGCTGTTGGACGGGCGGATGGACGACCTGTGCGCGCGGCACGGGCTGCGGCGCAGCGACCTCAACCTGGACCTCGGCCCGCTCGGCCCCCTCCTCGCCGATCCGGACCCGTGAGCCCGGGGCGTTCCCGGCGCGACCGCCGTACGGGGGGAAGCGAGACGGGACCGGGGATGAGCACCACTCCCGGTCCCGCCCGTCCGCGCCCTCGGCGAACGTCTCTCTTCCCTCACCCGGTCGGCGCCCGGACGTCAGCGCTTGGCCGCCTTGCGGGTGGCCCGCAGCCACTCCTTGTTCATGCCGGTGATGGAGACCAGCGGAATGCCCTTCGGGCAGGCGGTGGCGCACTCACCGGCCAGCGTGCAGCCGCCGAAGCCCTCCTCGTCCATCTGCGCCACCATGTCCAGCACCCGCGTCTCGCGCTCCGGCGCGCCCTGCGGGAAGACGTTCAGGTGGTTGATCTTGGCGGAGGTGAACAGCATCGCCGCGCCGTTGGGGCAGGCGGCCACGCAGGCCCCGCACCCGATGCACTCGGCGTGCTCGAACGCGAAGTCGGCGTCCGGCTTGGGCACCGGCGTGGCGTGCGCCTCCGGGGCGGCACCGGTGGGCGCGGTGATGTAGCCGCCCGCCTGGATGATGCGGTCGAAGGCCGAGCGGTCCACGACCAGGTCCTTGATCACGGGGAACGCGGAGGCCCGCCACGGCTCGACGTCGATCGTGTCGCCGTCCCGGAAGGACCGCATGTGCAGCTGGCAGGTGGTGGTGCGCTCCGGGCCGTGCGCGTCGCCGTTGATGACGAGGGAGCACGCGCCGCAGATGCCCTCGCGGCAGTCGTGGTCGAAGGCGACCGGGTCCTCGCCCTTGAGGATGAGTTCCTCGTTGAGGGTGTCGAGCATCTCCAGGAAGGACATGTCGGAGGAGATCCCGTCCACCTCGTACGTGGACATGGCGCCTTCGGCGTCGGCGTCGCGCTGCCGCCAGACGCGCAGGGTGAGCTTCATGCGTAGCTCCGCTGGGTGGGGTGGACGTACTCGAAGACCAGGTCTTCCTTGTGCAGGACGGGTGCCTCGCCGGTGCCGGTGAACTCCCAGGCGGCCGCGTAGGCGAACTCCTCGTCCCGGCGGGCGGCCTCGCCGTCGGGGGTCTGGGACTCCTCGCGGAAGTGGCCGCCGCAGGACTCGGCGCGGTGCAGCGCGTCGAGGCACATCAGCTCGGCGAGCTCCAGGTAGTCGACGACGCGGTTCGCCTTCTCCAGGGACTGGTTGAACTCCTCGCCGGTGCCGGGGACCTTGATGCGCCGCCAGAACTCCTCGCGGATCCGGGGGATCCGTTCGAGGGCCGTGCGCAGGCCGGCGTCGGTGCGGGCCATGCCGCAGAACTCCCACATCAGTTCGCCGACCTCGCGGTGGAAGGAGTCGGGGGTGCGGTCGCCGTCGACGGACAGCAGCAGGTTGAGGCGGTCCTGGGTCTCCGCCAGCACCTCCTGCACCACCGGGTGCTCGCCGCCGACCTCGCTCTGGTGCGGGTTGCGGGCGAGGTAGTCGTTGATGGTGGCGGGCAGCACGAAGTAGCCGTCGGCCAGGCCCTGCATCAGCGCGGACGCGCCGAGCCGGTTGGCGCCGTGGTCGGAGAAGTTGGCCTCGCCGATCGCGAACAGGCCCGGGATCGTGGTCTGGAGGTCGTAGTCGACCCACAGGCCGCCCATCGTGTAGTGCACGGCGGGGTAGATCCGCATGGGCACCCGGTACGGGTCCTCGTCGGTGATCCGCTGGTACATGTCGAAGAGGTTGCCGTACCTGGCCTCGACGGCCTTGCGGCCCATCCGCTCGATCGCGTCGGCGAAGTCGAGGTAGACGCCCTGGCCGCCGGGGCCCACGCCCCGCCCCTCGTCGCAGACGTTCTTCGCGGCGCGGGAGGCGATGTCACGCGGGACCAGGTTGCCGAAGGAGGGGTAGATGCGCTCCAGGTAGTAGTCGCGCTCGTCCTCGGGGATCCTGTTCGGCGGCCGGGTGTCGCCCTTCGCCTTCGGGACCCAGATCCGGCCGTCGTTGCGCAGCGACTCGCTCATCAGCGTCAGCTTGGACTGGTGGTCTCCGGTGCGCGGGATGCAGGTCGGATGGATCTGCGTGAAGCACGGGTTGGCGAAGTGGGCGCCGCGCCGGTGCGCCCGCCAGACCGCGGTGGCGTTGGAGTTCATGGCGTTCGTCGACAGGTAGAAGACGTTGCCGTAGCCGCCGCTGGCGAGGACGACGGCGTCCGCGAAGTACGTGTCGATCTTCCCGGTGATCAGGTCCCGCGCCACGATTCCGCGGGCCCGGCCGTCGACGACGATCAGGTCGAGCATCTCGGTGCGCGGGTGCATCTCGACGGTGCCGGCGGCGATCTGCCTGCTGAGGGCCTGGTACGCGCCGAGCAGCAGTTGCTGACCCGTCTGGCCGCGGGCGTAGAAGGTGCGGGACACCTGGACGCCGCCGAAGGAGCGGGTGTCGAGGAGGCCGCCGTACTCCCGGGCGAAGGGCACGCCCTGCGCCACGCACTGGTCGATGATCTCGACGGAGATCTGCGCGAGGCGGTGGACGTTGGCCTCGCGCGCCCGGAAGTCGCCGCCCTTGACGGTGTCGTAGAACAGCCGGTGGACGGAGTCGCCGTCGTTGCGGTAGTTCTTCGCCGCGTTGATGCCGCCCTGCGCGGCGATCGAGTGGGCGCGGCGCGGGGAGTCCTGGTAGCAGAACTGGACGACGTGGTAGCCCTGTTCGGCGAGGGTGGCGCCGGCCGAGCCGCCGGCCAGGCCGGTGCCGACGACGATCACCGTGTGCTTGCGCCGGTTGGCGGGGTTGACCAGCCTGGCCTCGAAGCGGCGCTTGTCCCAGCGCTCGTGGATCGGGCCGGACGGGGCCTTGGCGTCGGCGATCGGCTTGCCGGTCGTGTAGTCGGCGTAGGAGGTCATGTTCAGCTCACCACTCCGGTCATGACGCCCACGGGTACGGCGACGAAGCCGGCCGTGAGCAGCAGCGCGAGGACGTTGGCCGTGGTCTTCAGGGCGCGGTCGCGGGTGCGGCTGCCGGCGCCCAGGGTCTGGGCGGCGCTCCAGAAACCGTGCCGGATGTGCAGGCCGAGGGCGAGCATCGCGACGATGTAGACGGCGTTGCCGTACCAGGTGGAGAAGGTGTCCACGACGTTCTGGTACGGCCGGCCCTCCTGGAAGCCGCCGGGGTGCGCGGTGCCGGTCGTCAGGTCGAGGAGGTGCCAGACGACGAACAGGCCGAGGATGATCCCGCCCCAGCGCATGGTGCGCGTCGCGTAGCTCGCCCGCGGCTTCCTGTGGACGTACCTGGTCGGGCGGGCCCTGAGGTCGCGGCGGCTGAGCTGGTAGGCGGACACGGCGTGCGCGCCGACCGCGACGACCAGCACGACCCGGATCAGCCACAGCGTCCACTCGTAGTGCATGAACGGCTCGCCGACCGTGCGCAGCCAGTGCGCGTAGTGGTTGAACTCGCCCGGCCCGAAGAAGATCTTCAGATTGCCGATCATGTGGGCGACGAGGTACAGCAGCATGACGATCCCGCTGACGGCCATCACCGTCTTCTTGCCGACGGAGGAGTGCCAGACGGTGCGCGCCATGGACGACCGTCGGTCCGTCCGCGTTGCCAGAGCCATGGAACAGGACGCTAGGGCCGAACGACCCCATCAGTCCAAGACATGGTAGACCTCGTTTCCATAGGCAGGAACTATCATGGCTGGATGCAGTTCCAGCAGCTCCAGTACTTCGTGGCGGTCGCCGAGACCCGGCACTTCACCCGGGCCGCCGAGCTGGTCCACGTCGCCCAGCCCTCGCTGTCGCAGCAGATCAAGGCGCTGGAGCGGGAGCTGGGAGCCGATCTCTTCCAGCGGGCGCGCGGGAACATCACGCTCACCGACGCCGGTGAGGCGCTGCTGCCCCTGGCCCGCCGGATCCTGGCGGACACGGAGACGGCCCGGTACGAGGTGCAGGAGCTGGTGCAGCTGCGCAGCGGCCGGGTGCGGCTGGGGGCGACGCCCAGCCTGTGCACCGGGCTGCTGCCGGACGTGCTGCGCGCCTTCCACGACCGCTATCCCGGCATCCGGCTGATGATCGAGGAGGGCGGCTCGCACGACCTGGTGCGGGAACTGGCCCGCGGCGCGCTCGACCTCGCCCTGGTGGTGCTCCCGCTGCCCACCCCCTCCCCCGCGCTGACGACGGTGGAACTACTGCGGGAGGACCTCGTGGTGGTGTCCTCGCCGGAGGCGCCCCCGCCGGGACGCGGGCGTCGGGCCGTGCGGATCGCCGACCTGGAGGGCGAACGCCTGGTGATGTTCCGGCACGGCTACGACCTGCGTGAACTCACCGTCGCCGCATGTCGCGCCGAGGGGTTCGAGCCGGACTTCGCGGTGGAGGGCGGGGAGATGGACGCGGTGCTGGGGTTCGTGCGGGCGGGGCTCGGCATGGCCGTCGTGCCGCGGATGGTCGCCGCGCGGTCGGGGCGGGGCCTGCGGGTCACTCCGCTGGTCCGGCCGGGGTTGCACCGGGTGATCGCGCTGGCGCACCGCAGTGACGTGGCCCCGCCTCGGGCTGCTCGGGAGTTGCAGCGGATGCTGCTGGAGCGGTAGGTGCTGCGCCGCTTGTGCGGGGTGTTTGTGCGGGGGTGCCTGTGCGGGGGGAGTGCTTGTACGGGGGTGTTGTCGGAGTGCGGGTCGGCCGGGGCGGGGTGCGCGGTTCCTCGCGCCCCTGAGGGGCTGCGGGTTCCCCGCAGCCCCGGGTGGGGTGTCGTCAGGGGACGTCGGGGGGTACGGGGGTGGCCTGGTGGTGGTACATGCGCCAGCCCGTCCGTTCGTCCTTCTTGCGCCACAGGGAGCTGCGGCGGGCCCGTCGGCCGGCGAAGCGGGTCTCATAGGTGAGGTGGACCAGGCCGGGGGCCAGGAGGGTGCCGGTGATCGCCGTCGGTTCGTAGCGGGGTCCGGTCGGGGAACTGCCGGGGTGGTCGGAGAGTTCGGCCACCGTCTCGGCGTACGTGTAGTACCGGCCGGAGGCCCCCACCTCGGTGAACTCGGGGTCGAGCAGGCGTACGGTCTCGGTGCGGGAGGAGCGGACGGCGGGGTCCATGAGGCTCAGTTCGCCGGCGATCGCCGCGGCGACGTCGTCTGATTCCTGGGTCACCCGCACATGATCGCGTGTGACCCCGCCCCTCCCGCAACCGGGTTGTGCCGTCAGCCCGTGGCGTCCACCAGGGCCAGCTCGTGGAGGCGGTCCGGCGGGCCGGGACGGGCGTAGTACCAGCCCTGGGCCGTGTCGCAGCCCAGTATGCGCAGCTGCTCGGCCTGGGCGCCGGTCTCCACGCCCTCGACCGTGACCGCGAGGTCCAGGCTGTGGGCGAGCGAGACGATCCCCTCGACGATCTTGAGGTCGACGGGGTCGGCGGGGAACTGCTGCATGCTCTGGGTGAAGGAGCGGTCCAGCTTGAGGACGCTCACCGGCAGCCTGCGCAGGTTGGCGAGGTTGGAGTAACCGGTCCCGAAGTCGTCCAGGGCGATGTCGACACCCATCTCGGCGAGCCGGCGCAGCGGCTTCAGGAGGTCGTCGTCGGCGCCGATCAGGGCCGACTCGGTGACCTCCAGACAGAGCGCCTCCGGTGTCACGCCCGCGCGTTCCAGGATGTCGACCGTGTCCTGCACCAGCCCGGGGTGGGTGAGCTGGCACGGCGAGAGGTTGACGTTGATCCGCAGCGGGCCGGTGTCGCCGCTGCGCCGGCGCCAGTCGCGGACCTGGCGCACCGACTGCTCCAGGACCCAGCGGCCGAGCGGCACGATCAGCCCGGTGTGCTCGGCGAGCGGGATGAACCGGTCCGGGCCGAGCACCCCGTGCTGCGGGTGCAGCCAGCGCACCAGCGCCTCCGCGCCGCGCACGCTGCCGTCGCCGAGGTGGACGAGCGGCTGGTACTCGATGAAGAACTCGCCCCGCTCCAGCGCCGCCGGCAGGGCCGTCGTCAGACCGTGCCGGGTGATCGCGCGGGCGTCGGCCTCGGGGTCGGCCAGCTCGAAGCGGTTGCCGCCGGCCGACTTGGCCCGGTACATGGTGATGTCGGCGCTGCGCAGCACCTCCGCCGGGCTGCGCTCCCCCGCCGGGCCCTCCACGATGCCGATGCTGCCGCGCACGGTCAGCTCCCGGCCCTCGATGCGCACGGGCGCGACCAGGGCGTTCATGATGCGCGCGGCGAGCTCGTCGACCTCGCGGTGGGTGTCGGGGCCGGTGGTCAGCGCCACGAACTCGTCGCCGCCGAGCCGGGCGACCATCTCGCCGGGCGCGGTGGCGCAGGACTGGAGCCGGTCGGCGACCTCGACGAGCAGCCGGTCGCCGGCCGCGTGCCCCAGGCTGTCGTTGATGGTCTTGAAGCCGTCCAGGTCCAGGTAGCACAGGCCGAAGCGCTGGCCGTCCCCGGCGGCCAGGACCTTCTCCAGGCGTTCGAAGAACAGGGTGCGGTTGGGCAGGCCGGTGAGCGCGTCGTGGGTGGCCTCGTAGCGCAGCCGGAGGTTGAGCAGCCGGCGCTCGGTGGTGTCCTCCATCAGCGCCAGTTGGTACTGCGGCCGCCCGTCGGGGTCGCGCAGCAGCGAGACCGTGAGGTTGGTCCACAGGACCGTTCCGTCGGGGCGGTAGAACGCCTTCTCCACGTGGTAGTGCTCGCGTTCGCCGCGCACCAGTTCCTCGTAGAGCCGCCAGACCTGGGGGGCGTCGTCGGCGTGCGTCCACTCGCTGACGTTGCGTCCGCGCACCGCCTGCTCGCCACCGCCGAACATGCGCACCAGGGCGCCGTTGACCTCGAGGATGTTGCCCTCCAGGTCGGCGATGCCGATCCCTATCGCGGCGCCCTCGAAGACCGCGCGGAAGCGGGCCTCGCTGGCGTGCAGCGCCTGCGCCACCACCCCCTGGGCCCGCAACGCGGCCTGTGCGATGGCCTCCTGCTCGGCCAGCGTGCGCTCGCGCAGCGCGTGCGCGAACCCGGCGGCCATGGCGTGCTGGAGCCGGGAGCAGCGGGTGCGCAGGTCCTCCTGGGGGCCGTCCTCGCCGCAGTAGAGCACCAGGTAGGCGTCGATGCAGTCCAGGCTGCGGGCGAGGGCGTCCGGGTCGGTGCAGTGGGTGCCGACGAGGGCGGCCCCGACCGCTCCGGCCGCCTCCGCGTCGAAGTTCCTGGCGCGCAGCGCCTCGCTCAACCGCCTGGCCAGCGGCAGCAGTCGTTCCTCGAACTCCGGCCGGGTCAGCGACGTGGAGGTGACCGGGAAGACCGCCCGGCTCCAGATCGTCGCGAACCGCCGCAGTCTGTCCTCCGGCCCGTCCTGCTCGGCGGTCACGAAGTGCGCCCCACGCCCGCGAAACCGGAGAAGGCATACGGGTCCTCGTCCTCCGGTGCCGTCTCCGGCCGCCAGTGCGGCATCGGCACCAGTCCCGGTTCCACCATGTCGTACCCCTCGAAGAACCGCGCGATCTCGTCACGCGAGCGCATGACCAGCGGGTTGCGAATGTCCTTGTACACGTCCACCGCGCCCTCGGCCCGCCCCTGCGGCAGGGGGATTCCCTCGTACGAGGCGTGCGTGAGGACGAGCAGGCTGCCGGGCGCGAGCGCGGCGCTCAGCTCGGCGACCGCAGCGTACGGGTCGTCGGCGTCTTCCACGAAGTGCAGTATGGCAACCAGCAGCAGCGCCACGGGCCGCTCCAGGTCGATCAGTTGCTCCACCTGGGGGCTGGCGAGGATCTCCCGCGGCTTGAGCAGATCGGCGGCGACGACGCCGGCGTCCGGGTTCTCCCCCAGCACCACCTGGCTGTGCGCGACGGCGACCGGGTCGTGGTCGACGTAGACGACGCGGGCGCCGGGACGGGCCGCCTGGGCCACCTCGTGGACGTTGCCGAAGGTGGGGATGCCGGAACCGACGTCCAGGAACTGCGTGATGCCGGAGTCGGCCGCGTAGCGCACCGCACGGCGCATGAAGGCCCGGTTCGCCTGCATGATCTTGGGGAGTCCCGGCATGAACTCCATGGCCCTGCGGGCCGCCTCCCGGTCGACCTCGAAGTTGTGCGAACCGCCCAGGTAGTAGTCGTAGATCCGCGAGACACTGGGCACGGAGATGTCGATGCTCCGTGGGGCCCAGGCGGGACGATCCATCTATCTCTCCAAGGCGTAGGCGATCCGGTGTTCGAGCAGAGGCTACTGATCGCCCGCCAACAGGGCGAGCAGAAACGGAAATTGACCGTCCGTTCCCGGTCACTGCCTGCGGCACGTGCCGAAATGACATACCCGAATGTGCTCACGAAAAGTACCCGATGCGCTCCGGAGCGTTCCCGGGCCGTTCGAACACGGCGAAGTCGCCCGCACACGGCGGGTGAGGGAAAGTGCCGCCCGCAGCACAGGGGTCCGCCCCCTCCGTGCGGCGCGGAGGGGGCGGACCGGGGTCGCACGAGCGGGGATCAGCCCCGCGGAGGTGATCCCTACTGTTTCGGCGCGCCGACCAGCTTGCCGTCGGGGGCCACGGCGTACCAGGTGCCGCCGACGCCCTGGCCGTTGATGTCGCCGGGGGACTTGTCGCCGGAAAAGGTGTAGATCGGCGAGCAGTTGACGGTCATCTGCTTGACGCCGTCGGGCCGGGTGAAGCTCATCAGGCCCTTCTTCTGAACACCCTCGGTGTCGTTGGTGGCGACCGGGGCGACGGCCGGCCACTTCTCGAGGCAGGCGCCCAGGCACGCGGTCACCGGCTTCGGCCACGCCTTGTCCTTGACGAAGCGGTAGACCGTCATGCCGTTCTTGTCGACGACGATGTCGCCGAGGTTGGGATCCTTGCGCACGGACAGACCGGGCGCGGCGGCGGAGCCGGAGCCGGAGGCCGACTTGGCCTTCTTGCCGTCGGGGGCCAGCGCGAACCACTTGCCGTTGACGCCCTGGCCGTTGGTGTCACCGGCGTTGGTGTCCTTGGCGTAGCGGTACACCGGCCAGCCGTCGACGGTCAGCTGCTTGCTGCCGTCGGAGCGGGTGACCTCGCCGAGCAGCGACTTGTCGATGCCGTCGCCGGCGGTGGCGTCGTCGGCCGGCACAGGCGGCCAGGTCGTCGCGCAGTCGCCGTCGCAGTTGGACTTGGGCGGTTCCGCGGTGTCCGCGTCGAAGCGGTACAGCGTCATGCCGGCGGCGTCGATCACCACCTTGCCCAGCTCGGCGTTGGCGGAGACGGCGAGCTGGCCCGCCGTATCCGCCTGCGCGCCGCCCGCGCCCGCGGCCGCCGGCGCACTCGCGCTGGGGCTGGTGCCCGCGCCGACGCTTCCGTAGCCGGTGCCCACCCCCGCGACGGTGCCCGCCGGGGCCGTGACACCCACGTTCTGGCTGGACGCCGCGGTACCGCCTTCCTGACCGCACGCCGTCGTCAGCGCCAGAACAGACACAGCGCTCGCCACGAGTGAGGCGCTCCGCCAGGAGGTCTTCATCTTCAACTCCCCGATCATCCCAAGTGTGTTGCAACGCCCTGCTGCGCCGCCGCACGGCCATGGGTACGCACGGCGGGGGGTGTCGTGTTCAAAGGCGGCGCGAAATTCTTTTCGCCACCTGTGCCGTCGCCCCCTTCGGGCCGCCTCCTCGGCACCGGCACACGCGGTGCACCCGCGAACGAGCAAGCGCGGCAGGCCCGCACTCGTGCGCGGTCCACCCGCGCACCACCCTGTGCGCACCAGCGCGTGCACATCACCGCGTGCACACCACCGCACGCGGTCCACTCACACGCGGTCCACTCGCACGCGCGTGCGCGCAGTCGGACGTGCGAGCGCACCCCGGGCAAACCTCGCGCGGCGGGCTTCCCCCGTTCGGGGCAATCGCCCCACGCGCCGGCGTGTACCCGCGCGCGAGGCCCCATGATCTCGTCGTGCATGGATCCGAACCGACCCGATCCGCCCTGCTGACCAGGGCGTTGACCCTGGTGACCGTGGCCTGGATCCTCATGGCCGCACCGGCCGGGACGGCCGTGGCCGACGCCTGCGCGTACGCCTCGACGGGCCCGGACGGCACCGAGGCGGTGGCGGTCGCGGGGAACCTCGGCTGGCCGGCCCCGCCGGGGTGCCCGACACCGACGCCGCCGGAACCCGAACCCCCGCCACCGCCACCGCCACCGCCACCGCCGAAACCGACGCCACCCCCTCCGGAACCGACGCCACCGGCGCCGAAGCCCTCACCGAAACCGCCCCCCGAGCCGGCGCCGGAACCCACGCCACCGCCGGCCCCACCGTCCCGGGCACGGCCCGAGCCCCCGCGGCCCGCACCGCCGAAGCCCGCGGCCCTCCTCCCGCCGCCGCCCTCCGCGCCGAAACCCCGTCCGAAGCCCACGCCCGCACCGCCGCTCACCCCCACCCCGCGGCCGTCCGCGTCGCCCGTGACGTACCCGGCCCACCACGCACAGCCACGCCGGGCGCCGGTCCGGCACCACCAGTCGCCGGTCGTGTACGTCCTGCTCATCACCGCGCCCGCGGTCATCGCCGTCGCCGCGCTGCGGCCCCGCTGACGCCCCTCCAGGAGGCATCTCTTGCCGGAATGGCTTGTTCTCACCCTCGCGATGGTCGCCGCGTGCGTGGTGGTGATCGCCGTCACCTTCGTCCGGCACCGCAGGGTGTCCGACGACGAGGACCCGTCCGAGACCCCGGACGTCATCGAGTACATGACGATGTGGATCGGCGTGGTGTACGCCATCGTCCTGGGCCTGGCGATCGCCGGCGTCTGGGAGGCCCGCAGCGTCGCCCAGGACCACGTCCAGGCGGAGGCCCAGTCGCTGCACGAGATCTCGGAGCGGGTGCGGGTGTACCCGCCCGGCGTCCGGGACCTCATCCGCGGGGACGTGGACGCCTACGTCGGCCACGTCGTCACCACCGAGTGGAAGGCCATGGCCGACAAGGGCGAGGTGACCGAGCGGGGGGACGAACTCCTCGAACGGCTCCGCGTCGACCTCACCGACCACCGGCCCGCCTCGGACTTCGAGGCCCAGGCCTACCAGCCGCTCCTCGACCAGATGGCCGCCGCCGACCAGGCCCGCAACAACCGGGCCGGCTCGACCGGGGCGACCATGCCCGGGGTGGTCTGGTTCGGGCTGATCACCGGCGCCGTCGTCACCGTCGGCATGGTCTTCGCGCTCCAGATCCGCCGCACCACCCGGGAACTCGTCCTGGCGGGACTGTTCTCCGCGCTGATCGCCTTCCTGCTGTTCCTCGTCTGGGACTTCGACGCGCCCTACAGCCGGGGCATCGCGGCGTCGGCCGAGCCTTTCCTCCGCCTCTTCCCCGACGCCGGGGACTAGGGACTTCTCGTTCGGGCCGGACCCCGCGAGCCCGGCCCGGCCCGGACGAGGGGCCTATCCGCACCGACCGGGCGACGGCGGGCGACACGCCGCTTCCGTCCCCCGGTCGCGGGACCCACGTCATCCTTCCGGCCCACTCGCTTGCCCCATTCGCGCGACAGGGATCGCGGGAGCGCACACATGTTCCTAGCGTTTCGGTCATCGAGGCGCATATGACGACACGCGCGGAGAAGAACCGCGGCTGCTCCTCGGAAACCGGAGGACACCTCATGCACGCGATACGCGCCGCCTCGGCCGCACTGCTGGGCCTCGGCGCCCTGGCCCTCCCCGCGCAGCCCGCCGTCGCCGCCGACGGCGGCGGCACCACCCCGTTCGGCTTCAGCGTGCTGCCGTCGACGATCACGGCGGGCGGCCAGGTCACCCTCCGGATCGACCGGAGCAACGGCGGCTGCAAGGGCGACGTCACCATCACCTCGGGGATCTTCGACTCGGTGCGCATCGCCGCGCACCGCTCCTCGACCACCACGACGGTCGACTTCGACCTCAAGGTGGGCGCGGTGTACCGGGTGACGTTCACCTGTGACGGCGCCAGCGGTTCCACCGGGCTGACCGTCGCCGGCAGCCGACCGGTCACCCCCACCCCGGTGCCCGACGCGGTCCCGCGCGCCGTGCGGGCCGGTGCGGGCGGGACCGTCGCCGGGTTCGACCTGCGGGAGGTCGGGCTCGGCGCGGCGCTCGTCGCGGGGTCGGTCGGTGCGGCGTACCACTTCTCGCGCCGGCGGGCGGGCGAGGACGGCGGCGCCTGACGGCACCCGTGCGGCGGGCCTTCGCCCCGGTCCCCGAAAGGGAGGGGGCGAAGGCCCGTGACGTGCGGCGGCCGCGGTCCGAAGGGTCCGGAGAGGGGCGTCAGACGCGGCGTTCCGCACGCCGGCGCATCCAGAACACGCCGCCGCCGATGACCGCGGCGGCCACCAGCCCGCCACCGATGGCCACGTCGGTCGGGGTGGCACCGCTGGAGCTGCTGCCGCCGAGACCGCCGCGGACGCCGCCGATGACGGTGAAGGCGGTGGGGTTGGTGAGGGTACGGCCGTTGCAGTTGACGGTGATGCTGTGCGAGCCGGGGCGCGCGTTGCTGTTGACCGTCGCGGTGCCCTGCGCCGTGTGGTGGGCGCCGTTGACGGGCCTGAGGTTGGTCGTCCGGAAGGCGTCCGAACTCATGGTGCCGCCGCCTCGGCAGCCGTCGACGGTGACGGTCAGCTGACCGCCGCGGGGGACGACCCTGGGCAGCGCGACGATGTTGCTCGGGGAGATTCCCCCGTTGCCGCCCCCGCCATTGCCACCGCCGTTGCCGCCGTTGTTCCCTCCGTTACCACCGTGACCCCCGCCGTTGTTTCCCCCGTTACCACCGTTGCCCCCGCCGTTGTTCCCTCCGTTTCCGCCGTTGTTCCCTCCGTTTCCGCCGTTGTTCCCTCCGTTTCCGCCGTTGTTCCCTCCGTTTCCGCCGTTGTTCCCTCCGTTTCCGCCGTTGCCCCCGCCGTTGTTCCCCCCGTTACCACCGTTGTTTCCTTCGTTGCCCCCGCCATCACCCCCGCCGTTGCCGCCGTTGTCACCCCCGTGACCGCCGTTGTTCCCCCCGTTGCCGTTGTTCCCCCCGTTGCCGTTGTTGCCGTTGTTCCCGCCCCAGTTGTCGTTGCCCGAGTGATTTCCGGCGTTGTCGTTTCCGGAGTCGACCCAGTTGTTGTCGTTCTGGCTGCCCGGGTTGGGTGGCATACCGTCCGCGACGGCCACGGGGGCGGCGAGCCCGAGGACGGCGACCGCTGTGGCCGCGGCCGCCAGGGCGCGTGAGTTTCGCATGTGATCCTCCGCGGAAGGCGCCCCGGGGCCCGTCCCCGGTCTGTCGGCGAGAGAGCGCCTCCCGAATCGACCCTCAGATGCCGTGCACGGGCCCGCATTTCGGGAATGGTCCGTCCTGGTGAGAGGACACGCCGAGGGGAATGCGCGCAACCGGATATCGTCGCAGGTCACGGGCCGCCAGAAAATTCCTGTGCGCGGCAACTCGGATGGCGGACCGAAGGACACGCGAGCCACCCGTTCGCCGCCGCCCCGTCGCCGGTTCCCGTTGCGGGACTTAGCGTTCTCGTATGCGCGAAAGGACGTGGCGACGGCCACGTCGAAAGGGGATGGCGAATGTCTGGGTACGAGCTGTCCGGAATGGCGGAAGAGGAGGAGCGACCGAAGAAGCGCGCTCCTTGGGGCGTGATAGCGCTTGTTCTGCTCACCGGGCTCGCGCTCATCCGGAACGGTTCGGGGGAGTTCGACGCGGGCCCGCCGCAGCCCGCCTCCGCGGCGGCGGCCGACGCCCGTGCGGCCCAGGACACCCTCGGGAAGACCGTCCAGGCCCTGCCGTTCGCGGAGCCCGACCGGGTCCGGATCCCCGCCATCCGGGTCGACGCCCCGGTCATGCAGGTCGGCCTGGACACGGACGGCTGGGTCGGCGCGCCGCCCCCGGAGGACCCCAATCTGGCCGGCTGGTTCACCGGCGCCGTCTCCCCCGGCGAGAAGGGGACCGCGGTCGTCGTCGGCCATGTCGACAACATGCAGGGGCCGGCCGTGTTCTACGGCCTGGGTGCCCTGAAGAAGGGGAACCACGTCGAGGTGACCCGCCGGGACGGGAAGACGACGGTGTTCGAGATCTACGGCGTCGAGGTCTTCGAGAAGAACAACTTCCCCGGCGACCGCGTCTACGCCTCCAAGGGCGCCCCCGAACTCCGGGTGATCACCTGCGGTGGCGGTTTCTCCAAGGCGAACGGCTACGACGGCAACGTGGTCGCCTTCGCCCGCCTGGTCGAGGTCCGCTGAACGGACCGCCGACCGGGCGGGCGGCCGCCCCGCGGGACCTCAGCCGGCCGGGCGGGCGCCGGGCCCAGGCGGCGACGGCGGAGGCGGCTTCACCGGCGAAGCCCCGGTCCCGGGTGGGGGGCGAAGCGGTAGAAGAGGTTCAGGATCCGCGTGCCGTGCAGTTCCATGGGCTTGATCCCGCAGAAGCCGAGCGGTTCGGCCAGGTCGTGGGACCGGACGACCCCGTGCCCGTACCCGTGCCGCCCCCACTGGTCGTCCCAGCCTGGAAGAGCGCCTGCGCCTCCTCGTACCGGTGCAGCGCGCCGGAGGGGTTGTGCGCGCAGGTCCGGGGGCCGCTGTGGAGGGCGAGGATCGCGTCGACATCGGCGGGTTCCGGGCGCCGCAGCGACAGACGGGCGGTCAGCAGTTCCTCGGCCGCGGGGCGGAGAGCGTCGCTCATGCGGGGACCGTAGACCGCTCGGCTCACCGGCCGGGGCCTCGGGACGGCCTCGACCGGTACCGCTACGGCCAGGGTGGGGCGCCAGAGTCTCTCGTTCGGATCGGGCCGCTCCCTGATCCAGACGAGGGGCCCTACGTGCGCTGCCGCTGCGGCACCGTGATGTGGTAGCCGGAGTCGAGGAGTTGGGGCAGGTAGCGGCGCAGGGCCCGCACGCTCTGGGTGCGGTCACCGCCCGCGTCGTGGGAGAGGACGACGACGCCGGGGGCGGCGCCGTTCTCGACCCGGCCGACGATGGTGCCGGTGCCCGGCGTGGTCCAGTCCAGGGTGTCCACCGTCCAGGCCAGGGGCTCCATGCCGAGTTCGGAGCCCAGTTGGAAGGCGGCGCGGTTCCAGGCGCCGTAGGGGGCGCGGAACCAGCGGGGCCGCTCTCCGTAGGCGTTCTCGATGACCTCGCTGGTGCGGGTCATCTCGGAGCGGATCTGACGGTGTGTCATTTTCGTGAGCAGGGGGTGGGACCAGGTGTGGTTGCCGACGGTGTGTCCCTCGTCGGCCATCCGGGCCAGCAGGTGGGGGTGGTCGGCGGCCATCTCCCCGCACACGAAGAACATCGCGTGGACGCCGTACTCGGCCAGGGTGTCGAGGATGCCCGGGGTGTAGCGGGGATCGGGGCCGTCGTCGAAGGTGAGCACCATGGTGCGGCCGCGGCCGGTGATCCGCAGCAGCGGTTCGCGCCGCACGGGGGTGCGGGCCGTGGTGCGCGGGGGGCCGTAGCCGGTCAGCGGCTGGAGGCGGTAGGCGGAGGGTTCCATCGGGAGGCGGTACGCGGGGGCACCGGCCGCCGGGGCACCGGTGCGGGCCGGTGCCCCCGCGCCCGTCCCCCACGCCAACAGAGAGGCCGTCCCGGCCGCGCCGACGGTGGCGGCGCCGGCGAGCAACGCCCCGCGCCGCGTGAACAACTGATCCTTCTGCATGTGTCATCAGTCGCCCGGCCGGAGACCGACGCACCACAACGCCACCGCCCCGGCGGCACGAATCCACCCGCTCGGCGCAGCAGACCGGGGACGCCGAAGGCGCCGGGACTGCCGCAGGCGCCCCCGGCGGCGTCCGGCACCCGGCCGGGGAAGCCGCTTCCGGGCGGCCGGGCCGGGTGTCCTCGGCGGGGGCGGCCCCGTCAAGGCGCTCGGGGCTGCGGCCGCGGGAGACCGCCGGGCCCGCGCGGCGGTGGGACCTGCGGGTTCCGATAGCCTCTCGTCGTGACGGAACAGCACCCTTCCCCGTTCGAACGGGGCACGGACGGCCCGAAGGTCGTCCTCGTCGGCGTGGACGGCTCCGATCCCTCGCTGCGCGCCGCGGCCTACGCGGCCGGTCTGGCCCGGCGCCAGGGCGCCCTGCTCGCCGTGGTGTACGTGCAGCCGGTGATGGCGGCGGGCGCGGCGCTCGGGGCGCCGGTCGCGGAGGCGACCGACGAGATCGCCCAGGACATCGTGGCGCAGATCCGGGAGGCCACCGAACGGACCCGGGGGATATTCGACGTGCGCTGGGAGTTCCACACCTTCCAGGGCGACCCGTACAACGGGCTGGTGAAGGCCGCGGACCAGCTGAAGGCCGACGCGGTGGTGGTCGGCGCCTCCGAACAGGCCGGTCACCGGATCGTGGGGTCGGTGGCGGTGCGGCTGGTGAAGGCGGGGCGCTGGCCGGTGACGGTGGTGCC
This sequence comes from Streptomyces sp. NPDC051051, assembly GCF_040682975.1. Lineage (NCBI taxonomy): Bacteria > Bacillati > Actinomycetota > Actinomycetes > Kitasatosporales > Streptomycetaceae > Streptomyces > Streptomyces sp. NPDC051051. Next base: position 46,829 of record NZ_JBFBCB010000040.1, read on the forward strand.
GTAGCCGGCGCCTCCCCTACTCCCCCGTCACCAGCCCGTCCTGGGCCGCTCCCCGGCTGAGCACGAGGTCGCGGATGCGGTCGCGCACGCCCCCCACGTCGGCACCCTGGGCGAGGGCCTCGTCGAGGTCGACGACGCGGCCGGCGTCGAGGTCGAACAGCCCGGGGACGAAGGCGGCCCTCGTCACCTCCCAGCGGGCGCCGGGCCGGGCGGGCGGGGAGAAGGTGAAGCGGGCGACGCTGGACTGGTTGGCGCGCGGGTCGACGACGCCTGCGCTGTTCGGCGTCTCGCCGGCCACCTGGTCCCCGAGGCCGTAGACGACCCAGGTGCCGTTGACCTTCTCGTACGCCTGTGGGACGTGTGCGTGGCTGCCGAGGATCAGGTCGATGTCGGGGCGCCCGCCGGTGCGGGAGGCGGTGAGGGTCCTGGCGAGGGCGAGCTGCCGGTCGTCCGGGGCGTCCTGCCACTCCGTGCCCCAGTGCAGGGAGACGACGACCACGTCGGCGCCGGCCCGGCGGGCGTTCCGGGCATCGGCGACGATCTTGTTCTCGTCGATCAGGGAGAGCGCCCAGGGCTGTCCGTCGGGGAGCGGCCGGCCGTCGGTGTCGTAGGCGTAGGCGAGGTGGGCGACCTTCGCGGGGCCCGCGTTCAGGAGCGGGACGGCGGCGGCCTCGGCCTCGGAGCGGGCGGTTCCCGCGTGCCGTACGCCGGCGCCGTCGAGGGCGTCCAGGGTGCGGCGCACACCGCCGGGGCCGTCGTCGAGGGCGTGGTCGGAGGCGGTGGAGCAGCCGTCGTAGCCGGTGGCGGCGAGGGCCGCGGCGAGCCGGGGCGGGGAGGCGGCGGCCGGGTCGGCGGCGACGCGGACGGCCTCCAGCTGACAGAGCGCCAGGTCGGCGCCGGTGACGACGGGTTGGATCCCGGCGAACATCGGGCCGAAGTCGTGGCCCGTGCCGCCGGCGTCGAAGCGGGCCCGGTCGATGACCGAGGCGTGCGGGACGATGTCGCCGGTGGCCACGAGGGTGAAGCCGCGGGTCGGCGCGGGGGCGGGGTGTCCGGAGGCGGGTTCGCGGTCGTGGGCCTGGCAGGCCGCGGCCGCCGCGAGGAGGGCCGTGAGGGCCAGGGCCACCTGGTGTCTGCGCGCGATCACTGCATCACCCCATTGCCCATGACTCGTCGTATTTACGCATGTATCACTACTAATCCATGTGCGGACGCGTACGGCCCCGGCGCTCCCGCCGCCGGGGCGGATGCGCGCGATCGGCGTAGCCCGGACCGTTCGTCGAACCGTTCGTCGACGCGATCGACCGTCCGCCGCAGACCCTTGTGCGCCCCCTGTCCCGAACCGGCGCCCTGGGGTGCCATACGCGCATGACCGCCGGGACCACCCTCACCGCCAGGACGACGACCGCCGAACACGAACTCGCCGCGCTCCAGCGTGAGCACGGCCGGCCGCTCTTCGCGCTGCTGCTGAGGCTGTGCGACGGAGACCGCCAGCGCGCCGAGGACCTCGTCCAGGAGACCCTGGTGCGCGCCTGGCAGCATCCCGAGGCCCTGCGCACCGACGCCTTCGACTCCGTACGGCCCTGGCTGCTCACCGTCGGCCGGCGGCTCGCGATCGACGCGCGGCGGGCCCGGCAGGCACGGCCGGCCGAGGTCGGGGACGCGGTGCTGGAGAACGCGCCGGTCTGCGGCGACCACGCCGACCGGGCCGCCGCGGCGCTCGACGTCCGCGAGGCTGTGAAGACACTCACTCCGGAACACCGTGAAGTCCTGGTGCTGGTGTATTTCCGAGGGGCGAGCGTGGCGGAGGCCGCCGAAACCCTCGGCATCCCGCCCGGTACCGTGAAGTCCCGCGCGTACTACGCGCTGCGCGCCCTGCGCCGGGTGCTTCCCGGTTACGCGCCCGACCTGGGCTGAAACCCACGGTCGAGTCAAACCTCCGTAAAGCGCCTTGCCGTGGACCCCGGTTGAGTAATCGGGTGTCCTTATCCGTGTTCCGGATGGGGCCCGGTCGCCGGTTTTCCGGCGCCGAAGGAAGCGCACGCACCGGAGGAAGGCAGGAAGGGATGCTGCACAGAGGTCATCAGAGCACGGACGGCACCGACGGCGGGGAACTCACCGTCCCCATGGCCTGGTTGTACGCCGAGTACATCGCCGACGAACTGCTGCGGACCGGCGATCTCATGCCGCCGACGTCCTTCGAGTTCCGCGCCGGGCGGGACGCCCTGGCACTGACCGTCTTCCTGTCCGACACCGACGGCGAACTGCCCGGGATCCGGGTGGTCACCCAGCTGGAGACGTGGCTTTCGCTCACGGCGTACGACCAGCCCTGGCAGGACTGGGTCGCCGGACGTATGTCACAACTGACCGCCGAGGCGGCCGAGTCGGAAGGACCCGACCCCGATCTGGAGCTGGCGTCGGCCGCCTGGCGCTGGCTCGAGGAGACCGAACTGCTCGCCCCCGACCTCGACGCGGTGCCGGACGGCGCGCCGGCCGGCGAGGACGAGGGACCCAAGGTCTGGACGCCCGCCTGGCAGCTCGGTCTGCCCCTCGGGCACCTCGCGATCCATCTTTTCTAGCTTTTTCGCATCCGGACCAATCCGCGGGCCGGACCGCTCCGAACGTCTGGGTCACGATTCGGTACGGGACTTGAGTGATTCCGCTGCCTGGTCCGTACCGGTGGGAGCAAGGAGTAACCCCACTGGCACTCAACGGCGCGAGGTTTCGGCATGAGGTCCCTGGAGAGGCATCGCGACGTCGGCGCGTACGCGCTGGGTGTGCTGGACGAGGCGGAGGCCTTCCGTTTCGAGGACCACCTCATGGAGTGTCCTCGCTGCGCGGCGGAGGTCACCGAGTTCGGTGCCACCACCCGCCAACTGATGCTGTACCGGAGGGCGACGCCGCGCGCCGTGCATCCCTTCGCCGGCCCCGGCCCGCAGCTCCTCGACCGCCTCCTCCACGAGGTCGCCGCCCGGCGCCGGGCCGTCGGACGCCGGCTGCTGTACGCCGTGGCCGCGGCCGTCGTGGCCGCCGTCGCGGGGCCGGTGCTCGCCATGACGGCCGCCGCCGGCGGTGAGGAGCCGGCGCGGGTCGTCGCGGCGACCGACCAGAGGTCGGGCGTGTGGGCGCAGGTGACGTCCGAGGACGAACTCTGGGGCAGCCAGGTCGAACTCAAGGTGAAGGACGCCGCGGGCCCGCGCGCCTGCCATCTGATCGTCATCGGCCACGACGGCTCGGAGGAGACCGTCACCAGCTGGATGGTCCCCGACCACGACGCCCGCCCCAACACCATGAAGGGCGGCGCGACCATGCGGACCGACGAGATCGCGCGCTACGAGGTGCGGACGATGACCGGCGAGACCCTCGTCGTGCTCAAGCCCCGCTAGCGGCGCGGGCCGCGGACCAGCGGGTGCAGCACGAACCGGGCGACGGGACCGACCTCACGGAGTACGTCGGAGAACTCGGTGTGCTCACCCCGCTCGGCATCTCCCTGATCACCGCCGTCCTCGCACGCTTCCCCCTCGAAGAGTTCCGGCACACGTCCGGGGTGCCGTCGGCGCGCCCGGTGTTCAGGTCGGCTCCGGCACGCCGAACTCGCACCACACGCACTTGCCGCCGCCGCGGGCCTCCACTCCCCACTTGTCGGAGAGCAGGTCGACCAGGAGCAGACCGCGGCCGGAGACGCCCGAGTCCCCGGCCTCGCGGCGACGCGGCAGGGCGCTGGAGGAGTCCTCGACCTCGACGCGCAGTCGGCGGCCGACACCGGCGAGGAGGCGCAGGGTGACGATGGCGGCGCCCTCGGTGTGCATGAGGGCGTTGGTGATCAGTTCGTCGGCGATCAGTTCGACGTCGTCGGAGCGTTGCCGGGCGCCCCAGGAGCGGACGGCGGCGCGGATCATGTGCCGGGCGTGGGTGAGTGCCTCGGGGTCGCCGGGCGCCACGTGCTGCTGGAGCCGGCTGCCGGCCCGGGAGGCGTCCGTGCCGTACCGGCGGAGCAGGAGGAGGGCCACGTCGTCGTCACCGCCGCGTTCCTCGGCGACGTCGATGAGCCGGTCGGCGAGTTCCCGTACGTCGTCGGGGCCGGTGGCGATCAGCTCGGCGAGGGCGCGCATGCCGTCGTCGAGGTCGGTGCCGGGCTGTTCGACGAGCCCGTCGGTGCACAGCAGCAGGGTGTGGCCGGGGCCGAGTTCGAAGGTGGCGACGGGGTAGTCGAGGCAGCCGAACTCGGCGGACAGGCCGAGCGGCAGTCCGCCGGGGACGGAGAGGCGCCGGCAGGTGCCGTCCGTCGCGCGCACCAGCGGGTCGATATGGCCGGCCCGGACCATCTGGACGACGCCGGTGGCCAGGTCGGCCTCGGCGTAGAGGCAGGTGGCGAAGCGGTCGGTGTCGAGTTCGTGGAGGAAGACGGAGGCGCGGGCCATCACGGTGGCCGGGGTGTGCCCTTCGGAGGCGTACGCGCGCAGGACGATGCGCAGCTGGCCCATGACGGCGGCGGCGTGCGTGTCGTGGCCCTGGACGTCGCCGATGACGGCGCCGACCCGGCCCCCGCCGGAGGGGGTGCCGCCGGGCAGCGGGATCAGGTCGTACCAGTCGCCGCCGATGTCGCGGCCGTGGGAGCCGCCGATGGTGGCGGCACGGTAGCGGACGGCGATGTCGGCGCCGGGCACGCTGGGGATGGTGCGCGGCAGCATGGCCTGCTGGAGGCCCTGGGCGATGTCCTTCTCCTGCTCGTAGAACATGGCCCGTTGCAGGGACTGGGCGATGCTGCTGCCGAGGGCGACGAGGATGTTGCGTTCCTCGGGGGTGAAACCGCGCCGGTCGCTGTAGAGCAGGCCCATCGCGCCGATCGGGCGGGCCTGGACGATGAGCGGCAGGTAGGCGGCCGAGGTGATCTTCAGGCCGGTGATGTGCGGCCACAGCACGGGGTAGCCGGCCGCGAACTCGTCGGACGACTCGATGAACCGGGGGGTGAGGGTGCGCACCACCTCGCTCATCGGGTACGGCTCGTCGATCCCGGTGACGAGGGTGCCGGGCACGAAGCTGCCCTGGGGGCCCTCGGCGACCAGCCGGATCCGGCCGGCCTCGACCAGGCCCATGACCAGACTGGTCGCGCCGAGATGGATGAGACCGTGGGTGTCCTTGAGGACGTCGATGACGTCCTTCACGGTCCGGGCGTGCGCCAGGGCGGCGGTGGTGAGCTGTACGACGTTGGTCTGCTCGCGGCGCGCGTCGTCGAGGGCGGCCGCCTCGCGGTGGGCGGCGAGGTCGCGCAGTTCGTCGGTCGCGTCCCGGACGATGCCGATGATCCGGCGGGGGCGACCCGTGTCGTCGCGCCGGATGTAGCCCTGGGTGTGGGTCCAGCGCAGGCCGCCGTCGCGGCGGCGGATGCGGAAGTAGGCGCCGTAGTTCTCGCTGCCGTCCTTGATGGCCTGGGTCACCAGGGTGTCCAGACGCAGGGCCTCGGCCGGGGGAACGCGCGAGGAGAGGCTCTCGGGGTTGCCGTCGTACTCGTCGGGGGTCACGTCGAAGATCTCGTGGGCGCGGGCGTCCATGGCGAACTGCCCGGTGTCCAGGTCCCAGTCGAAGCCGCCCATGCGGTTGAGTGCCAGGATCGGCTCCGAATGGGCCGGCCAGTCCTCCGGGAGGGACGGTGCGCTCGCTCCCCGATCGACCATGGGCCCACCTTGCCAGGATTTGCCCGATTCTTCGACCGGGGGTGGAACACGTGCGTGATGCGGCCCGGCGTGGAACACGGGGTGTGTCAGGACAGGGGCCGGGGGGGACGGGAGAGGAGCGGGCGTTCGTGGAGTGGTTCACCGCACCCGACTACTGGCTGAGCCGGACGGTCTTCCAGCGGGCTCTGGCCTGCGTCTACCTGGTCGCCTTCGGCACGGCGGCGCTCCAGTTCCGGGCGCTGCTCGGCGAGCGCGGAATGCTGCCGGTCGCCCGGTTCGTCGAGCGCGTGCCGTTCCGGCGGGCGCCGAGCGTGTTCCACCTGCGCTGCTCGGACCGCTTCTTCGCCGGGTGCGCCTGGACGGGCTGCGCGGTGTCGGCGGCGCTGGTCGCCGGCGTGGACTCGCTGCTGCCGCTGTGGGCGGCGATGCTGCTGTGGCTGCTGCCGTGGGCGCTGTACGTGTCGATCGTCAACGTCGGCCAGACCTGGTACGGCTTCGGCTGGGAGTCGCTGCTGCTGGAGACCGGGTTCCTCGCGGTGTTCCTCGGCAACGACGAGGTGGCGCCGCCGTTCGTGGTGCTGTTGCTGCTGCGCTGGCTGCTGTTCCGCGTCGAGTTCGGCGCGGGTCTGATCAAGATGCGGGGTGATCCGTGCTGGCGGAGGCTCACCTGCCTGGACCACCACCACGAGACCCAGCCGATGCCCGGCCCGCTGAGCTGGTTCTTCCACCATCTGCCGAAGCCGCTGCACCGGGTGGAGGTGGCCGCCAACCACGTCACCCAGCTGATCGTGCCGTTCCTGCTGTTCACCCCGCAGCCGGTCGCGACGGCCGCCGCGTCCCTGATGATCCTCACCCAGCTGTGGCTGGTGCTGTCGGGCAACTTCTCCTGGCTGAACTGGCTCACGATCGTGCTGGCCGTCCCCGCGCTCGGCCTTCCCGCCGACGCGCCGTCGACGCCGGACGCCCCCCTCTGGTACGTGGTGGTGGTCCTGGCGGTGGCCGCCTTCCTGCTGTTCCTCAGCCACCGGCCGGTGCTCAACATGCTCTCGCGCGGGCAGGTCATGAACCGCTCCTTCGACCCGCTGCACCTGGTCAACACCTACGGCGCGTTCGGCAGTGTGAGCCGGGTGCGCCACGAGGTGGTGATCGAGGGCACCCTCGACGAGGTGCCGCGGGAGGACTCCGACTGGCGGGAGTACGAGTTCCGGGGCAAGCCCGGCGATCCACGGCGCTGGCCTCGTCAGTTCGCCCCCTACCACCTGCGGCTGGACTGGATGATGTGGTTCGCCGCGCTCTCCCCCGCCTACGCCGGGCCCTGGTTCGGCGCGCTGGTGGAACGGCTGCTGGAGAACGACCGGGCCACGCTCCGCCTGCTGCGCCGCTCCCCGTTCCCGCCCGGCGAACCCCCGCGGCACATCCGCGCCCGCCTCTTCCGCTACCGGTACACGAGCCCGCGGGAGCTGCGGGAGACGGGGGCGTGCTGGAAGCGTACGTACGTGCGGGAGTACCTGCCGCCGACGCGGCTGGCGGGGTCGGCTCAGAGGCCGTAGACGCGGGTGGCGGTGGCCTCGAAGACCTGGGCGCTCTCCTCGGCGCTCAGGTGCCCGGTCAGCTGCCTGGCCGTGTCCAGGACCTGTCCGTAACCGGCCGCGAGGGTGCACACCGGCCAGTCCGAGCCGAACATCAGGCGGTGCGGGCCGAAGGCGTCCAGGGCGGCGTCGGTGTACGGCCGCAGGTCGGCGGCCGTCCAGGTGGCGGGGTCGGCCTCGGTGACCAGGCCGGAGAGCTTGGCGACCGTGTTGGGCAGGGCGGCCAGCGCGCGCAGCTCCGCCTCCCAGGACGCGCGGGCGCCGGAGGCGACGGGTGGTTTGCCGAGGTGGTCCAGGACGAACGTGAGACCGGGGTGCGCGGCGGCGGCCCGTACGCAGGCGGGGAGCTGGTGGTCCCGTACGACCAGGTCGTACACCAGGCCGGCGTCGGCGACGGCGGCGAGTCCCCGGCGTACGTCCGGGCGCAGCAGCCACTCCGGGTCGGGCTCGCCCTGGACCTGGTGGCGGATGCCCTTGAGGTGGCGGCCACCGGGAAGTTCCCGCAGCCGGGCGAGTTCGTCACCGACGTCGGGGCGGGTCAGGTCGGTCCAGCCGACCACGCCCACGACCAGGTCGTGCGCGGCGGCGAGGGCGAGGAACTCGGGGGTCTCCTCGGCCACGGTGACCGTCTGCACCAGGACGGTGCGGTCGACGCCGGCGGCACGGGCCTCGGGGGCGAGGTCGGCGAGGGCGAAGTCGCGCCGCAGCGGCCGGAGTCCGGGGCCGCCGAGCCAGTCCTGGTCGCGCACGGACAGGTCCCACACGTGGTGGTGGGCGTCGACGGTCACGGCAGCTCCCGTACGGCGGGCAGGCCCGCGTCGGCGGCTGCGCCCGGGCGGTCGTGCCCGGTGTCGGGCGGCTCGGCCGTCCGGGCCCGCCGGGCCGCGCCGACCGGGAGCCGCCGGCGTGCGGCGCGGCGGCGGGCGTGCCGGGCGGCCCTCATGACGGCTCCCGCGTCGGGCTGTGCGGTGTCTCCTCGCCGGGGACCGGGGCGTCGGGCGGCAGGAGGCCGGTCTCCCGCAGTTCTTGCCAGAGCGCCGGGGGGACCGTGGCCCCGAACCGGTCCGCGCAGTCGTCGGCCTCGGCCGCCGAGCGGGCGCCGACGAGGACGCTCGCGACGGCCGGGTGCGCGGCGCAGAAGGCGAGGGCGGCGGCGCGCAGGGTGCTGCCGTGGCGCTCGGCGACCGCCCCGAGGCGTCGGGCGCGGTCGACCAGCTCCCCGGACGCCGGCGCGTAGTCGTAGGTGGCGGTCGGCTTCGGGTCGGCCAGCAGGCCGGAGTTGAAGGCGCCGCCGATCACGACGGACGTGCCGCGCTCCTGGGCGGCCGGCAGCAGCTCGGTGAGCGCGCTCTGGTCGAGGAGGGTGTAGCGGCCGGCGCACAGCACCACGTCGACGTCGGTGTCGCGGACGAAGCGGGTGAGCAGGGCGGTCTGGTTCATGCCGGCGCCGATCGCCCCGACGACGCCCTCGGAACGCAGCCCCTCCAGTGCGGGGTAGCCCTCGCGGAAGGCCGTTTCGGCGTGGTCGTCGGGGTCGTGGAGGTAGACGACGTCGACGCGGTCGAGGCCGAGGCGGGTCAGGCTCGCCTCCAGGGTGCGGCGGACGCCGTCGGCGGTGAAGTCCCAGACCCGGCGGTGGGTGGCGGGGACGGCGAAGCCGTGGGCGAGGTCGTCGCCGCCCGCCGCCGAGGGCTCCAGTCGGCGGCCGACCTTCGTGGACACCGCGTAGTCGGCGCGCGGGTGCTCGCGCAGGGCGGCGCCCAGGCGGCGTTCGGAGAGGCCGAGACCGTAGTGGGGCGCGGTGTCGAAGTAGCGCACGCCGCGCCGCCAGGCGGCGGCCACCGTGGCGTGGGCCTGTGCGTCGTCGACCTCGGTGTACAGGTTGGCGAGGGGGGCGGCGCCCAGGCCGAGCCCGGTGACCCGGACGCCGCTGCGGCCGAGGGTGTTCACGAGCCCGCCGGACGCAGCCGCAGGCCCTGCATGCCGCCGTCGACGGCGAGGGCGGTGCCGGTGGTGGCGCCGGACAGGGGGCTCGCCAGGTAGGCGATGGCGCCCGCGACCTCGGCGGCGCTGACGAGGCGGCCGCTGGGCTGACGGGCCTCCAGGGCCGCGCGTTCGGCGGCCGGGTCGTCGGCGGCGTCGAGCAGGCGGCCGATCCACGGGGTGTCGGCGGTGCCCGGGTTGACGCAGTTGACGCGGATGCCCTCGCGGACGTGGTCGGCGGCCATCGCGAGGGTGAGGGCGTGCACGGCACCCTTGGTGGCGCTGTACAGCGCGCGCCGCGGCAGGCCGGCGGTGGCCGCGACGGAGCACGTGTTGACGATCGCGGCGTGCGCGGAGGCCCGCAGATGGGGCAGGGCGGCACGGGCCGTACGGACCATGCCGACGACGTTGACGTCCAGGACGTGGTGCCATTCGGCGTCGTCGTTGTCCTCGACGGTGCCCTGGGCGCCGATGCCCGCGTTGTTGACCAGGACGTCCAGGCCGCCCAGTGCGGCGACGGCGGCCGCGACGGCCGCGCGCACGGAGGCGTCGTCGCGGACGTCGGCGCGATGGGCGAGCAGGGGCTCGCCGACGCCCGTCGGGTCCAGGTCGAGGACGGCGACGGTGGCACCGCGCTCGGCCAGCAGTTCGGCGGTGGCCCGGCCGATGCCGGAGGCGCCGCCGGTCACCAGGGCGGTCAGCCCTTCGAAGTCGCGCACGCCGCCTGCTCCTTCCGGCCGAGGGGGTCGGCGGCCCAGAAGGCGCCGCCGGGGTAGGTGTACCGCGCGATCGACTCCGGACGCATGGCGGCGGAGAAGCCCGGCGCGGTCGGTGCCGTGTAGTGGCCGTCCCTGATCACGACCGGGTCGAGGAAGTGGTCGTGCAGGTGGTCGACGTACTCGATGACGCGGTCCTCGGTGGTGCCGCTCAGGGCGACGTAGTCGAACATCGACAGGTGCTGGACGAGTTCGCACAGGCCGACGCCGCCGGCGTGCGGGCAGACGGGCACGCCGAACCTGGCGGCGAGCAGCAGGATCGCGAGGTTCTCGTTGACGCCTCCGACGCGGGCCGCGTCGAGCTGGAGGACGTCGAGGGCGCCCGCCTGGAGGAGCTGCTTGAAGACGACGCGGTTGTGGACGTGTTCGCCGGTGGCGACCTTCACCGGGGCGACGGCGTCGCGCACGGCTGCGTGGCCGAGGATGTCGTCGGGGCTGGTGGGCTCCTCGATCCAGTAGGGGTCGAACTCGGCGAGGGCGCGGGTCCAGCGGATCGCCTCGCCGACGTCCCAGCGCTGGTTGGCGTCGACGGCCAGCCGGATGTCGGGACCGACGGCGGCGCGGGCCGCGCGGCAGCGCCGGATGTCGTCGGCGAGGTCGGTGCCGACCTTCAGCTTGATCTGCCGGAAGCCGTCGGCGACGGCCCCGGCGGCGAGGCGGGTGAGCTTGTCGTCGTCGTAGCCGAGCCAGCCTGCGGAGGTGGTGTAGGCGGGGTAGCCGCGTTCGAGCAGGTGGGCCCGGCGCGCGTCGGCGCCCTGCCGGCCGCGGCGCAGCAGGGCGAGGGCCTCGTCGGGGGTGAGGGCGTCGGTGAGGTAGCGGAAGTCGACCTGCCGCACCAGCCACTCGGGGTCGGCGTCGGCCAGCAGCCGCCACAGGGGTTTGCCGGCGCGCTTGGCCGCGAGGTCCCAGGCGGCGTTGACGACGGCGCCGATCGCCATGTGCATCACGCCCTTCTCAGGTCCGAGCCAGCGGAGCTGGCTGTCGCCGACGAGGTCGCGGCTGAGGGTGCCCGGGTCGGCGCAGAGGTCGTCGACGGACCGGCCGACGACGTGTTCGCGCAGGGCGCCGATCGCGGCGACCTGGACGTCGTTGCCCCGGCCGATGGTGAAGGCGAAGCCGTGGCCCTCGTGGCCGTCGGCCGCGTCGGTGCGCAGGACGACGTAGGCCGCCGAGTAGTCGGGGTCGGGGTTCATCGCGTCGGAGCCGTCGAGTTCCCGGGAGGTGGGGAAGCGGATGTCGTGGGTGTCGACCGCGATGACGCGGGCGGGGTTCGGGGGCGCCATGCCCGCATACTTATCAGACCACTTGCCGTTCCGGGCACCCCTCGGACGCGAAAATCGCGCCACCGGCGCTGAAGTGGTCGGACCACTTCGCTGGTTAGACTGCGCGCACCGGCGAACCGCGCGCACCGGTGACAGGAGAGGTGACGTGAACCAGTCCCCGCCCGGCGGGCCGCCCGCCGCCCCGAAGGGCACGGTGACGCGGCGCGCCATCGAGCGGATCAAGGCGATGATCGGCGAGGGCCTGCTGGAGCCGGGCCAGCGGCTGCCGACCGAGCGCGACCTCGCGGCGGAGCTGGGCATCTCCCGCAGTTCGGTGCGGGAGGCGGTACGGGCGCTCACGGTCATGGGGGTGCTGGAGGCCCGGCACGGTTCGGGCATCTACGTGACCCAGCTCCGGGCCGGCGATCTGCTGGAGACGTTCGGCGTGGTGGCCGACCTCTCGCGGGGCCCGCGTCTGGTGGAGCTGCTGGAGATCCGGCGCGTCCTGGAGTCGACGGCCGCCGCCCTGGCGGCCGCCCGCATCACTCCGGGGCAACTGGAAGCCGTGGAAGGCCACTTGGCGGCGATGAACGCCACCGACGACCCGGAGGAGATCCTCGCCCACGACCTCGCCTTCCACCGCGAGATCGCCGCGGCGGCCGGCAACGAGACGATGGCGGCGATCCTGGAGGGCCTGTCCTCACGCACCTTCCGCGCCCGCGTCCGGCGGGGCCGGCGGGAGGAGGGCGCCTTCGCCCGCACCCGCCGGGAGCACGCCGCGATCCACCGCGCCCTGGCGGCCCGCGACCCGGAGGCGGCACGGGCGGCGGCGGCCGCCCACGTGGGCGGGGTCGAGCAGTGGCTGCGGGACGGGGCGGGCCGCGAAGACCCCTCGACGTGACGCGTTCCGCGGGGCACAGTTCTCCCTGTACTCGCCAGTAGCATCCCGCACGCCCGCACACCGAGGAGCGCCTGTGACCGAGTGGGTCGGCCGGACCGCCGCGGAGATCGCCGCCGCCGTACGCGAGAAGCGGGTCGAGCCCCGGACGGTGGTGGCGGAGCATCTGGAGCGGATCGCGCGGCTGGACGGGCGGATCGGGGCGTTCCGGGCGGTGCGGGCGAAGGCGGCGCTCGCCGAGGCCGACGAGGTGGCGGCCCGCGCCGACCGGGACCGCCTGCCACTGGCCGGCGTACCGGTGGCGGTCAAGGACAACCTCGCCGTGCGGGGCGAGTCGACCCGTGTCGGTTCGGCCGCGACCCCCGGTACGCCCGCCGGCGCCGACCATGTCACCGTGGCCCGGCTGCGCGCGGCCGGCGCGGTGGTGGTGGGTCTGACGAACGTGCCGGAACTGTGCGTCTTCGGCACCACGGAGGGCGTGCACGGCACCGCCCGCAACCCGTGGGACACGTCGCGCACGGCGGGCGGTTCGTCCGGCGGCAGCGCGGCGGCGGTGGCGGCCGGGATGGTGCCGATCGCCCTCGGCAACGACGGCATGGGCTCCCTGCGCATACCGGCGGCCAACTGCGGTCTGGTCACGGTCAAGCCGGGCCGCGGCGTGGTCCCGGCGGGGATCGGCGACGGCGACTGGTTCGGGATGTCGGAGAACGGTCCGCTGGCGACGACGGTCGAGGACGCCCGCCTGATGCTGTCGGTCCTCGCCGGCGCCGAGGTCGCGGGACCGGCGGAGGAGTCCGGCACGTTGCGGATCGCGGTGTCGGTGCGCAGCCCGCTGGCCGGAGTGCGGGTGACCGGGCCGTACGTGGCGGCGGCGCGCGAGGCCGCCGGGGCGCTGGCGCGGGCGGGGTGTCGGGTGCGGCGGGCCGAGCCGCCGTATCCGCTGACGCTGGGCGTCACCTCGCTCGCGCACTGGACGGCCGGTACGGCGGTCGACGCCCGGTCGCTGGACCCGCGCCTGCTGGCCCGCCGCACCCGCGTGCACGCGGCGCTGGGTCGGCGGTTCCTGAACGGGGTGCGCGGCGGCACGGCGCGCGAGGAGCTGCGCCGGCGCCTGGAACCGTTCTTCGCGGAGTACGACGTGCTGCTCACCCCGGCGCTCGCGCGGCGCTCGCCGAAGTCGGCGCCGTGGCACGAGCGGGGCTGGCTGCGCAATGTGCTGGCGAACACGAACTACTCGCCGCTGACGCCGCCGTGGAACCTGACGGGCTGGCCGGCCATGGCGGTCCCGGTCGGCACGCTCCCGTCGGGCGCTCCCACCGCCGTCCAACTGGTGGGGTTGCCCGGTACGGAGGCGCGGCTGCTGCGGGTGGCCGAGCGGCTGGAGGAACTGCGGCCGTGGCGGCGGACGGCGCCGCTCGACCGATGAGCGGCGGGTCCGCGGGCGCGGTGTCGCCGGGGCCTCGTGTCGCACGGGCGTGCTGTCCGCACGCCCGTGCGCCCGGCGGTCGCGAGCGGTCCGCCGGCGTCAGTCGACGCTGGGCAGGATGTGGGGTTCGTTGAGGTCGTCCTCGTACCCCGCCAGCCGGATGGGGGCGGAGCGGGCCCACACGTCGAGGCTGCCGAGCTCTCCGGGCCGGCGGCCCGCACGCTCGATGCGTTCCTTGGGGCGTTGCTCGCTTTTCGTCTTCTCCGGTGTCACCGCGCACTCCTTATGTGTCGGTCACCCTCGGGGCGTGCCGGTCGGTCTGCGGATCCGGCGTCTGGCGCCCCTCGGGTCTGGCTCAAGGGCAGTTCTGACGCGGTGGCGCCGGCAAACTCCAGAAGGAGCAGGCCGCTGTGAACCGGCTTGTCCCATGACGGACGGTGGGTGTGGGGTGGCACTCCGTCCTGCTGTCCGTCGGCTACAGAGTAACCAGATGAGCGGGATACCGCTCTATCGGGCTGAAAATTTGGGGTAACCATGGCAAGTCACCCATGTGTCCCCGCAGATGATTCAACCCTTTCCGCCCTGGAAGCACCCTTTGACCTTCACTCGTACGGCGTACGCGGACGCACAGGCGCGCCGTCATCGTCGCGCGGTTCGGGTCCCGTTGGCCCGGCCCCAGACTCGCCGTGCTCTGCCGACGTACCGCTACGGCTGTCTCGCGGGAGAACCGACGCATGGAGCTGCGCGGCGTCGGTCGCGCGGCGTCGGTGCGCACGACCACGCGCTGCAGACCGCCGCGCTGCTCGGCGAGCGGGTGGCGTGGCTGGTGCGGCGGCCTCCCTGGCACGGGGCGGCCGCCGCCGACGACGACCTGGCCGTGCTGCGGCAGGCCGACGAGGACGGCCGGGCCGCCGGGTTCGACGCGGGAGTGCTGGAGGACTGGAGGACCGTGCTGGAGCTGGTGGCGGCCCGCACCTCACCACTGCGCGCCGTCGACCGGCACAAGGCCGCGAGCCGTCGGCCGCCTCACAGCTGGGGCGGTCGGCCGACTCGCCACTGAGGGCGGTGGGCCGACTCGCTGCCGGGGGCGACCGCCTGACGGCCCGTCACTCACCGCCCGCCGAGTGTCGCCGTCACCACTTGCCGGGTGCGTAGTCCTTGAGGAAGACGCCGTACAGGTCCTCGCCCGACTCGCCGCGCACGATGGGGTCGTAGACGCGGGCCGCGCCGTCGACCAGGTCGAGCGGGGCGTGGAAGCCCTCCTCGGCCAGGCGCAGCTTGTCGTAGTGCGGACGCTCGTCGGTGATCCAGCCCGTGTCGACCGAGGTCATCAGGATGCCGTCGGTCTGGAACATCTCCTGGGCGCTGGTCCGCGTGACCATGTTCATCGCGGCCTTGGCGGCGTTGGTGTTCGGGTGGCCGGCGCCCTTGTAGCCGCGGCCGAAGACGCCTTCCATCGCCGAGACGTTCACCACGTAGGCGCGCTTGCCGGAGGCCCGGCGCGCCGCCTCGGCCATGGCCGGGCGGAGTTTGCTGATCAGGATGAAGGGCGCCGTGTAGTTGCACAGCTGGGTCTCGAGCAACTCCACCGGGGAGATCTGCTCGATGGTCTGCACCCAGGTGTTGGTGTCGACGACGTCGGGGACCAGACCTCCCGCGTCGATGGCGGTGCCGTCCAGGTGCCGGGCGACACTGGCGTTGCCGGCGACCAGGGCGAGGTCGGCGACCCGCTGCGCGTCCATGCCGCTGGTGCCGAGGGGCAGCGCGGCGAGGCCGTCGACCGCCCCGGAGTTGAAGGCGCCGATGACGTGGTGGGCGGGCAGCTCACCGGCGGGCAGCGGGGCGCTCTCGCCGTCGACCAGGGCGGCGTAGGCGGAGGGCAGCCGGCGTACGGTCTGCGTCGCGTTGTTGATCAGGATGTCGAGCGGCCCCTGTTCGGCGACCCGGTCGGCCAGCGCCACGGCCTGTGCCGGGTCGCGCAGGTCGATGCCGACGACCTCCAGGCGGTGGATCCAGTCCGCCGCGTCGTCCATCGCCTTGAATCGGCGGATCGCGTCCTTCGGGAAGCGGGTCGTGATCGTGGTGTGCGCCCCGTCGCGCAGCAGCCGGAGCGCGATGTACATGCCGATCTTGGCGCGGCCGCCGGTGAGCAGCGCGCGCTTGCCGGTGAGGTCGGCGCGGGCGTCGCGGCGGGCGCGGTTCTCGGCGGCGCACTCCGGGCAGAGCTGGTGGTAGAAGTAGTCGACCTCGACGTAGCGCGCCTTGCAGGTGTAGCAGGAGCGGGGACGCTGGAGTATCCCCGCGATCGTGCCCTCCTCCGTGCGGGAGGAGGGCAGGATGCCCTCGGTCTCGTCGTCGATGCGCTGGGCGGAACCGGTCGCGGTGGCCTCGGTGACGGCCCTGTCGTGGGCGGTCTTGGCGGCCCGGCGCTCCTGGCGGCGGCGCTGCTTGACCGAGCGGTAGATGCCGGCGGTGGCCCGGCGCACGGTGATCGCGTCGGGGTGGTCGACGTCGAGCCGGTCGAGTTCCTCCAGCACGGCGAGGCAGACCGCCAGCCGCTCCGGGTCGATGCCGGGCCCGTACACGGCCTCGTCAACGGCCTTGTCCATGGCCTCGTCCATGGCCGCCGGGCCGTCCTCTGTCACCGTCATCGCGCTGCCGTTTCCCTGCTGCCCCGTGCGGCGCTCCGACCGCGCCCGCTTTCGAACCGGGAATTCTACGGAGCACCGGGCCTCCCCTCCAAACCCGCGCGGGTCAAGAGCCGCAGGCCGTGATGAGCGTCTCCACCTCCGTGGTCAGCGCCCGCGCGAACCGGTCGAGGTCGGGGACCGCCTCGGCGTCCGCGACCAGGCCGAAGTGGACCAGGCCCCGGTACGTCGAGATCGCCACCGCCAGGGACTGGCCGCGGGCGAGCGGGGCGTAGGGGTAGATCTCGGTCACCGGGTTCCCGGCGAGCTTCAGGCCGATGCCCGGCAGCGGCACGCTGGTGACGAGGATGTCGAACCAGAGCCGGGCGGCCTGACTGACCAGGGGGCCGCCCAGGCGGTGGCCGAGGGCGGGGACGTGGTCGGCGAGCAGGGCGACGGCGCCCGCGCCGCGGCCGGGTCCGGCGTCCTTGTTGCGGTTCATGGCGGCGCGGACCGCGCCGAGCCGGCCGAGCGGGTCGGGATCGTCGACGGGCAGCCTCATCAGGTACCCGGAGAGCCGGTTGCCTTGCGGGTGGGCGGTGCGCGGACGGCGCTGGGAGACGGGGATGAGGGCGCGCGGGGTCACGCCGGCGCTGCCGTCGCCGCGCTCGTCGAGCCAGGTGCGCAGCGCCCCGGCGACGACCGCGATCAGCACGTCGTTGACGGTGCCGCCGACGACCTTGCGCACCCGGTGGACGTCGTCGAGGTCGACGGCCACGCCGCCGGTGCGGCGGGTGCCGGTGGGACCGGCGGTGAGGGCGGTGGTGGAGCGCACGCCGAGGGTGTGGACGGCGACGGAGGCGCCGATGTCGAGGGCGCGGCCCACGTCGGACAGGGCGCCGCGCAGCAGGCCGGGCAGTGCGCGCGCCTCGGGCAGGCCGCGGGGCGGCGCCGCCGGGCGGGGCCGGGGGGCGGGCAGGTCCAGGGGGTCCAGGATGGCGGCGGCGAGGGTCAGCGCGCGCAGGCCGTCGGCGAGGGCGTGGTGGAACTTGAACAGGACGGCGAAGCCGTCGCCCGCCTCCCCCGGCAGGACGTGCGCCTCCCACGGGGGCCGGCCGCGGTCCAGCGGGTGCTCCATGAGCCGCCCGGCCGCCGCCTGGAAGTCGGCGGTGGGCGCGTGCAGGTGCACGTGGCGCTGCGGGTCGAACTCCGGGTCGGGTTCGCGGACGGCGCCGCCGAGGGAGAGCGGCGCGGTGAGCGGCCCCCACACGTCCCGGATCCGCATGCGCAGTCCGGGGACGGCGGCGGCCCGGCCGGCGAGCAGGTCGGCGGCGTGGGCGGCGGCGGTGGCCGAGGGCGCGGCGAAGACGCCCAGCGCGCCGAGGTGCATCGGGTTCTCGGGAGTCTCGATGCTCCAGAACGCCAGGTCGAGGGGTGCGAGTGGATCAGCGGTCACGGGCTTGCCTCGCGTCGACGGAGAGTGAGCCAGTAGTCAACCGCCCCGCATGATTACGGTCAAGCACGGTCATGCTGCGCATAGTTAAGAAATCGTTGCGTATGCGTCAAAAGGAGCATCGGTTTCGAAAGCGTGATCGACGGGTTCGCTCGGCCGGCGACGCTCCCGTGCACGGCACCTCTCCGTCTTCTCCGTACTGCGCTCACGACACTCGCTGTCCCTTGCCCAGGGCGATGACGCCCGCCTTCGACACCGAGTACAGCTCCGCGTCCCGCTCCGGGTTCACGCCGATCGTCGCGCCGGGCGGCACCTCGACGTTCTTGTCCAGGATCGCCCCGCGCACCACCGCGCCCCGCCCGATGTGGACGTTGTCGTGCAGGATCGAACCCTGCACGACCGCCCCGGGGTCGACCAGGACGCCCGGCGACAGCACCGAGCGGGAGACCTGCCCCCGGATGAGGCAGCCCGCACTGATGATCGACTCGCTGGCGATGCCGCCCGCGTTGAAACGGGCCGGGGACAACTGGCCCGAGTGGGTGTAGATCGGCCAGCTGCGGTTGTACAGGTTGAACGCGGGCCGCTCGGCGATCAGGTCCATGTGGGCGTCGTAGTACGCGTCGAGCGTGCCCACGTCCCGCCAGTAGCCCTGGTCGCGGGTGGTCTCGCCCGGCACGTGGTTCTCGCTGAAGTCGTACAGCTGGGCCTCACCGCGGTCGGTGAGCTGGGGCAGGATCGACCCGCCCATGTCGTGCACCGAGCGCTCGTCCTCGGCGTCCCGCTGGAGCGCCTCGATGAGGGCCTTGGTGGTGAAGACGTAGTTGCCCATGGAGGCGAACACGCACTCCGGGTCGTCCGCGAGGCCCGGCGGGTCGGCGGGCTTCTCCAGGAACCGCTCCACCGTCTGCCCGTCCGAGCCCGCCGTGATCACGCCGAAGGACGCGGACTCGGCGCGCGGCACCCGGATGCCGGCCACCGTCACGCCCGCGCCGCTGTCGATGTGCTGGGCGAGCATCTGGCGCGGGTCCATGCGGTACACGTGGTCGGCGCCGAACACCGCCACGTACTCGGGGCGCTCGTCGTAGATCAGGTTCAGCGACTGGAGGATGGCGTCGGCGCTGCCCAGGTACCAGCGCGGGCCGAGGCGCTGCTGGGCCGGGACCGGGGTGACGTAGTTGCCGAGCAGGCTCGACATCCGCCAGGTCGTGGTGATGTGCCGGTCCAGCGAGTGCGACTTGTACTGGGTCAGGACGCAGATGCGCAGGATGTCGGCGTTGACGAGGTTGGACAGCACGAAGTCGACGAGACGGTACGTCCCGCCGAAGGTGACCGCGGGCTTGGCGCGGTCCGCCGTGAGAGGCATCAGGCGTTTGCCCTCGCCGCCCGCCAGCACGATTCCGAGGACCGAAGGTCCACCACGACGCATGGCCGCTCCCCTCACCCTGATTGATCCATTGCTGCCCCGCACGGGGCGCGCTACGCCTGTTTGAGGGTGTCCTCGTACAGCCGGACGGTCCGCCGGGCGACCGCGTCCCAGCCGAACTCCTCCACCGCGCGCACCCGCCCGGCCTCGCCCATGCGGCGGGCCGTCGCCGGATCGCCCAGCACGGAGTCCAGGGCCCGCGCGAGACCCGCCTCGAAGGCGCGGGCCCCCTCGTCCCCCTCCGCCACGGGGACCAGCAGTCCGGTCGCGCCGTCCTCGACGACCTCGGGGATGCCGCCGACCCGGGAGGCCACGACGGGCGTGCCGCAGGCCATCGCCTCCAGGTTGACGATGCCGAGCGGCTCGTACACCGAGGGGCAGACGAAGACGGCCGCGTGGGTGAGGAGCTGGATGACCTCCGGACGCGGCAGCATCCGCGGGATCCAGTGCACGCCGTCCCGGGCCCGGCTCAGCTCCGCGAACAGCTCACGGAACTCGCGGTCGATCTCGGGGGTGTCGGGCGCGCCCGCGCACAGCACGACCTGGGCCGCCGGGTCGATGTCCCGGACGGCGCGCAGCAGGTGCGGGACGCCCTTCTGACGGGTGATGCGGCCGACGAACAGCACGTACGGGCGGGCCGGGTCGACACCGATCCGGTTGAGGGCGTCCGTGCGGTGGTCGGGCCGGTACAGGGCGGTGTCGATGCCGTTGTGGACGACGTGGACCCGTGCCGCCTCCAGCGCCGGGTAGCAGGCGAGGATGTCCTCGCGCATCGCGCCGGACACGGCGATCACCGCGTCGGCGGCCTCCACGGCGGTCCGCTCGGCCCAGCCGGACAGGCGGTACCCGCCGCCCAGTTGCTCGGCCTTCCAGGGCCGCAGGGGTTCCAGCGAGTGCGCGGTCACCACGTGCGGGACGCCGTACAGCTCCTTGGCGAGATGGCCGGCGAGGTTGGCGTACCAGGTGTGGGAGTGGACCAGTTCGCGGTCCTCCAGCGCGGCGGCCATGGCCAGGTCCACGGAGAACGTGCGCAGCGCGTCGTTGGCGCCGTCGAGGACGGGCCAGGAGCGGTGGCGCCGGACGCCTTCGGCACGGCCCTCGCCCCAGCAGTGCACCTCCAGGTCGACCAGTTCGCGCAGCTCCCGGGCGAGGAACTCGACATGGACGCCCGCCCCGCCGTACACGTCCGGGGGGTACTCCCGGGTCAGCAGTCCCACTCGCACCCGGCAACCCCCTGGATTCGCATGTGAAAGCCGGTCCCCTTCATGGTCACCCAGACGGGCCGCGGAGGAAAGGGCGCGGGGGCCGCGGGAAGCAGCAGTCACCGCACACCCCGCCGCCGGGCACCCGGTAGTAGAGACAGCAGCTGCGGCGGCGGAAGGCGGTGCCGGCCGGGGTTACGGTGCCGGCCAGGAGGGGGTGGGCGAGGAGTTCGGCGGTGAGGGCGCGGGAGCGGGCGGCGGCGTCGGGGCGGCCGTTCGCCCGCGCCCAGCCGTCGAGCTGCCGGGCCGCGCCGGCGAGCGCCGAGGCGGCGTTGCCGCGCAGCAGGCCGGGGGCGACGCGGTGGCGGGCGCGCAGGGCCGCCGCCAGCGGTTCGAGGTGGCCGTGCAGGACCGTCGCCGCCAGGGTCCGCGCGTCGCCGGGCCGGGCGCGGACCTCCGTCAGCCACAGGTCGTCCGGGGCGCTGCCGTCCGGATCCCAGCGCAGCAGTCCCGGCGCCAGGTCGGGCTGCGCGCCGTAGAGGACGGCACAGCCGAGCGCGACCGACCAGAGCCGGGCCGCGAGGCCCTGCTGGGTCACGGAGGCGGCGACGCGCGGCTCGGGCGCGCGCAGGGCGCGGGCCACCTTCCCGACGCGGAGGGCCAGGGGGTCGCCGGGTGCGCCGGTGGGCGCGGCGGAGTAGGCCTGCGCGAGCGTCGGCAGGAGCGGGGCCGGCTCCCCGTCCGGGGCGGGGGGCGGTGTCGTGCGCAGGGCGAAGAAGCCGCCCAGGGCGCGCAGTGCGGTCAGTCGGGGGTCGAGGTCCACGACGTGCAGTAGTACCAAGGAGGGCCGGGGGCCGCCGTCGGGGGGGGGGGCCGCGGGCAAGGGCGGCGCCGGACCGGGGACCGCCGCCGTGCGGGAGATCCTCGGGGTGTCCCGTCAGGGAGATCCCTTGTGTGTCCCCCACCCTGGGGAGGAGTGGGGGCGCTCCCTACTCCATCGGTAGTAGGACTCATTGAGTGCTCAGGGACGACGACGGGAACAGATCGACAGGGCATCGTGTTGGGCATGAGAGTCGACCGTTCACCGCGCCGGGCCCCGGGCCCCCGCCTCACGCAGAGGAGCAGCTCATGAGCGCCCTCGCGTTGTCCGTGGTCCTGTCGCTCGTCTCCGCCGTGGCGTACGCGGCCGGGGCGATCGTGCAGGAGCAGGTCGCGGTGTCCTCCCCCGACGAGCACTACGCCCCGCTGCGGCGGCCCGGCTGGTGGGCGGCAGTCGGGCTGAACGGTCTCGGCGGTCTGCTGCACGTCGTGGCGCTCGCGTACGGTCCTCTCAGCCTGGTCCAGCCAC
Source organism: Streptomyces sp. NPDC051051 (assembly GCF_040682975.1). Classification (NCBI taxonomy): domain Bacteria; kingdom Bacillati; phylum Actinomycetota; class Actinomycetes; order Kitasatosporales; family Streptomycetaceae; genus Streptomyces; species Streptomyces sp. NPDC051051. The sequence continues at coordinate 68,491 of NZ_JBFBCB010000040.1, forward strand.
TGGGCGCGCTCACCATCGTCTTCGCGCTGCCGATGGCCGCGCTGTTCGTGGGCCGCAGGGCCGGGGCGACGGCCTGGCGCGGCGCCGTCATGGCGACCGTCGGTCTGGCCGGTCTGCTCTCCCTGGTCGGCACGGCCGACGCGCAGTCGCTCAACACCCCGCAGCGGGTGGGCGCGGCGCTCGTGACGGGCGGCGCCGTCGCGGCGCTGATGGTCGCAGGCCGGGCCGCGCACCGGCACCCGGCGGTGCGCAGCATGCTGCTGGCGACCGGCTCCGGCATAGCGTTCGGCATGTCGTCGGTGTTCACCAAGACCGTCGCGGTCGACTGGACCGACGGCGTCTCGGCGGCCGACCTGCCCTCCCTGGCCGTGATCGGCGTCCTGGCCACGGCCGGCATGCTGCTGTCGCAGGCCTCCTACCGCGGCGCGGGGCTCGCGGCCCCGCTGGCCACGCTGACCGTGGTGAACCCCGTGGTGGCGGCGGCCGTCGGCATCACGATGTTCGGCGAGACCTTCCGCTACGGCACCACCGGCACCGCGCTCGCCCTGAGCTGTGGTGTGGTGGCGGCCGGTGGCCTGATCCTGCTGACGACCGAGCGGCTGACGAGCACCCAGCCGGAGACCACCGGCCCGCGGCACGAGGAGACGCGGACGGTCCCCACGGGAGTCGTGGCGCCCGTGGCCGACCTCTTCGTCGTGTTTCCGGAGCCTGCTGACGGCACTGTCGCGGCACGGCCCCTCGCGGCGGTCGCGGAGTCCGCTGCGGCGCACGCCGCGGAGCGGATGGCTCTCGCGTTCCCGGAACTGTCGGCCGGACCGGCCGCCGTCCCGGCGTCCGCGCAGACCTCCCCGCAGCTGACCGGCGCCGTACCGGCCCGGGTGGTGGCGCAGGAGCCGGTGGTGGCGGACGGGCCGGTGGTCCCCGAGGAACCGCCGGCAGCGGTGGTGCCGGCTCCCGCGCCCGTACCGTTGCCGCTGTACGGGCCGTTCTACGGCGGGCCGTACGTCCCGATGCCGGTCCTCGACCGGCGGCACCGGGTGCGCATCAGATCCTGACGCCGCCGGCCCGCAGATAGGCCAGGGGATCGATGTCCGAGCCGAATCCGGGCCCTGTCCGCACCTCGAAGTGCAGATGCGGGCCCGTGCTGTTGCCGGTGGAGCCGGAACGGCCGATGCGCTGACCGGCGCCCACGGACTGCCCGTCCCGCACGGAGATCGCGGACAGGTGCGCGTACTGCGAGTAGCGGCCGTCGGAGTGCCGGACGACCACCTGGTAGCCGAAGGAACCGCCCCAGCCCGCACTGACCACCGTGCCCGGGGCGACGGACTTCACGGACGTGCCGGTGGGCACGGGAAAGTCGACGCCGGTGTGGTAGCCCTTCGACCAGGAGGAACCCGTCGCGTGGTACGGCGTGCCGAGCCCGGCGTCGACCGGGGCGGCGAGGGCGCGGCCGGTCGACTTCTTCTCCGTGGCCGACTTCTTGCCCGTGGATTTCTTGCCCGTGGCCTTCTTGTCCGCGGTTTCCGTCTCCGTGGACTTCTTCCCGGGAGCCTTGGTGGCCACGGCCTGGCCGCGCAGGTTCAGCCGCTGGCCGGGCACGATGAGGTCGGGGTCCGTCCCGATCGTCGTCCGGTTCGCGGCGTACAGCCCCCGCCAGCCGCCCCGGACGTCCTTGGCGTCGGCGATCTCCGAGAGGGTGTCGCCGTGCACGACCGTGTACATCCGGGCGGTGCCGGCCCGCGACTGGGGTGTGGTCTGCGGCTGGACGTCCTTCAGGGTGCTCGCCGGCCTGGCGGCGGTCTTCGCGGACGCGCCGGCCGGCTCGATGTCGGGGGCGCCGCCGCCGGCGGTCAGCCCCGCCCGCACCGAGCAGGCGGGCCAGGCGCCCGGCCCCTGACCGTCCAGCACCCTCTCCGCCACGGCGATCTGCTGGTCCTTGGTGGCCAGATCCGCGCGCGGCGCGTACCGGGTGCCGCCGTACGCCTCCCAGGTGGACCGGGTGAACTGCAGGCCGCCGTAATAGCCGTTGCCCGTGTTGATGTCCCAGTCGTTGGTCGACTCGCAGGCGGCGACCTTGTCCCAGGTGTCCACGTCCGCCGCCTGGGCGGCTCCGGCGCCGATGAGCGGGATCGCCATGCCGGCGCCGCCCGCCGTGACGGTGAGCGAGGCCCGGTTGATCCTGTTCGGCTGATACCGGCGGTGCCGGCCGCGTGCGGCCATGGAGATCCCCCTCGACATGCGTCAGGAGGGGCAAAAGTAAGGTCCGCTCACGGGCCGTGACAAGACGACAATCGGCCGCACCGGCTCAACTGAGGCGGATCACCGGCTTGTTGCGTGATCCCTGAGACGGATGGGGCCCTGTGTCCGTATCCGGGTGGGCGACTTGGCGTGTCCAGCACGTGCGAGGGGTGCACCGACGCGACAGGATGTACACAGGCCGGGACCGGCGTCGACGAGCACGGGTCGCGCGCGGAGCAGGGTCGGCCGACCACAGATTTTTACAGACTTTCCAAGGAGCCAACCGCATGACCAACTCAGCCCAGATCGGCGTCACGGGACTCGCGGTAATGGGCCGCAACCTCGCCCGCAACTTCGCCCGCAACGGCTACACGGTCGCCCTGCACAACCGGACGGCGGCGCGCACGCACGCCCTCGTGGAGGAGTTCGGCGGCGAGGGCGAGTTCATCGCGGCCGAGACCGCCAAGGAGTTCGTGGCGGCGCTGGAGCGCCCCCGCCGCCTGGTGATCATGGTGAAGGCCGGGGAGCCGACCGACGCGGTGATCCAGGAGTTCGCGCCGCTGCTGGAGCCCGGCGACATGATCATCGACGGTGGCAACGCGCACTTCGCGGACACCCGGCGCCGTGAGCGCGAGCTGCGGGAGCAGGGCATCCACTTCGTCGGCACGGGCATCTCCGGTGGCGAGGAGGGCGCGCTGCACGGCCCCAGCATCATGCCGGGCGGCTCCCCGGAGTCGTACGGGTCGCTGGGTCCCATGCTGGAGAAGATCTCCGCCAAGGCGGCCGACGGGGCGCCCTGTGTGACGCACGTCGGTCCGGACGGCGCCGGGCACTTCGTGAAGATGGTCCACAACGGCATCGAGTACGCCGACATGCAGCTGATCGGTGAGGCGTACCAACTGCTGCGGGACGTAGCCGGGTACTCCCCCGCCGAGATCGCGGACATCTTCCGCACCTGGAACACCGGCCGGCTGGACTCGTACCTGATCGAGATCACGGCCGAGGTGCTGTCGCACGTGGACGCGGCGACGGGCGAGCCGTTCGTGGACGTGGTGGTGGACCAGGCCGAGCAGAAGGGCACCGGCCGCTGGACCGTGCAGATCGCGCTGGACCTCGGGGTGCCGGTGTCGGGCATCGCGGAGGCCGTCTTCGCCAGGTCGCTGTCGGGCCACGCGGCGCTGCGGGAGGCCTCGCGCGGCCTGTCCGGACCGAAGGCGGCACCCCTGGACCGGGCCGAGGCGCAGGCCTTCGCGGACCGGGTCGAGCAGGCGCTGTACGCCTCCAAGATCGTCTCGTACACGCAGGGCTTCCACGAGATCGCCGCGGGCGGCGCGGAGTACGGCTGGGACATCGACCTCGGTGCCGTCTCGGCGATCTGGCGGGGCGGCTGCATCATCCGGGCGGCCTTCCTCGACCGCATCCGCGCCGCCTACGACGCCCGGCCGGACCTGCCGAGCCTGCTGTCCGACGAGACCTTCGCCTCGGAGATCGGGGCCGCGCAGGACGCGTGGCGCGAGGTGCTGGTCGCCGCGACGCTCCAGGGCGTGCCGACGCCGGGCTTCGCGGCGGCGCTCGCCTACTACGACGCCCTGCGCGCCGAGCGGCTGCCCGCCGCCCTGACACAGGGGCAGCGGGACTTCTTCGGGGCCCACACCTACCGGCGGGTGGACCGGGACGGGTCGTTCCACACGCTGTGGGGCGGGGACCGGTCGGAGGTTTCGGCGTAGCCGTCCGTCCTCGCGGAGGTCTGTCGCGGTGGGCGGCGTCCTGCGGGGTGCCGCCCACCGCTCGTCGGTCCGTCCACCCGGGTCAGCTGAGCGGGGGGCCCGGCTCCGGGTTCGGGACCGGCTCCGGGCCCGGCGGGATCGGGGACGGGTCCGGGTCCGGCGGCGGGGGGCCCGGATGCGGCGGGGCCGGCGGCGGAGTCGGCTGCGGATCCGGTCCGGGAACGGGCGGGGCGGGCTCCGGCCCCGGGGGTGGTTCGGGGTTCGGGACCGGGCTGGGGTACGGGTCGGGAACCGGCGTCGGCGGCGGCTGGACGGGGTCGGGGTACGGGTTCGTCATCGTGTCCTCCGGGCCGGGGGCGAACGTGGCTCTGAACTACTCCCCCGCCTACCCGACGGCGGCGCACGCAGTCACCCGGTGGTGGCACGCGGTGCGCCCGGCCGGGTCCCCCGCCGCGCGGAGTCAGCGACGGCGCGCCGCCTCCGCGCCCGCGGCCAGGCCCGGCCCGGGACTGCTGAACACCGGTACCGGGGTGGTGGTGAGGTGCTGGGCGGGGGCCATGGAGGCCTGGGCCAGCACGACCGCGTCGGCGTCGGCGTCGGTGACCGCGTCGGCGGTGGCGGCGACGAGGCGGACGTAGGCCTCGGTGTCACCGGCCTCGAAGCGGTCCCAGGCGCCGTCGACGAGCAGCGTGCGCACGGCGACGGGGCGGCCCGCGCGGGCCGCCTCCTCCCTCACGAGCTCCGCGGTGGGGCCGAGGGTGCTCTCCAGGGCCGCCAGGACGACGACCCGCGGGCCCGCGGCGACCGCGGCGGCGGCCATCGGCCGGTCGACGCGCAGCACGGGGACGCCCGGCGCGGCCGACTCCGCGACCGCGCCGAGGGTGGAGCAGGTGCACAGCACCGCCCGCGCCCCGTCGGCGACGGCACGCGCGAGCACGGCCCGTACGTCGGCGGCGACCGCGTCGGGCCCCCGCTCCCGCGCCCGGACCAGCAGGTCCTCGTCGACGAGGTGCCGCAGTTCCAGGCCGGGGTGGGCCCGGTCACGCAGGGCGTCGAACACGGGCACGTGAACGGGCGAGGTGTGCAGGAGGGCGAGCATCGAGGCCGCTCAGAACCGGCCGGGGTGGGCGCGCAGCCACTCCCTGGCGGCCCTCAGCAGCGCGGGGTCGGCCGCCGGAGCCTCCTCGGGGTGGCGCCCGGCCCACTTCACGACGTACGGGCAGAGCGGGGCCACGGGGACGCCCTCGCGCCCGGAGACGGCGTACAGCTCGCGGGCCAGGGAGCCGGCGATGCCCTTGCCCTCGTGGGCCGGCTCGACGATCGTGTGCACCGGCACCAGGGCGGGCGCGGGCGACTCCAGCACGAAGTACTCGATGCGGCCGACGACTTCGCCGCCCTCGCCGAGGGCCTCGAGCCGGCCGGCCGGCCGGTCGTCGCGGATGCCGATGTCACTCATGGACGCTCCTGGGGACTGCTGGTGCGATGGTCAGGCGGACACGGCCTGCGGGCTGCGCTCCTGGTCCGACCCCGGCACCGGTTCCGCCGGGTCGGCGCCCAGGGCCACGATCCGGTTGTCGCGATCCACATGCACGACGCGGGGCTTCAGCTCTCGCGCCTCGGCGTCGGTGACCTGAGCGTAACTGATGATGATCACCAGGTCTCCGGGGTGCACGAGATGGGCGGCGGCCCCGTTGATCCCGACGACCCCCGAGCCGCGCTCGCCCTCGATGACGTACGTCTCCAGCCGCGCGCCGTTGGTGATGTCGACGATGTGCACCAGCTCACCCGGCAGCAGATCGGCGGCGTCCAGCAGGTCCGCGTCGATGGTCACCGATCCCACGTAGTGCAGGTCGGCCTGGGTGACGGTGGCACGGTGGATCTTGGACTTGAACAGAGTACGCAGCACTTTGGACTCCTAGAAGACGGCTCCCCGCCAGCTTTCTGCAGGTCAGGGGCGTTGTTCACTGTACACCGACACTCCTCACACTCGAAGATGCTGAGGAACATCGACCCCTCTTGGGCAAGAAGGTTTCCCACCTGCGCTTCCGCGTAGAATCCGGCTGTTGTGCCATCGCCGTCCAAGGACCCGCTCGAGCACCTGCCTCGGAGTATGCGAGGACTCATGCTGACCAGATGCTGATTTACCTGACGATGCGCCAGGTAAGCACTTCGTTGAGCACGGAGCCATCCTCTGCATCGACCTGGAAGTCGTTCAACGAACCCGGCAGCCTGGGGCTTCATTCGGTCCCAAAGCATCAGGCGGTCGAGTGAACCCGCCACTGGCTGCCCCACCGTGCCTGTGGAGCACTCGATCCGGGCAGCCTCGCGGGTCAAACCAAACCAGGCTCCCGACTGTGACCGATCGATCGACCACCGCCGCCGACTCCCAGGTCAGTTGGTCTCCCAGGGCAAAGGCGAAGAGGCGGCCTTCACCGTTGCGACCGTGCAGGATCCGCTCTCCGCCTTCAGTGTGTGTCCTGCTGGTCTTCCATGTGGTGCCGTAGGCCTGGAAAGCGGTGCGTGCTCGCTCGGGCGTCATGCTGTGACCGTTGTCGGTCACCACGACGTCGGTGATCGCCTTCATGCTGGATCGGCGCAGTTCGACATCGACCTCGGTGGCACTGTCGTCCAGAGCGTTCCACACCAGTTCAGCGACAGCTGTGATCTGGGGTTTCCGCTTGACCTGAGCTTGACGTTTAACCTCGCAGGTCACCCGACCTGCTGATCTGCGGTTCTTTCCGGGACAGCGGAGGCGGCCGTTCTCCACGCTTCGAGATGTCGAGTCACAAAGCACGAGAGAACGGCCGCTGCCCGTAAGTCTGCCTGCCGGTGTGCCCGGAATCGAGGCGTTGGGTCTGTTGTCCCGCTTTCGGGTCGAGTTCTACGAGTGTCTCTACAAGCGGGCGGATGCGCTCTTCGAGCTCACCGACGCGGTGCTGTGCGCGGACGGTCCGGTGAAAACCCTGGTCGAGCTCTCCTTGGCGGTCGAGCACCGGCGCGGGCACGGTGCGCTGTACGCGGCCCTGGACCGTGGATGGCTGGAGCCGACACGGTTGCGCCGCACGCTGGCGGGCCTGCCGCTGCCGAAGGCGGCCGACGGGCGGATCGTGCTCGCCGTGGACGTGTCGCACTGGCTGCGACCCGACGCTCCCACCAGCGGCGACCGGCTCTTCTGCCATGTCTACGGACGCGGCGACCGCAGCTCGGACCAGTTGGTGCCCGGCTGGCCCTACTCCTTCGTCGCGGCCCTGGAGTCCGGCCGCACATCCTGGGTCGCTCTCCTGGACGCGGTCCGCCTGGGCCCGGCCGACGACGCGACCACTGTCACTGCAGCCCAACTCCACGACGTCGTTGAGCGATTGACGAGCGCAGGCCACTGGAGACCGGGCGACCCGGACATCCTGATCGTGATGGACTCCGGCTACGATGTCGCCTACCTGACTCATGCTCTCGCCGGCCTGCCCGTCGTGCTGGTCGGGCGCCTGCGCTCGGACCGGGTCATGCTCCGCGATCCCGGCCCCGCCCGGTCGGGTCCCCGGGGCGGTCGCCCCCGCCGACATGGCGGCGTCCTCACGTTCAAGAAGCCCGACAGCTGGCACGAGCCCGACGTCACGACCGCCACGGACACCGCCCGCTACGGCACGGCCACCGCGACGGCCTGGGACCGGATGCACCCCCGGCTCACTCACCGCGGCCCCTGGCTGAACCATGCCATGGAGGAACTCCCCATCCTTCACGGCACGTTGATCCGCCTGAAGGTCGAGCGCCTGCCCGGTGACCGCGACCCGAAACCGGTCTGGCTGTGGTGCTCGGCCACCGCCGCCGCACCGGCGGACGTGGACCGCTGGTGGCAGTCCTTCCTCCGCCGCTTCGACCTGGAGCACACCTTCCGGCTGATGAAGCAGACCCTGGGCTGGACCGCCCCGAAGGTCAGGAATCCCGACACGGCCGACCCGTGGACCTGGCTGATCATCGCCGCCCACACCCAGCTCCGTCTCGCCCGGCCTCTGGCCGAGGACCTCCGTCGGCCCTGGGAACGGCCCGCCGCACCGCGCCGCCTCAGCCCCGCCCGGGTCCGCCGGGGGTTTCGCAACGTCCGCGCGACAGCAGCCCCGCCCGGCAAGCGCGCCGAAACCGTCCCGCCCAGGCCCCGGACGGCCTCCCGGCTCGAAGAACAAGCAACGGGCCAGGCACCACGACGTCGGCAAGACCGTCAAACGCGCCGAATCGATCAAGGAACACCAAGACCAGCGAGGTTAAACGCCAAGCTTAGCGGGCCGGGCGGGGGCACGTCTGCTGGCGATACTTGCGGCAGGCGTCTCGCGTCACACGGCTCTGCGCACCCTGTTGCGCATCCCGCTGCCCGCAGGGCGGACGCCCCGAGTGATCGGCGTCGACGACTTCGCTCTGCGCCGGCGGCACCGCTACGCCACCGTGATCATCGGTAGGTCCGCTCGATCCAGGTCACGATGGCGATCCGTAGTTCCTCGCAGGTGGCCCACTTCCTGCGGTCGAGGACGTTCTTCTGCAGCAGGCTGAAGAAGGACTCCATGGCCGCGTTGTCGCCGGCTGCCCCGACCCTCCCTACCGACCCGGCCATCCGGTGGCGGCCGAGCGCCCGGACGAACTTCCGGGACCGAAATTGCGAGCCGCGATCGGTGTGCAGGATGCATCCGTCGACGTTTTCACGCCGGGCCACGGCGTTGTCCAAGGCGGTCACGGCCAGGCGGGACTTCATCCGCGTGTCGATGGAGTAGCCCACGATCCTGTTGCTGAAGACATCCTTGACCGCGCAGAGATACAGCTTGCCGTTGCCGGTGGCGTGTTCGGTGATGTCGGCGAGCCAGAGCCGGTTCGGGCCGGCCGCGGTGAAGTCACGACGGACGAGATCGTCGTGCACCGGCGGACCGGCCTTCTTGCCCCGGCCGCGCTTCTTGCCGAACACGCTCCACCAGCGGTTGTCCCGGCAGATCCGCCACGCAGTCCGGTCCGCCATCGCGGCCCCGGTGCTGCGGGCCTCATCGGCCAGGAAGCGGTAGCCGAACTCAGGGTCCTCACGGTGGGCACCGAACAACGCGTTCGCGCGATACGCCTCCTCGAGAACGGCGTCGGTCACCGGCTTGTCGAACCAGCGGTAGTAGGGCTGTCTGGCGAGCTTGAGCACCCGGCACGTCACCGTGACGGGCACCCCGTCCCCGGCCAGCTCCTTCACGAGCGGGTAGATCCTTTTCCCGGCAGATGTGCCTGCGACAGATAGGCCGCGGCCCGGCGCAGGACCTCGTTCTCCTGCTCCAGCAGCTTGATCCGCCGACGTGCCTCCCGCAGCTCCGCGCTCTCCTGGCTGGAGGTTCCGGGCTTGGAGCCGTCGTCGATGTCCGCTCGGCGCATCCACTTCCACAACGTCATCGGGTGGACTCCGAAGTCGGTGGCCACCTGCTCGACCGTCACACCTGGGCCGCGGTTCCTCGCGACCCGCACGACGTCCTGGCGGAACTCTTCCGGATAGGGCTTGGGCACAGCGACATCCTTCCCACCTGCCCCACAGGGCAAGCCAGTTCAGATGTCACCCGATCGTGCGGCAGACCCCCTCGGTGATGTCCTTCACCGCCCCGTGGATGACCACAGCGTCCTTGAAACCCTGGTCAACCAGGACCTTCTCCAGGCGCGTTCCGCATCGTTCGGCC
>NZ_JBFBCB010000041.1:0-77221 GCF_040682975.1 Streptomyces sp. NPDC051051
CGGTCACATTCCGAACCCGGAAGCTAAGCCTCACAGCGCCGATGGTACTGCAGGGGGGACCCTGTGGGAGAGTAGGACGCCGCCGAACAATCTTTCCGGGAAACCCCCGTGCCGATGGCACGGGGGTTTCCTGCGTTTATCGGGCTTCGAGCGCGGGATTATTCGGGTGAGTGCGTGGCGCCCGGGTACTACGGTGGCCCCATGAGCTACCTGATCAGGTCCGTGCGTGCCGAGGAGTGGCCGGCGGTGAAGGAGCTGCGGCTCCTGGCCTTGCGGGACCCGGTCGCACACCTCGCCTTCCTGGAGACGTACGAGCAAGGGCTGGCAAGGTCCGACTCCTTCTGGCAGGAGCGGACGGCGGGAGGGGCCGAGGGGTCCGACCGGGCGCAGCAGATCGTCGCCGAGGGGCCGGGCGGGGAGTTGGTCGGGACGCTCACCGTGCTCATCGAGGAGGCCGGGACCAAGGACTGGGCGGGCTTTGCGGTAGAGCAGCGGCAGGGGCACGTCGTCGGGGTGTTCGTGCGGCCCGAGTACCGCGGGATCGGACTGACCGAGGTGCTTTTCGACGCCGGGCTCGAATGGGCGTGGTCACGCGGGCTGGAGCGCGTGCGGCTCATCGTGCACGAGGACAACGGCCGGGCCCGGACCTTCTACCGCAGGGCCGGCTTCCTGCCGAGCGGAGTCGTCGTGCCGTTGGGCGGGGACTCCGGCGGCCGCGAGCTGGAGTACGTCCTCGAGCGGACCGAGCGGACGTAGGCGTCACACCGGCAGTTCGTGATGGGGCCAGCGCGCTCGGGCCTGCTCGCGGGAGCGGAGCAGGGCCAGAGTGGGAAGGCCGAGGCCGGTGCCCTCGGCCAGGAGATCGGGGAGCTGGGCGAGCGGTGCCACGGCCGCCACGTCGTCCAGGATCAGGGTCAGTGGTGGGTCGAGCCGACCGGAGGATGACCGTTCGGCCATGCGCCGGCCGCGCTCGACCACGCTTGAGACGAGGGCCGTGAGGAAGGGCATCGCGCCGGGACTGGTCCTCGGGTCCTCGATGGATTCACCGACCACATAAAGCGTTCCCCCTTCGGCGACGAAGGAATCCAAAGCGAGGGCGTCGGTTCGATGAGGAGTGCAGGCCTCGCGGATGTTCACCGTGGAGAGGGCGGACAGGGCCCGGGTCGTCAGTTCCTGGGCGATGTCCCGCCGTTCGGGGTGAGCCGTGAGGGCGGCTTCCAGCTCGCCCGCGGAACCGGCCGCGGCCTTCGGGTTCGTGCGCAGGGTGCGGACCGCTTCCTGGAGCCCGGTGCCCTGGGACCAGCGGTGCACGTGGCGGACGGTGCGGCCGTCGATGGCGGCGGCGTGCAGATAGCTGCGCAGGAGCGTCTCGGCGGTCTCGGCGACCGCCTGGTCCAGACGGGCGGTGGGCCTGACGGGCGTGAGGAGAGCGCTCGCACGGGCGGCCGCCGTCGCCTTGTCCTCGCAGCCCGTCGTGGGTGACCAGTGCAGGCGGGCCGGGGTGCCGCAGAGGTGGGTGGGGTCGTAGAGAAGGACCGGCCCGAGCTTGGCCCGGGCGTCCTTGGTGTCCTGCCAGAGTGCGGGGTGCGAGGTGAGGACCAGGACGGCGCCCTCGGCGTCGCGTACGGCCTGGGCCGCGGTGGTGTGGCGGGTGTCGGGCGCGGCGTAGAGGACCGTACCCTCCGGTCGGGGCGCCGCCTCCCAGCCGACGGCCGGTTCGGTGCGGGCGACGGGAAGGGGCTCCGCCGCTTGCGGTGCGGGTTCCGTCCGGGGGGCGGGCACCTCGTGCTGAGCCGGCCGGGCCGCCGGCTCCGGGACCGGTGCCGGCGGGGGTGCCTCGTGGCCGGTCTGCGTCCTGCGACCCGCCCGTACGGCCCGCCATCTCGCCACCGTGCCCAGCGTGAACACCGTGAGCACCAGAAGGATCATCACCTGGCCGATGAGCAGGCCCCAGAACAGGCCGTAGCCGGACAGGGCCGACGGGTCGGCGGCCGGCCAGGCGCCGGCGACGTCGTGCGGCCGGCCGACGAGGTGGCGCATGGCCAGGGGCGTGCGGGGGAAGGTGACGCCGGCCGGCCAGGAGCCGTGGGCGAAGAGGGCCGCGAGGCCCGTCGCCGTCCACACCAGCAGCGTCATGCCGAGCAGGAACGCGAGCAGTCCGACCAGCAGACCGTCGGGGACGCCTCCCTGGCCCTGCCCTCGGTCCCGGCCCTGGCCGCGGTGGTCGCCCGGTCTCATCGCGCCCCCCGCGCCTACGCCACCGTCGACTCGGACGAGCCGTCCAAGTCGGGCAGGTGCTGTTCCACGAAGGCCGCGGCCCGCCGCTCCTGTTCCAGCTCCGCGGCGCGCAGCGCGTCGTCCTCGGCGAGGTCGGCCGACGACTGGGTCATCGCGCGGTCGGTGAAGACCAGCGGGCGTTCCGTCTCGGTGATCAGGTGTTTGACGACCTGGACGTTGCCGTTGACGTCCCACACCGCGATGCCCGGGGTGAGGGTGGGGATGATCTCCACCGCCCAGCGTGGCAGGCCGAGCACGCGGCCCGTCGCCCTCGCCTCGTCGGCCTTCTGGGCGTAGATCGTCCGTGTCGACGCCATTTTGAGGATGGCGGCGGCTTCTTTCGCCGCCGCTCCGTCGACCACGTCGGACAGGTGGTGGACGACCGCGACGAAGGACAGGCCCAGGCGGCGGCCGAACTTCAGCAGCCGCTGGAACAGCTGGGCCACGAACGGGCTGTTGATGATGTGCCAGGCCTCCTCGACCAGGAAGATGCGCTTCTTCCGGTCGGGGCGGATCCAGGTGTGCTCCAGCCACACGCCGACGATCGCCATGAGGATCGGCATGGCGATGGAGTTGCGGTCGATGTGGGACAGGTCGAAGACGATGAGCGGGGCGTCCAGGTCGATGCCGACCGTCGTCGGGCCGTCGAACATGCCGCGCAGGTCGCCGTCGACGAGGCGGTCCAGGACCAGCGCCACGTCCAGGCCCCACGCCCGTACGTCGTCTGTGGCGACGTTCATCGCCTCGGCCGACTCCGGTTCGGGGTGCCGCAACTGTTCGACGATGTCGCTGAGCACCGGCTGGCGTTCGACGATCGTCTCGTTGACGTAGGCGTGGGCGACCTTGAGGGCGAAGCCGGAGCGTTCGTCCAGGCCGTGGCCCATCGCGACCTCGACGATGGTGCGCAGCAGTGCCAGCTGGCCCGTCGTCGTGATCGACGGGTCCAGTGGGTTGAGGCGGATGCCGTGGTCCAGGGCGGCCATCGGGTCCAGGCGGATGGGAGTTATGCCGAGCGCCTGCGCGATGAGGTTCCATTCGCCGACGCCGTCCTCGCCCTGGGCGTCCAGGACGCACACCTGGCGGTCCCGGAAGCGCAGCTGGCGCAGGACGTACGTCTTCTCGAGGGCCGACTTGCCGTTGCCGGACTCTCCGAGGACCAGCCAGTGCGGGGCCGGGAGCTGCTGGCCGTACAGCTGGAAGGGGTCGTAGATGTAGCCCTTGCCCGAGTAGACCTCACGGCCGATGATCACGCCCGAGTCGCCGAGGCCGGGGGCGGCGGTCGGGAGGTAGACCGCCTGGGCCTGGCCGGTGGAGGTGCGTACGGGCAGGCGGGTGGTCTCGACCTTGCCGAAGAGGAAGGACGTGAAGGCGTCGGTGAGGACGGACATCGGGTCCCGCATGTAAAGCCCTACCTTCGGATGCCGGTGGCGAACGGGAGGGTGTTCACGAACGCGCGGTGGTGCTCTCGGTCGCACCACTCCAGCTTGAGGTACGACTTGCCCGCGGACGCCCTGATCGTCCGCTTGTCGCGGGCCAATGCCTCCGGGTTGCGGGAGGAGACGGTGATGTAGCCGACGAGGTTGACGCCGGCCGCGCCGCTCGCGAGGTCCTCGCCGCGCTGGTCGATGCGGGAGTGGGCGGCCACGTCCCGCGGGTCCACCGTGCGGTTCATCTTGGCGGCCCGGCTCGCCTCCGCCTCGTCGTTCGTCTTCTCGGTCAGCATGCGTTCGATGGCGACCTCGGTGGGTTCGAGGTCCATCGTCACGGCGACCGTCCGGATGACGTCCGGGGTGTGGACGAGGAGCGGGGCCAGGAAGTTGACGCCGACGGGCGTCATCGGCCATTCCTTCACCCAGGCCGTGGCGTGGCACCAGGGGGCCCGGGTGGAGGACTCGCGGGTCTTGGCCTTGAGGTAGGTCGGCTCCATGGCGTCCAGCTCGGCCGGCCAGGCGTTGCGCCGGGTCATCGCCTGGATGTGGTCGATCGGGTGGTCCGGGTCGTACATGGAGTGGATGAGCGACGACAGGCGGCCCTGGCCGAGGGGTTGGCGGACCCGGATGTCCGCCTCCTGGAGGCGGGAGCAGATGTCGGTCAGTTCGCGGGCCATGACGACGGCGAGACCGGCGTCGCGGTCCAGTTTGCGGCCGTTCTGCGGGCGGGCGGCACGGGCCATGGCGTTCGCCTCGGCGGCCAGTTCGCGCGTGTAGTGCATGCAGGCGACCAGGTAGGCGCGGTGCTGCTCGCTGCTCGTCGACACCATCGACTGGAGCTGGTCGTACGACGACTGCAGCCACGGCAGGGCCTTGTCGTCGCCGCGCTGGGAGACGTCCTTGGCGTGGGCGTCGGGGTCGGCCGGGAGGGTGCGGGCGAGCATCTGGAGGCGGGTGACGAAGCCGTCGCCGTTGGCCACGTGCTTGAGGAGCGTGCCGAAGCGGTCGACGAGGGCCTCCTGGTCCTCGCTGTCGCGCAGGCCGACGCCGGGCCCCTCGATCTCGATGGCCGCGGTGACCGTACGGCGGTCGGCGTGCAGCAGGACGGCGATCTCGTCGGGGCCGAAGGGGGCGGCGAGCCAGTTGATCCGGCCGATGCCGGGCGGCGGGCCGATCTCGATCTCCTGCCCGTCGATCCGGGTGCCCGCCTCCATGGCGGCCGAGCGGTAGACCGTGCCGCGGCGCAGGGTGCGCTTGTAACTGCGGTTGATCTCGAACCACTTGTAGAACGTGCGGTGCCTGTACGGCACGTAGACCGCGGCCAGCGCGATCATCGGGAAGCCGGCGAGCAGCACGATCCGCAGGGACAGGACGGGGACGAGGAGCCCGCACATCATGCCGAGGAACGCGCCGACGACGATGAGCGCGATCTCTCCGGACTCGCGGTTGCGGCCGACGATCGCGTTCGGCCGGGCGCGGCCGATCAGATATGTACGGCGGGGCGTGACCGCGTGGGACACGTGGGAATCAGTCGTCAACGCCCTTCACCTCCCGTGCGGTTGGTACTGCTGTTGCGGTTGTTGCCGGCGTGCGGGGTGTTCACCGGGCTGCCGGCGCGGGGCGCGGGTGCGGCGGAGGGGACAGATCCGCCGCCTCCGTTCCCGGTGCGCGAGCTGTGCGCGGCCATGCCGCCGGAGGTCTGGTTGGCCGGGCGTTGGCCGCTGGAGGAGGACCCGCCGCCGTTGCTGTCGGCGCGGGTGCTGTGCGTCTTGATGCCCTGGGCGACGAGGGTGGCGGGGGAGCTGATGACGGCCGCGGCCTTGCTCTCGGCGCCCTGCATCATGCGGTTGTTGCGCGAGCTCGCGATCTCGTCGCCGAAGCCGGGCACGAAGCGGTAGATCATCGCGCTGGCGAAGATGGCCAGCAGGATGATGGACAGTCCGGAGACGACCGCGCCGAAGGCGCCCGGGCCGTCGTCGGCGGAGAGCGCGCCGGCCAGGCCGAGGACGATCACGATGACCGGCTTGACCAGGATGACGGCGATCATGATGCCGGCCCAGCGGCGGACGTGGCCCCACAGGTTCTTGTCGACGAGGCCCGCGTAGACGACCGTGCCGAGCAGGGCGCCGACGTAGAGCAGGGCGGCCCGCAGGACCAGCTCCAGCCACAGGACGCCGGCGGCGAGGATGGACACCAGGGAGACCACGATCAGCATGATCGGGCCGCCGCCGATGTCCTCGCCCTTCTCCAGGGCTGCGGAGAAGGTGCCGAAGAACGTGTCGGTCTGGTTGCCGGTGGTCTTCGCCAGGACCTCGCTGATGCCGTCGGTGGCCGAGACGACCGTGTACAGGATCAGCGGTGTGAAGGCGGAGGCGAGGACGGTGAGCCACAGGAAGCCGACGGCTTCGCCGATCGCGGTGGTGAGGGGGACTCCCCGGACGGCCCGCTTGGCGACGGCCAGCAGCCACAGCAGGAGGGTCAGGACGGTCGACGCGGCGAAGACGACGGCGTACTGCTGGAGGAACCGGGCGTTGGTGAAGTCGACGTTCGCGGTGTCCTGCACGGCGACGCTGAGCTTGTCGACGGTCCAGGCGGCGGCCTCGGCACAGCCCTTGGCCAGCGAGGAGAGGGGGTCGGCGGTGTCGGAGAGGCTGGGGGTGGTGGTGCCGGAGCGGTTGTTGCCCTTCTTGCAGTACTCCTCGGCAGGGCCGCGAATGAGGTCACAGGTGCTGTCACTGGGTGACGGGGATGCCGACGGAGAGGGGCTCGGGCTGGGCGTCGGCGCGGCGAGGGCACGGCCCGCCAGCAGCACCGCGGTGCTCTGAGCGGCTACGACGGCAGCCGTCAGCTTCAGGGGGAGGTGCTTAGCGCGCATACGTGAACCCTCCGTACTCCTCGACGGCCTTCGTCATGTCGTCGGCGGTGGAGGCCTTCTGGTCGCGCCCGACCGGAACGGGCCCGTCCTTCTGCTGGAAGTCGGCGACCTTCCAGTCGTTGTCGATCCACTTGAGCTGGTAGGTGGTGGTGTACCAGCTCTCGGACACCGGGTTGGTCGAGGCTTCGCCCGAGAGGCCGAACAGTGACGTGTACCAGACCTCGACGGTGGCCGCGTTCACGCTGTACGCGGTGGTCTTGGTGCCCACCGGGACGACGCGTGAGACGAACGTCTGGCCGTTCGGCGCGGTGCCGTCCTTGTCGAGGCCGATGTTGCTCAGGAACGCCTCACTCGAGTACGCGGCGTCCAGGGCGGACTGGCGTACCGCGGCGACGTCGGGCGCGTACACGGTGTCGACGATCTGGTGCCGCCTGGCCGTGTCGAACATCTCCGCCGAACCCAGCACCACGGCGAAGTTGGCTGCCGCGCTCTGGGCGCCCTGTTCGTCGCGGGCGTACCCGGAGGGGATCCCCGCGCTCTTTGCGTCCACCGGCTTCGTCCCGCTCGCCGCCGTCGACGAGGTCCTCGGCTTGTCGGCGTTGCCCTCGCCCGTGGCCGCGGTGGAAGGGGAATCGTCTCCTCCGCGGTTCGCGAAGGCGATCGCGGCGATCAGGAGGACGACGACGCCGACCACCATGACCAGGCTGCGCGAGGACGAGCGGGCGGGGCGGCGGGCGCCGCCGTAGGGGTCGGCTTCTGGCAGGCGCACGCGGGTGCCCGTGGGCTCGCCGTAGTCGTGTTCGTCTCCGGGACTCATGCCGTGTACGCCCCCTCGCTGCCGTACCGGAACACGTAGTAGTACGACGGTAGCCGTGCTGGTTCCCGCGCGGGCGCGGTGTGGTGACTCGACATCAGGGAGACGCAACCTCAGCCGGTGGGCACGACGGGTGGGTGGGGTGGAGAGGGCCGGGAGTGCCCGGTGCGGACTGGCGGTGGGTGACGCCCGCTACACGGCCATGCCGTACACGATCGTGAACAGGGTGCCGAGGGATCCGATGATGAAGACGCCCGTCAGCCCGGCGATGATGAGGCCCTTGCCCTGTTCCGCGCTGAAGGTGTCGCGCAGGGCCGTCGCGCCGATGCGCTGCTTGGCGGCGCCCCAGATCGCGATGCCGAGGCAGAGGAGGATGGCGACCGCCATCACCACCTCGATCATCACCTTGGCCTCGTTGCCCAGGCTGCCGAAGGGGCCCCAGTCCGGAGCGATCCCGCCGATGATGGTGTTGATGTCGCCCTTGTCGGCCGCAAAGAGCATGTAAGTCACCGCCCCTGGTGGGTAGTTCCGAGAGGCCCCTGCGGTGTGCAGAGGTCAGGCCTCATTGTCGCCGACAACGCCGCCTTCGTATGTCGACTTGGCGTCATTGACGGGCGGGATTCGTACGAATAGCACGCACTCGTCACTCTGTGTATCACGGCAGGTCACCCCGGGCAATGAGGTCGGAGCGGAACCTGTCGTGCGGTTCCGTCGTTGACCCACTTCACGGCCGTGCGCCGTTTCTGACGGCTGGTCGGGTGAGCGTCCGTTTCCGATGGTCTCATGACTGACGGCGAACAGGGGGCGGGGCCGTGGCTCGCCGGGGAAGCGCTCCCCTGACCGCCTGTCAGGGGAGCGGCCGGTCGGTGGTCCCCGTGTCGCCGTCTGTGTCCGCCGCGTCCGCCGCTTCCGCCACCCCGTCCGCTTTGTCCGGTTCATCCGGGCCCTCCACGTCCTCCAGGCCCTTCACGCCCTCCACGAAGTGGTCGAACTCTCCTGCCCGGACGCCCAGGACGAACGCGTCCCACTTGCGCCGGTTCGTCGTGACCACGTTGTCCGGGTCGCTGGTCTCGCGGAGGTGGACGGGGGCCTCCCCGTCGTCGCCCTCGCCGAAGGCGATCTCGATCCAGGGGCCGGGGCCGGTCGCCTCCGGCGGCGCGGCGCGAACCCACGTCAGGTCGGGGGGGATGTCGGTCACGGGAGATTCCTTCCGCACGGGCCTCGGCGACACGAGGACGATAGCGGGGCCCGGCCCGGCCCGGCCCGGTCCGGCTCCGGGTCAGTCGAGCCGGTGCACCGCCTGGGTCGTGAGTTCGTAGCGGGCGCCCACGACGGCCAGTTCGCCGGCCGTGATCTTCGCGGCGAGGTCGGGTTCGGCGGCGAGCAGGGAGCGGACGGCCAGGACGTTCGCGTCGACGGTGGCGTCGACGCGGGCGTCGCCCTCCTTCGTACGGTCGATGAAGGGGCGTATCCGGTCGGCCAGGTACTGGATGTGTGCGGGCAGCCGTTCGCCGGAGAGGTCCGCCTCGACCGCCGCGCGCACGGCGCCGCAGGACTGGTGGCCGAGGACCACGACCAGCGGTATGCCCAGCTCCAGCACGCCGTACGCGACGCTGCCGAGGACGGCTTCGTCGAGGACCTCGCCGGCCGTGCGGACGGTCATCAGGTCGCCGAGGCCCTGGTCGAAGACCAGCTCGGGCGGGACGCGGGAGTCGATGCAGCCGAGGACGACGGCGAAGGGGTGCTGGCCCTGGGTCAGGCTCTGCCGCACGGAAGGGGTTTCGTCCGGGTGCCGCTCGCGGAAGGTGCGCCAGCGGCGGTTGCCGGCGGCCAGTTCCCGCAGGGCCTTTGCTGCGGTGGTGGGGCGGGCCGGCGTGCGGGGGGCGGGCGTGGCGGAGGCGGGGGCCGCGGTGAGGGGCGCGCCGCCCAGGGCCACCGCACCGACGAGGCCGCCGCGCAGCAGGGCGCGACGGGCGGGGGCCGTGTGGGGGGAGGTGCCGGTGTCAGGGATCACGGAGGGGAACGTATGCGCGAGTCCCGGGGCTGGTGCGGAGGTTGCCCGAACATGGGGGTGGATGGGGAATCCACGACCGAACGATGGGTGGTGCTTGGCGCGCACCAGGAACGGCCTTGACGCGGCCGGCCGGGAGGGGCGCACCCGACGGTGACGGGGCGGCGCCTCGCCGGGGTCGGTCCGGCCGGTGGTGGAAGCGTCGGTTGCACGGGATTCCGCGGGGGAAGCTCATACACTGACGCGGGCGGAAAGCCGTACGGGCGAGGGGCGGTTGACGGTGCGTAAGGCGTGGATCCTGGCGGGTGCCGCGACTGCGGCGGGGCTCAGCTTCGTGATGCTGCTCGTCGTCGGCGTGTACGTCGTCGCCGGGAACCTCGCGGGCGGCGCGGGCGGCAGGAGCGTCGGGCTGGCCAAGGGCGCCGTGCCGGCCGCCTACCAGGCGCTCGTGCAGAAGTGGGGCAACCTCTGCTCCGCGATCGACCCGGCGCTGCTCGCCGCCCAGCTCTACCAGGAGAGCGGATTCAACCCGAACGCCAAGAGCCCCGCGGCGGCCCAGGGGATAGCGCAGTTCATCCCCGGCACCTGGGCCTCCCACGGTATCGACGGCGACGGGGACGGCGACCGTGACGTGTGGGACCCGAATGACGCGATTCCGTCGGCCGCGTCCTACGACTGCGAACTCGCCTCGTACGTGAAGAAGGTGCCGGGCGACCCCACCCACAACATGCTCGCGTCCTACAACGCGGGGGCCTACGCGGTCATCAAGTACGGGGGTGTGCCGCCGTACCGGGAGACCCGGAACTACGTGAAGACGATCACCACGCTGGCGAAGAGCTTCGCCGCGCCGGTCACCCGGGTCGATCCGTCCGAGCAGGCCGCCGGGGCGATCTACTTCGCGCAGAAGAAGCTGGGGACGCCGTATCTGTGGGGCGGGAACGGCACGCCTGAGCAGGGCGGACGGTTCGACTGCTCGGGTCTGACCAAGGCGGCGTACGAGAGCGTCGGGATCACCCTGCCCCGGGTGGCCAACGACCAGTACAACGCGGGGCCGCACCCCTCGCGGGACGAACTGCTGCCGGGCGACCTGGTGTTCTTCTCGACCGATCCGACCAACTCCCGGGCCATCGACCACGTCGGCATCTACGTCGGCGGCGGGTACATGATCGACGCGCCCCGTACGGGAGCGGTCATCCGGTTCGACCCGATCGACACCCGCAAGTACTTCGGTGCCACGCGGGTCACCGAAGATGGCGCGAAAGCGCTCCCCACGAGGGTCTGAGCCGGCCGGGACCCGTCGCCTGAGCTGCGGTGACGTATCTCTCTTCGATAACGTCTGCGTGATCATTCGGTGGAGAGTGGAACGTATCAACGGGGGTCGTGCGTTCCTGTTGACGTAGCCGAGCAATGCCTGTGACTGACCGACAGAGCGGCGAACGCGGATCTACGACCACGGGGGTGGGTACGAGCGGCGTGCGTGAGGCGCGCCCGGCAGCAACGACGAAGGGGCCGCAGCACCATGGCTGGACTCGCCGAATCCGGGTCGAACCCTGACGTCGACCTGCTCTACGACATCAACGGCCTCGCCAAGGACGCCCCGCACTGGCTGGACCGGATCGTCGAGTTCGTCGGCGAGTACGGACTGCTCCTGGCGATGGTGCTGCTCGTGGTCTGGTGCTGGTGGACCGTGCGGCGGCGGCCCGTGCCGGCCGAGGAGGCCGCCTCCTCCGTGGCCGCGCTGGTGTGGGTGCCGTTGGCGGCCGCGGTCGCGGTCCTGGTGAACGTGCCGATACGGGGGTTCGTGGAACGGCCCCGGCCCTTCCTCGATCACCAGGGCCTCGAGGTCCTGGTCTCCGGGAAGACCGACTACTCCTTCGTGAGCGACCACGCGACGATCACCATGGCGATGGGGGTCGCGCTGTTCCTCGCCCACCGCAGGTTCGGACTCGTGGGGATCGGGCTGGGACTGGTGGAGGGGTTCTGCCGGGTCTACATGGGGGTGCACTACCCGACGGACGTCATCGGGGGGTTCGCGCTCGGTACGGCGGTGGCACTGCTGCTGTCGCCGGTGGCCTCGATGCTGCTCACCCCCGTGCTGAAGGCGGTCGAGGGGACCGCGTGGCTGGGGTGGGTCGTGCGGGCGCGCTCCGCGCGGGGCACGGAGAAGGACGCCGTGGTCCCGGGGGCCCGGGTCGACGCGGCCTCCGCCGAGGAGCGGGACCTGGCCGCGTAGGCGGTCGCGCGGCCGTGGGCCGGGGGCCGGCGGTGGCGGGTGGCCGCGGGCCGGGCCGGCCTCGTCACAGCGACTGGGCGTACGTGAAGAAGCCGGTCGGGTCGTACCGGCGCTTCACCTGGGTGAGGTGCGGGAGCGCCGG
Source organism: Streptomyces sp. NPDC051051 (assembly GCF_040682975.1). NCBI lineage: Bacteria > Bacillati > Actinomycetota > Actinomycetes > Kitasatosporales > Streptomycetaceae > Streptomyces > Streptomyces sp. NPDC051051. The sequence goes on from NZ_JBFBCB010000041.1 coordinate 11,783, forward strand.
GCCGTAGTACGCCTTCTTCCAGTTCGGCAGCGTGGGGTCCGCGTAGTTCTGGTAGGCGGCGCCCGAGGAGTGCGGGGCCATGGCGCTGTGGGCCGCGGCGAGCCAGGACCGGGCCGTCGTGCCCGTCGTGCCCGCGCGCCACGACACCAGGTACTGGGCCAGCATGCGGGAGCGGCGGTGGACGAACGCCGTGGCCGTGGGGGAGACCCGGTTGACCGCGCCGCCCAGGGCGGTGAGCGCGATGCTGCCCGAGCCGCCCCGGACGGTCCCCAGCTGCCGGAGCAGGGTCTGGACGCCGGCTGCCGGGAGGGAGCGGTCGAAGAAGTCGGAGCGGGCCGCGTAGGTCTCGCGGCCCAGGGCGCCCCGCGGGGAGCGGCCGGGGGTCGGACCGGGCAGGTGGCACTGGGCGTCGGTGGCGAAGGAGGAGCATCCGGCGTAGACCTCCATGGCCTCCTCGTAGGAGCGGCGGCGCAGCGAAACGGTCGTCGCGGAGGCGCCCACGCGGTCCGCGAGGCGGTCGACGGCGTTCTGCAACTGGCCGTGGGTGCCGATGCAGAAGGCGGACACGGAGATCCTCGGGGTGCCGCCGGGCGTGCTCGCCAGGTGGAGGGCGGACCAGATCTCGTCCGGCTGGGACGGGCCCCATTCCTGCCAGGCCCGCACCACGGCCGCGGCCTTCGACCAGGGCCAGGAGAGGTGGCTGGTCACCGCCTGGGGGGCCGGGTGGGTGGTGAAGCGGAGTTCGGTGACGACACCGAAGTTGCCGTTGCCCGCTCCGCGCAGTGCCCAGAACAGGTCCTTGTGGTGCGTGGCGTCCGCCGTGATCTGCCTGCCGTCCGCCGTGACGATCGTCGCCTGGGTGAGGCTGTCGCAGGTGAGGCCGTACGCGCGCGAGACGACGCCGTGGCCGCCGCCCAGGACCAGACCGGAGACGCCGACCGTCGGGCAGGAGCCGGCCGGGATCGTCACGCCCTTGGCGGCGAGCGCGCGGTAGACGTCGATCAGTTTGGCGCCGGCGCCGACGACGGCCGAACCGCCGCTCGCGCGGACCCGGTTCAGCCGGGAGACGTCGAGGATCAGCCGGCCGTCGCCCGAGGACCAGCCGCCGTAGGAGTGGCCGCCGTTGCGGATGGCGACCCTGGTGCCGTGGGCGCGGGCGTACGCCAGGGCGGTACGGATGTCGTCGGGGTGGGCGACGTAGGCGACCGCGGCCGGCCGGAGGGTGTCGAAGCGGGTGTTGTACAGCTGCCGGGCCGCCGTCCACGAGGTGTCCCCGGGGCGGATCAGGGGGCCGTCGAGGGAACGGTCGAGAGCGGCCCAGTCGGCGGCGGCCACGGCGCTCGTGGACCGCAGCGGGATCTTGCCGTCCGCCGTGCCGGAGACGGCCCGGGAAGCGGAGGAGGCCCCGGAGGGGCCGCCGTCGCCGCCCGACCGGCACGAGGCCGCCGCGACGGCGGCCGTACCGCCCGCGATGAACGTACGCCGATGCATGGCTGACCGCCCCCTCTGCCTCCGTCGGCTTCTCATGGAGCCAGACGGGGCTTCGGGGCCGGGGGTTCCCCGGAGAGGGGAGCGGATCGGGTCAGTCGCGGGTGTGGCCGGCGGCGTCCGCTCTGGCCAGGCTTCTCGCCCTGCGCGCCGGGCCGTGCCAGCCGCAGGTGCAGCGGGCCAGGCAGAAGGGGCCGCGTTCGACGGTCGTGGTGGTGTGCGTTTCCCCGTCGCCGGGGGAGGAGACCGAACGGTCCTGCTGGGTCACGGAGTCAACCGTACCCAGCCCCGGCGGAAAGGACGCCTGCGACCACCGTGAACCCCGATCGCGCGTGACGGGGGCCGCCCACCCGTCGTTATCGGGAACGACAGGGGACCCGTGACGGACGTACCGGCTGGGGGTAGACAGGCGATGACTCAGCGGCAGCAGCGGCGGTGGGGTACGGCGGTCGTCGCGGGGCTGGTGGCCGGCGTCTGGGCCGGCGCCGCCACCGGGTGCGCCGGGCCCGGCAACGCCGCCGAGGACGCGCGGGCCGCCGACCCGGTCGAGACGCTCCGCCGGGCGGCCGACGCGCTGGTGGCGGCGGGCAGTTCGAAGGCCCGGACGTCGATGGAGATGGCCACCGGCGGGACCCGCGTGACGATCCGGGGCGAGGGCGTCTACGACTACCGCCGGCAGCTCGGGCAGCTGAAGGTGGTGCTCCCGCAGGATCCGGCCGGCGTCAGTGAGCACCGGCCCATCGTCGAACTCCTCGCGCCCGGCGCGCTGTTCATGAAGAACCGGGGCGCGGGCGTGCCCGCCGACAAGTGGGTGCGGGTGGACACGGCGACGCTGTCCGACGGGAACCTGGTGACCGGCGGCGCGACCGACCCGTACGCCGCCGCCGAGGTGCTGCGCGGGACGCGCACCGCGACCTATGTGGGCCGGGGCCGGCTGGCGGGGACCGACGTGCGGCACTTCCGCGGCACCGCCGACCTCGCGGTGGCTGCCAAGGGCGCCTCGGCGGGCGGCCGGGACTCGCTGGGGGCGGCGGCGAAGGGGTTCGCCACCGCCCGGGTCCCCTTCGACGTCTACCTCGACGACGAGGGACGCATCCGCAAGGTCCGGCACCGGTTCACCTTCGTCAACGGACGGCGGAAGGAGGCCGTCGCGGTCGCCTCGACGACGCTGCTGTACGACTTCGGGGCGCCCGTCGACGTACGGCTGCCGGTGCCCGGGGACATCTACGCCGGGCGGATCGCGGAGGAGTGAGCCGGGCCGGCACCGCGGGGCGAGCGGCCGGTGACCGTCCGGTGGGGGCCGGATCCGGCCAGGGAACCGGTATGAGGACTAGCCCGTCCGTGCCATGCGCGGCCTGTGCGCCGCTCCCTACTCTAGGAAGTCGGTGACGGCAGGGACGAGGTGATGCGCGTGGCTCCGGTCGGCGGTACGGCGGTACAGGACCACGTGGCCCTCGCCGAGATCGAACTGTGCGGAGAGCTGATCATCGCGGCGTCCGCCGCCGAGGAGCGGCTCAGCCTGGAGAGCATCGACGAGGTGCTCAGGGTGGCCGAGGAACGCGAGGCCCGCGCCGGCTGAGCGCGGGCCCCGCTCGGTGCCGAGGTGGCAGGGGCAGGGCCGGGGTCAGGTCCGCAGCAGGCGGGCGATGGCCTTCGTGGCCTCCTCGACCTTCGCGTCGATCTCGTCGCCGCCCTTGACGGCCGCGTCGGCGACGCAGTGGCGCAGGTGCTCCTCCAGCAGTTGCAGCGCGAAGGACTGCAGGGCCTTGGTGGAGGCGGACACCTGGGTGAGTATGTCGATGCAGTAGGTGTCCTCCTCGACCATGCGCTGGAGGCCCCGGATCTGCCCCTCGATGCGGCGCAGGCGCTTGAGGTGCTCGTCCTTCTGTTTGTGGTAACCGTGCACACCGCGGTCGTGGTCGGTCACGGCCTCTTCGGTGGCCGCCCCGGCCTCGGTGCTCGTCATGATGTCCTCCAGACATATACCCCTACTGGGTATATCGTACCGAACTTTGCGGGGTAGAGGGCCTGTGGTCGCGGCTGCCGACGGCCCCTGGAACGGACCGCCGGGCGGCCCCGCTGCCGGTCGCCGTGGTTCATGGGTGACACTGGTGGGCGGCCCATTAGCCGTGGCCGGATGATGCGCCTAGCATCAGCCTGACCGAAACCGATGCATCCTGAGGACCCCACGTGCGCTTTCGTCTGACCCCCAGGGAGACGAGCTTCTACGACATGTTCGCCGCGTCCGCGGACAACATCGTCACGGGCTCGAAACTCCTCATGGAACTGCTCGGGGCGGACACCGCCGGCCGGGCCGAGATCGCAGAGCGTATGCGGGCCGCGGAACACGCCGGTGACGACGCCACGCACGCGATCTTCCACCAGCTGAACTCCTCCTTCATCACGCCGTTCGACCGCGAGGACATCTACAACCTCGCGTCGTCCCTCGACGACATCATGGACTTCATGGAGGAGGCCGTCGACCTCGTCGTCCTCTACAACGTCGAGAAACTGCCCAAGGGCGTCGAGCAGCAGATCGAGGTGCTGGCGCGGGCTGCGGAGCTGACCGCCGAGGCCATGCCGAACCTGCGGACCATGTCCAACCTCACCGAGTACTGGATCGAGGTCAACCGGCTGGAGAACCAGGCCGACCAGATCCACCGCAAGCTGCTCGCCCACCTCTTCAACGGCAAGTACGAAGCGATCGAGGTGCTGAAGCTCAAGCAGATCGTGGACGTGCTGGAGGAGGCCGCGGACGCCTTCGAGCACGTGGCGAACACGGTGGAGACCATCGCGGTCAAGGAGTCCTGACCCCTCCATGGACACCTTCGCTCTGGTCGCGACCATCGCGGTCGCGCTCTTCTTCACGTACACCAACGGCTTCCACGACTCGGCGAACGCGATCGCGACGTCCGTGTCGACGCGGGCGCTGACGCCGCGGGCGGCACTGGCGATGGCCGCGGTGATGAACCTCGCCGGCGCCTTCCTCGGCTCCGGGGTCGCCAAGACCGTCAGCGAGGGGCTGATCGAGACGCCCGAGGGGTCGCAGGGGATGGGGATCCTCTTCGCGGCGCTGGTGGGGGCGATCACCTGGAACCTCGTCACCTGGTACTTCGGCCTGCCGTCCTCGTCCTCGCACGCGCTGTTCGGCGGCATGGTGGGCGCGGCGCTGGCCGGCGGGACCCAGGTGTACTGGAACGGGGTGCTGGACAAGGTCGTCATCCCGATGTTCGTGTCGCCGGTGGTCGGCCTGCTGGTCGGTTACCTGGTGATGACGGCGATCCTGTGGATCTTCCGGCGCGCCAACCCGCACAAGGCCAAGCGCGGTTTCCGCATCGCGCAGACCGTGTCGGCGGCCGGCATGGCGCTCGGCCACGGTCTCCAGGACGCGCAGAAGACGATGGGCATCGTGGTGATGGCGCTGGTCATCGCCGACGTCGAGGACTACGGCGACCCGATCCCGGTGTGGGTCAAGCTCGTGTGCGCCGTGATGCTGTCGCTCGGCACCTACGCGGGCGGCTGGCGCATCATGCGCACGCTCGGCCGGAAGATCATCGAGCTGGACCCCCCGCAGGGCTTCGCGGCCGAGACGACCGGCGCCTCGATCATGTTCGTCTCCGCGTTCCTCTTCAAGGCGCCGATCTCCACGACGCACGTGATCACCTCGGCGATCATGGGTGTGGGCGCGACCAAGCGGATCAACGCCGTGCGGTGGGGCGTCGCCAAGAACATCGTCCTCGGCTGGTTCATCACCATGCCGGCGGCGGCGGTCGTCGCGGCCTGTGCCTTCTGGGTCGTCGACCTGGCGTTCCTGTAGGACACGCGGAGCCCGCGGTGGGCAGGGCCGCGCGGACGGCGTCCGTCCGTGCCCCAGCCCGGCCCTTCGCGAGCAAACGCACGAGCCCGCCCCCCGGGAGCCAGGGGGCGGGCTCTTCTGCGTCCTCGCGGTGGCACCGCCATGCAGCACCGCGAGGGGCTTGGGTTCTCTAGCCGAAGCGGCCCGAGATGTAGTCCTCGGTGGCCTGCACCGACGGGTTGGAGAAGATGCGCTCCGTGTCGTCGATCTCGATCAGCCGGCCGGGCTGACCGACGGCCGCCAGGTTGAAGAAGGCCGTGCGGTCGGAGACGCGCGCCGCCTGCTGCATGTTGTGCGTGACGATGACGATCGTGAAGCGTTCCTTCAGCTCGCCGATCAGGTCCTCGATGGCGAGGGTGGAGATCGGGTCGAGCGCGGAGCAGGGCTCGTCCATCAGCAGGACGTTCGGCTCCACCGCGATCGCCCGCGCGATGCACAGACGCTGCTGCTGGCCGCCGGAGAGGCCCGAGCCCGGCTTGTTCAGGCGGTCCTTCACCTCGTTCCACAGGTTCGCGCCCCTGAGGGACTTCTCGACGACGTCCTGCAGTTCGCTCTTCTTGTAGTTGCCGTTCAGCCGCAGGCCCGCCGCCACGTTGTCGAAGATCGACATCGTGGGGAAGGGGTTCGGACGCTGGAACACCATGCCGACCTCGCGCCGCACCGACACCGGGTCGATGCCCTGGCCGTACAGGTCCTCGTCGTCGAGCATCACCTTGCCCTCGACGCGGCCACCGGAGGTGACCTCGTGCATGCGGTTCAGCGTGCGCAGGAACGTCGACTTGCCGCAGCCGGAGGGGCCGATGAACGCCGTCACCGAGCGCGGCTCGACGGTCATCGAGATGTCCTCGATCGCCTTGTGGGAGCCGTAGTACGCGGTCAGTCCGCTTACGTCGATTCGCTTGGCCATGTCTTCTACTTCACTTCCAAAAGTCCGGTGGGTCGCTGTGGTCCCGCGCGGCGGTAGCCGCAGATCGATGCTCAGCGACTGGTCTTCGGGGCCTTCCAGCGGGCGATGCCGCGAGCCACCAGGTTGAGGATCATCACAAAGGCGATCAGCGTGAGGGATGCCGCCCAGGCGCGGTCGTACGCCGCCTGCGAACCGGCGCTCTGCGCGTACTGCTGGTAGATGTACAACGGCAGCGACGCCTGCGCACCCTCGAAGGGGTTCGAGTTGATGAACGGGTTGCCGAAGACGAGGAGGAGGACGGGGGCGGTCTCACCGGCGATGCGGGCCACCGAGAGCATGACGCCGGTGATGATGCCGCCGATGGAGGTCGGCACGACCACCTTCAGGATCGTGCGCCACTTGGGGACGCCCAGGGCGAGGGAGGCCTCGCGCAGCTCGTTGGGGACGAGCTTGAGCATCTCCTCCGTCGAGCGTACGACGACCGGCATCATCAGGATGGCCAGGGCCAGCGAGCCCGCGAAGCCGAAGGGCTGCATGTCGAACATCAGCATGAGGCTGAGGATGAACAGGCCCGCGACGATCGACGGGATGCCCGTCATGACGTCCACGAAGAAGGTGACGGCGCGGGCGAGGTTGCCGCGCCCGTACTCCACCAGGTAGATCGCGGTGAGGATGCCGATCGGGGCGCCGATCACGGTGGCGAGGCCGACCTGCTCCAGGCTGCCGAGGATGGCGTGGTAGATGCCGCCGCCGGGCTCGGAGTCGGCGACGACGCCCATCGAGTGGGTCAGGAAGTAGCCGTCCAGGACCTTGGTGCCGCGCTCCACGGTCGCCCAGATCAGCGAGGCGAGCGGCACGACGGCGATCAGGAAGGAGACCCAGACGAGGGCGGTGGCGATGCGGTCCTTGGCCTGGCGGCGGCCCTCGACGCGGGCGGCGATGCCGTAGGTGGCCAGCAGGAAGAGGAGGCCGGCGATCAGGCCCCACTGGACGCGGCTGTCGAGGCCCCCGGCCAGGCCGATGGCCACGGCCAGGGCGATCGAGCCGCCCGCGATGGCCCACGGGGACCACTTCGGCAGGGTGGCGCCGCGCAGCGTGCTGGGGCGCTTGTCGTTGACGACGGCGTGGCTCATGCGTTGGCCCCCGAGTACTCCTTGCGGCGGGCGATGATCGCGCGGGCCGCGCCGTTCACCAGCAGCGTGATGACGAACAGGACGAGGCCGGAGGCGATGAGCGCGTCCCGGCCGAACTCGTTCGCCTCGTTGAACTTGCTGGCGATGTTCTGGGCGAAGGTGCCGCCGCCCGGGTTGAGCAGGCTGGCGTGGATGTCGAAGTCGGGGGAGAGGACCGTGGCGACGGCCATCGTCTCGCCGAGGGCACGGCCGAGACCGAGCATCGACGCGGAGATCACGCCGGAGCGGCCGAACGGCAGCACGGACATCCGGACGACCTCCCAGCGCGTGGCGCCGAGGGCCAGGGCGGCCTCCTCGTGCATCTGCGGGACCTGGCGGAAGACCTCGCGGCTGACGTTGGTGATGATCGGCAGGATCATGATCGCCAGCAGGATGCCGACGGTGAGCATCGAGCGCGGCGCGCCCTGGTCCCAGGAGAAGATCCCCGTCCAGCCCAGGTACTCGTCCAGCCAGCTGAAGAGGCCGTTCATGTGCGGGACGAGGATCAGGGCGCCCCACAGGCCGTACACGATGGACGGCACGGCGGCGAGCAGGTCGATCACGTACGAGATCGGGTTGCGCAGCTTGCGCGGGGCGTAGTGGGTGAGGAACAGCGCGATGGCGACGGCGATCGGGACCGCGAGGACCATGGCGACGATCGAGGAGACCACCGTGCCGAAGGCGAGGACGGCGATGCCGAACTCCGGCGGCACCAGGCCGGTGTTCCACTCGAAGGCGGTGAGGAAGTTCGCTTCGTCCTCGCTGATGGCCAGCGAGGCCCGGTAGGTGAGGAAGACCGCGATGGCGGCCATGATCGCGAGCAGCAGGATGCCCGACCCGCGGGAGAGACCGAGGAAGATCCGGTCACCGGGTCGGGTGGCGCCGCGCGCCGCGCGCTTCTGCTCGGCCGTGGCCGGCGGGGCCGTGGGTGGAGGTGCTTCGTCTGTCTTCTGCGTCGATATGTCCATGGGGTTCTCCGGTCTGCGGAGCCGCTCGTGGGTGGGCGGCTCGGGCGGGGCCGGGTATGCGTGCGGCCCCTGGCGGCGGTGCACCGGACGGTGCGGTCCGGGCCGGGCGGACCCGGCGCCGGACCGCACCTTCAGATCAGCTCAGGCCCTCGACGGTGGTGCGGACCTTGGTGATGATGGAGTCGGGGATCGGCGCGTAGTCGATGCCCGAGAGGATGCCCTGGCCCTGCTCGCTGGCCAGGTAGCGCAGGAAGGCCTTGGTGGCCGGCAGGGTGGCGGCCTTGTTGCCCTTGTCGCAGACGATCTCGTACGTCACCAGGGTGATCGGGTACGCGCCCTCGGCCTTGGAGGTGTAGTCGATCTTCAGCGCCAGGTCGTTGCCCGTGCCGACGACCTTGGCGGCCGCGACGGCCTTGGTGGCGCCCTCGGAGGAGGCCTTGACCGGGGCGGCGGCGCCCGTGTTCAGGGCCACGGTGCCGAGACCGTCCTTGGCGTACGACAGCTCCATGTAGCCGATGGCGCCGTTGGTCTGCTTGACGCCCTGCGCGACACCGGAGGAGCCGGAGGCGGACTGGCCGCCCTTGGCCTGCCAGGCCTTGCCGCCCTCGTACTTCCAGTCGTTCGGGGCGGCGGCGATCAGGTACTTGGTGAAGTTGTCCGTGGTGCCGGACTCGTCCGAGCGGTGGTACGGCTGGATCTGGAGGTCGGGAAGCTTCGCGCCCGGGTTCAGCTTCGCGATGGCCGCGTCGTTCCAGTTCTTGATCTTGCCGTCGAAGATCTTCGCCAGGGTCGGCGCGTCCAGGACGAGGTTCTCGACACCGGAGAGGTTGTACGCGACGGCGATCGGGCCGGCCACCATCGGCAGGTCGATGCCCTGGCCGCCGGTGCAGACCTCCTTGGAGGCGGTGACCTCTTCGGGCTTCAGCGCGGAGTCGGAGCCGGCGAAGGCGACCGTGCCCTGCGTGAACGCGGTGATGCCGGCGCCGGAACCGGAGCCCTTGTAGTTGACCTGGACCCCGTTGCAGGCCTGGGTGAAGTTCTTGACCCAGGCGTCGATCGCGTTCTTCTGCGCGGAGGAGCCGTCGGCGAGGAGCTGGCCCTTGGCGTCGTCACACTTGATGTCACTGGCGCCCGCGGCGGCGGAGCTGCTGTTGCCGCCGCCGCTGCTCTTGGAGCCGGTGTCGTCGGAGCCGCACGCCGTGAGGGCCAGGGCGCCGGAGACGGCGAGAGCACCGAGGGTGAGGGCCCGCCGGTTCATGCGCTGAAGCTTCACTTGAGGGAGATCCTTCCGAGAGCCGCCGTCCTGAATCCGGCGGCGTGCGAAGACTGGGCGGCACGAGCGCTTCCCTGGAGTCGCGCACCGCACCGGGTAAGGCCGAAATTAGGCAGAACAGGTGAAGCCGCCTACGGGCCCGAATGAACGCGGGGTGAACCCCTGAAGGCGGTGCGGTTAGGTCACGGAACGCTCACGCCGAGGACACAGGGTGATTCCGGCCGGGCGGGGGTCGCGCCCGGTACGGGGCGGTGGGCGGCGTGCCGGGCCGGGGCTATGCCCGGCGCAGGGCGGTGAGCAGCGCGTCCACGAGGGTGCGGTCCCTCGGCTCCGTGAGACGGGCGCGGGCGGCCGCCGGGGGCAGCCAGAGCACCCGGTCCACCTCGTCGTTCGGCGTGAAACGGCCGGCGCCGGCCTCGGCCGCCCAGTAGCGGACCTCTTTCGGACGGCCCTGGGCCAGGTAGCGGACCGTGGGCAGCCGGGGCCCCGGGTGCGCCGTGTGGCCGGTCTCCTCGGCCACCTCGCGGACGGCGCACGCCAGCCAGTCCTCGTCGTGCTTGAGCTTCCCCTTGGGGTGCGACCAGTCGTCGTACTTCGGTCGGTGGACCAGGCATACCTCCAGCTCACCGTCGATCGGCGACCGTCGCCACAGGACGCAGCCGGCTGCCCGCACGAGAGCCTCCTGTGATGTGCCGTCGGGATGGCTCACCGGTCACCGCCTCCTGGACGAATCGGGCCCTCGCGGGCTACGACGTGGTCGTGCCGACGGTCTGCTTCTGCCACGAACGCTGGAAGGCGTACCGGGCCGCCTCCACCTCGTGCCGCTGGTCCGCGTGCAGCACGCCCAGCGCGTACGCCGTCGCCGGGGCGATGCGGGGCGTGCGGGCCGCGTGGGCCGCCGCGGCCGCCGCCTCCGAGGCGTCGCGGTGGCGGTCGAGGGCCTGACCGGCCGAGAGCAGCCGGACGTCGGGCGGGCCGTCGTCGCCGTGCAGGACCTCCAGGGCGTACCGGTGCAGGCGCAGCAGGAGGCGGACCTGGTGCCAGGGCGCGTCCTGCGGGTGCGGGGCGGGGTCCGGGGACAGGCCGTGGATCAGCGCCTCCGCGTTGTACGGATGGCCGGCGGTCAGCAGGGGCAGCGCGGCGACCGCGTCCGCGAGGCGCTCCTCGGCCGCGGCGGCCAGGGGCCGCGGATCGGCGGTGGCGGCGTGCGGCGTGAGGGGAACCTCGCTGGCCAGGACGGCGACCTTGTCCGCGACGGCGTGGAAGCGGGAGGAACCGAGGGCCTGGAGGGCGGTGGAGTGGGCCCGGGTGCGGGCGAGGGTGAGCTGGCGGTCGAGGAGGGCTCCCGCCTTGGCCGCGCCCACGGTCAGGTTGCCGCGGTCGGGGGCGGTGCTCGCCGCTCTCGGCGGGGCGGTCCTTCGGGAGCCGGCCACGGGGACGGCCGTCGTCGCGGTGGCCGTGCCCGTCCCCGGCGTCAGGGCCTGGGGCGGTATCACCGTCGCCCCCGACAGCCGTTGCAGCGCGAGCAGCAGCCGCTCCAGGCGGGACGCGCAGGCGTGCTCCAGGGCCAGCGTGCCCGACACCCAGGCCAGTTCGGGGCGTATCTCCTCCGACCAGCCGGGGTCGAGCAGCGGGCGGAACGTGTGCAGGCTGCCGCTGATCCGGCGGGCCGAGCGGCGCAGGGCGCGCGTCGCGTCGACGGCGTCCGCCGTGCCGCCCGAGCCGTTCTGCCCGCCGCCGGTCTCCCGGTGCAGGCGCAGCGCGCGGAGGAACTCGGTGGCCTGACCCCGGAGATAGCCGGCCAGGACCTCCCCGGTCACGGGCGGGGCGGCGCGCCCGGCCGTGGAGTCCGTCAGGTCATGGTGTCGCTGTGCCACGCCGGCGCCTCCGGGCGTCTATGAGCATCTCCTGGACGTTGCGCAGGGGTTGGCCGTCCGCGTCGGTCGCGTGCCGCGTCCACTCGCCGTCCGGGCCGAGGTGCCAGGACGCGGTGGAGTCCGACATGCCGGTCTCCAGCAGCCGGTTCAGGGCCGCCCGGTGGGCCGGGTCGACGACCCTGACCAGGGCTTCGATGCGACGGTCGAGGTTGCGGTGCATCATGTCGGCGCTGCCGATCCACACCTCGGGTTCACCGCCGTTGCCGAAACCGAACACCCGGGAGTGCTCCAGGAAGCGGCCGAGGATCGAACGGACCCGGATGTTCTCCGACAGGCCCGGCACACCCGGTCGTACGGCGCAGATGCCGCGCACCCAGACGTCGACCGGGACACCGGCCTGGGACGCCCGGTAGAGGGCGTCGATGATCGCCTCGTCCACCATCGAGTTGACCTTGATGCGGACGTGGGCGGGGCGTCCGGCGCGGTGGTGCTGGACCTCCTTGTCGATGCGCGAGATCAGGCCGTCGCGCAGGGACTTGGGGGCGACCAGCAGCCGGCGGTAGGTCTCGCGGCGGGAGTAGCCGGAGAGCCGGTTGAAGAGGTCGGAGAGGTCCGCGCCGACCTGGGGGTCCGCGGTGAGCAGGCCGAGGTCCTCGTACAGCCGGGCCGTCTTCGGGTGGTAGTTGCCGGTGCCGACGTGGCTGTAGCGCCGCAGGGTCTCGCCCTCCTGGCGGACCACCAGGGACAGCTTGCAGTGGGTCTTCAGGCCGACCAGGCCGTAGACGACGTGGCAGCCGGCCTCCTCCAGCTTGCGCGCCCACTTGATGTTGGCGTGCTCGTCGAAGCGGGCCTTGATCTCGACCAGCACGAGGACCTGCTTGCCGGACTCGGCGGCGTCGATGAGCGCGTCGACTATCGGGGAGTCGCCGGAGGTCCGGTACAGGGTCTGCTTGATGGCGAGGACGTCCGGGTCGGCGGCCGCCTGTTCCAGGAAGGCCTGGACGGAGGTGGAGAAGCTGTCGTACGGGTGGTGCAGCAGCACGTCCCGGTTGCGCAGGGCCGCGAAGATGTCGGGCGCGGACGCCGACTCGACCTCGGCCAGGTCGCGGTGGACGCCCGCGATGAACTTGCGGTACTTCAGCTCGGGCCGGTCGAGGCCGTGGATGCGGAACAGGCCGGTGAGATCCAGGGGGCCCGGCAGCGGGTACACCTCGGCCTCGCCGATCTTCAGCTCGCGCACCAGCAGGTCGAGCACCTCGCGGTCGATGGACTCCTCGACCTCCAGGCGCACCGGCGGTCCGAAGCGGCGCCGCATGAGTTCCTTCTCCAGGGCCTGGAGGAGGTTCTCGGCGTCGTCCTCCTCGACCTCGAGGTCCTCGTTGCGGGTGAGGCGGAAGGCGTGGCTCTCCAGCACCTCCATGCCCGGGAACAGCTCCTCCAGGTGGGCGGCGATGACGTCCTCGACGGGGACGTACCGGCCCGGGGAGCACTCCAGGAAGCGGGACAGCAGCGGCGGCACCTTCACGCGCGCGAAGTGCTTGTGCCCGCTGACCGGGTTGCGCACGATCACCGCGAGGTTCAGGGAGAGACCCGAGATGTACGGGAAGGGGTGCGCCGGGTCGACCGCCAGGGGCGTCAGCACGGGGAAGATCTGGTGCCGGAACAGCGTGAAGAGGCGGGCCTGCTCCTTCTCCGTCAGCTCGTTCCAGCGGACCAGGTGGATGCCCTCCTCCGCGAGTGCGGGGGCGACGTCCTCGTGGTAGCAGGCGGCGTGCCGGGCCATCAGCTCGCGGGAGCGGGCCCAGATCATCTCCAGCACCTCGCGCGGCTGGAGGCCGGAGGCGGAGCGGGTGGCCACGCCGGTGGCGATGCGGCGCTTGAGTCCGGCCACCCGGACCATGAAGAACTCGTCGAGGTTGCTCGCGAAGATGGCGAGGAAGTTGGCCCGCTCGAGCAGGGGCGTGTTCGGGTCCTCGGCGAGCTCGAGGACCCGCTCGTTGAACGCCAGCCAGCTGCGCTCCCGGTCGAGGAAGCGGCCCTGCGGCAGTTGGGGCCCGTCGTACGGCGACTCCTCGTATCCGTCGAGGTCGGCGTCGATGTCGGGTTCCAGATCGGATACCGCGGCGGCCACCGTGTGCGGGCGGTGCGCGGCTATGGAGCCCACGGAGGGCTGCTCGTGCTGGACCTTGGCCTGGGCGTTCGACTGGCTCATAGACCCATTCTTCCGCGCCGACGGCGAGACGGGCGCGTCGGATCGTGCGCGGGGGAGCGCGGCGGCGTTCCCGTCGAGGAGTCTGTCCTCGGGGGGCGGCGAGGGCTCGGGCACGGCGGGGTTCATTGGCTGAGCGTCGCAAGGTCGTCTGAACCGGCGGTTACGGAGACATGGCGTGCGGGATATCGGGCGGCGGCTCGCGGGGGTGGGGCCGGGGAGGTGGCGGGGGTCGGGGAGGGGGAGGTGGCGGGGGTCGGGCTGTGGCCCGTACGCCCTACGTCTTCGGGTGGCCCCTAAGACTTCGGGTGGCCCCCACGATTTCGGGCCCCGTACGGCTCTCTCCCGGTGGAGGGACGTACAGGGCCCGTGGCGGTGGAGTCGCCGGGCGGGTCAGGCCGTGCGGCGGCGCAGGAGGCGGAAGGACACGACGGTGGCCGCGGCGGTGACGGCCAGGAGGATGCCGGTCTCCACCAGGTGGAGGGCCCAGAAGTGGGACTCGGGGTGGTAGGTGGCGTAAGAGCCGGTGACGCCGAGGTCGTCCAGGCAGCGCCGCGTCTCCTCGGCGGTGCCGTCGCAGCTCCAGTGGTTCACGTCCGGGGCGGGGCTGCCGTGGACCAGGGCGCCCCGGTCCACCTGCCAGGCGGTGTCCGGGACGTGGACCTCACCGGTCGCCGAGGTCCGGGTCAGGGCCGGCCACAGGGCGGCGCGGAAGTGCCCCAGGACGAGGGCGAGCAGCCAGGTCAGGACGACGGAGACGGCGAGCGCGGGCAGGGCGCGGCGCAGCAGGAGGGCGCTGAGCGCCCCCAGGGCGAGGGCGCACAGGGCGTACGCGACGGCGGCCGGGCCGAGCGCCACGAACACGCTGCCGTCCGTCCAGTCGGTGCCGATCAGGTCCCGGTCGGGTTCCCGGGCCCAGCGGAACACCAGGACCAGGACGGTGACGCCGAGCGTCACGGCGAGGGCGGGGACGGTGAGCTTGGCGGCCAGCCAGCGGGCCGGGGTGATGCTCTGCGACCAGGCGAGACGGGCGGTGCCGTTCTCCAGTTCCCGGCCGATCAGCCCGCCGCCCGCGAAGGCGGCGACGACGAGGAAGGAGTGGGCGGTGAGGGCGGCGATCCAGTCCATCGGCGCGCTGTGGCCGAGGGTGCCGAGGGAGGTGTCGCACCAGTCCCGGGCCGCGCGGTCGCAAGCCTCCTGCTCGGCGCGTGCCTGGCCGGCGGTGACCTCGGTGAGCCACACCAGCCAGCCGGTCAGGCCCAGCACGGCCAGAGCCCAGACGAGCAGGGCGGCGCGGTGCAGCCGCAGGGCGGTCCGGGCGACGCCCCAGCGGGCGCCGGCGGCCTCCCGGCGGACGCGCGCGGTGGCGAGGGCGGTCACGGGGAGGCCTCCTGGCGGACGGGGGCCGCGGTGCGGTGCGGGGTGCGGGCCGGGGAGGGCTTCGTGGCCGTGGACCGCCTGAGCAGGACGAACGCGGCGACGGTGAGGCCGGCGGCGACGGCCAGGACGAGGGCGGTCGTGGTCAGCTGGAGGGGCCAGTAGTGGGACTCGGGGTGGTACTCCGTGTAGAACCCGGTGGCGTCGAGCCTGGCGTACACCTCGGCGCAGCCCTTGACGAACGACGGCCCGCAGCCCGGATCGGCCACGTGCGCGCCGTCCGCGGTGACCAGGCCCGAGTCGACCTTGACGCCCTCCATGACGTAACCGGTGTCGAGGCCGGTGACGCGGGTGACGGACGGCCACAGATACGGCATGACCAGGTCGGCCGCGAACCTCAGGACGACGGTGAAGCCCAGTGCGGTGACCAGCGCGGGCAGGGTACGGCGCCACAGCAGGCCCGCGAGGGCGCCGGCGGCGAGGCCCGCCAGGGCGAGGGCGACCGTGGTGGGACCGTTCGCGTGCAGGGTGGGGGAGTCGTACCAGGTCTTGGACGTGTCGATGCGGTGCCGGTTCGCCGACCAGGCCAGGCGGTGCAGCCCCACCAGAAGGCCGGTGCCGACGGCGATCGGGACGGCGGGGGCGGCGATCTTGGCGGCCAGCCAGCGGGTCGGGGAGAGGCCCGTCGTCCAGGCGAGGTGGGCGGTGCCGCTCTCCAGCTCACGGCCCACGAGGGCGGCGCCGGCCCAGGCCGCGACGAGGAAGGGCAGCACGATCACGGCGAACGTCGTGTACGTGTACACGTCCCGGTACCGGATGATCGCGTCCTGGTCGTAGCCGCACGGTCCGTCGCCGACGCACGCGCGGTACTGCCGCCAGCCGTCGGCGGCCGCGTCACCGAGCGGGCCCCACATCGCGAGCAGGGCGAGGGCGAGGACGGCGACGAGACCGGCCCACACGGCCAGCCCGGGGCGGTGCAGGCGCAGCAGCCACGGCAGCAGACGGGGCGCCGGGGCGGAGCGCGCGGTGGCGGCCGGGGCGGGAGTGGGGGTGGTGGCGGCGGTCATACGGCGGCCTCCTCCGGGTGGGTGGGGACGAGGGGGGCCGCTTCGGGGTTGCGGAGGTAGGCGAGGACGAGGTCCTCCAGGGACGGTGCGGTGGGGCGCCAGTCGGCGGCGAGCGGGCCCGAGGGGCGCAGGAGGGCGGTGAACTGGCGGCCGGTCACGCGGGACTCGACGATCGTGTGCGCGGCGAGGTCACCTGCCTCCGCGGACGGGGCGGGTGCGCTCACGCGCGCGTGGGCGGCCAGCAGTTCGTCGATCTCCCCGGCCAGACGGACCCGGCCGCCCCCGATCAGCAGCAGGTGGTCGCAGGAGTCCTCCAGCTCGGCGACCACGTGCGAGGACATCACGATCGTGGTGCCGTGCTGCGCGGCCTGCGCCATCAGGGTGCCCATCAGCTCGTGCCGGGCCAGCGGGTCGAGGTCGGCCATCGGCTCGTCCAGGAGGAGCAGTTCCGGCCGCTTGCCGAGCGCCAGGGCGAGCGCGACACGGGTGCGCTGGCCGCCGGAGAGGGTGCGGATGCGGGCCCCGGGGTCCAGCTCGCCCGCGGAAACGATGCGCTCGGCGGTGGCGGCGTCCCAGCGCGCCGGGTTGAGGTCGGCACCCGACAGCAGCGTCTCGGCGACCGTGAGCTGCGGGTACAGCGGCTTGTCCTGGGCGACGTAACCGACACGCGCGCGTGCGGACGCCGGGTCCGTGCCGAGGACCGTGACCGATCCCTCGGAGGGCGCCAGCAGGCCGGCGGCGAGGGCGAGGAGCGTGGACTTGCCCGCGCCGTTGGGTCCGACGACGGCGCAGACGCGCCCGGCGGGCAGCCGGAACGCGCAGTCGCGCAGCGCCCAGCCGCCGCGTCGGCCGAAGCGCTTGCCGAGCGCGGTTGCCGCCATGGCGGTGTCGGTCATGAAGGGTCCCCCTGGGAGTGTTCGTGGTGGGTGGTGGCGTCGGTGCGGTCGGTGCGGTCGGTGCGGTCGGTGGCGCCGGGCTGCCGGTGGGCCTCCGCCTGCCCGTGGCCGTCCGCGAAGTGCTCGTCCAGTACGGCGGTGAAGAGCGCGCTCACGTCGTCCCGGTCGAGGCCCGCCCCGCGGGCCCGGTCCGCCCACTCGTCCAGCTCGGCGCGCAGGGGCGAGTCGGCGGGGGCGGTGCTCAGTCCGCGCCGGACGAAGGTGCCCAGACCGCGCCGGGCCTCGACGAGTCCGTCGCGCTCCAGTTCGCGGTAGGCCTTCAGGACGGTGTTGGGGTTGATGGCGGTGGCCTCGACCACCTCGCGGGCCGTCGGCAGCTTGTCGCCGGGGCGCAGCATGCCGAGGCGGAGGGCCTGTTTCGTCTGCTGGACGATCTGGACGTAGGTGGCCACGCCGCTGTGCCGGTCGATGCGGTATTCCACCACTCGACAACCACCCTTTCACTAATTGAGTAGTGAAAGGGTGGTGCAAGGTGCCGGGCATGTCAAGCGGAGCCTGTGCGCCTGTGCGCCTGTGGGTCGGTGGGTCGGTGGGTCGGCACGGAGCGGAGCCCGTGGGTCGGTGGGGAGAGGCACGGAGCGGCACGGAGAGGGGAGGGAGAGGGCCGGAGCGGCACGGAGAGGGGAGGGAGAGGGCCGGAGCGGCACGGAGAGGGGAGGGAGAGGGCCGGGCGGCGGCCGAAAAAATTGGGGTGCCGGATCGTGAACCGATCGGCGGGGCTCGTCCGATGAGGGGATGTGAGCGAAACGAGAAGCGACGGGGAGCTGCTGCGGGCCGTCGCGGCGGACGGGGACCGTCACGCCTTCGAGGAGCTGTACCGGCGATACGCGCCGTGGCTGACCGCGCGCATGCGCAGCCGCTGCGCCGACGCCGCGATAGTCGACGACGTCGTCCAGGAGACGTTCCTCGCGGTGTGGCGCGGCACCGCCCGCTTCCAGGAGGGCTACTCCGAGGACGCGGCCGGCTGGCTGTGGCGCATCGGCGCCCGCCGCCTCGTCGACGCCGTGCGCGGTGACGGCGCGCGGGGGCGGCTGCGCCAGGCCCTGGCCCGGCTGCGCCACCGCGACGAGGCCTCCGCGGAGGAGCGCGTGCTCGCGGGAGTGGAGCACGGGGATCTCGCCGGTGCCCTCACCCGTCTCTCTCCGGAGCTGCGGGCGGTCCTCCAGGCCACCGTCATCGACGGACTCACCACCCGGGAGGCCGCCGTCCTGCTCGGCATCCCCGCGGGCACGGTCAAGACGCGGGCCCAGCGGGCCCGCAAGCAACTGCGGGAGGCGCTGGCATGAGGCGGCACGTGACGGAAGGGCGCCTGCGCGGACGCGCGGAGGCCGACAGACTGAAGGAGGCCCTGGCATGACGTGGCACGTACCGGAGGAGGACCTGCGCGCCTACGCGCGGGGCGAGCTGGTGGCGCCCCTGCTGTGGTCCGCCGACACGCATCTCGCGGGGTGCGCCCAGTGCCGGTCACGGCTCGCGGGGGCGGTCGACCCGGTCGCGCTGGACGCAGGCTGGGAGCGGCTGGACGCCGAACTGGACGCGCCGCGGCCGGGCCCCGTCGAGCGGCTGCTGGTGCGGCTCGGCGTGGCCGACCACACCGCCCGGCTGCTGACGGCCACCCCGGTGCTGCGCCGGTCGTGGCTGCTGGCGGTGGTGTCCCTGCTGGTCATGACCGTGCTGGCGGTCCACCTGGTGGACCGGCCCATGCTGTTCCTCGCCCTTGCCCCGCTGCTCCCGCTCGGCGGGGTCGCCCTGTCGTACGGACCGGCCCTCGACCCGTCGTACGAGATGGCCGTCGTCGCCCCGATGCACGGCTTCCGCCTGCTGATGATCCGGACGGTCGCGGTGCTGACCGCGGGCCTCGCCTTCAACGGTCTGGCCACCCTCGCCCTGCCGGGGTACGGGCTGCTGGCCCTGACCTGGCTGCTGCCCGCGCTGGCCCTGACCGCGACCGGACTGGCGTTGACCCCCCGGCTCGGCCCGGTCCTCGCGCCCGCCCTGGTGGGCGGGGCCTGGCTGACGCTGCTGGTGGTGGCGCAGTCGCAGGCGCACTCCCACACCACGCTCGTGCCCTTCACGGCGGCCGGGCAGTCGGCCGCGGCGGCCGTCGCGGCTCTCGCCACCGTGCTGCTCTACCAGACCCGGGACCGCTTCGACGCGCGTCCCGTGGCCGGCTTCCCGGACGGCGGCGCCGTATGACGCCCGCGCCCGCCCCCGCCCACCGACCGGAATCCCAGGAGTCCCGCATGACCACCCCGCCCACCACCGTGACGGCCACCGGCCTGTCCCTGCGCTACGGCGGCACCCACGCCCTGGACGGCGTCTCGCTGCGCCTGACGCGGGGCGTGACCGGCCTGCTCGGCCCCAACGGTGCCGGAAAGACCACCCTGTTGCGGGTGCTGGCCACGGCGGTGCCGCCGGACCGGGGCGAGTTCACCGCCCTGGGCCACGACCCCGGCACCTCGGCCGGCCGCCTGGCCCTGCGCCGCACGCTCGGCTATCTGCCGCAGACGCCCGGTTTCCACCCCGACTTCACGGCCTTCGAGTTCGTCGACTACGTGGCGATCCTGAAGGAACTGACCGACCGCACCGCCCGGCTCCGCGAGGTGCGGCGCGTACTGGACGCCGTCGACCTCGCCGACGTGCGGGGCAAGCGGCTCAAGCGGCTGTCCGGCGGCATGCGGCAGCGCGTGGCGCTGGCCGCCGCGCTCGTCGGCGACCCCGGCTTCCTCGTCCTGGACGAGCCGACCGTCGGCCTCGACCCCGAGCAGCGCATGCGCTTCCGCGGGCTGATCGCCGAGGCCGGTGAGGGGCGCACGGTCCTGCTGTCCACCCACCAGACCGAGGACGTGGCGATGCTCTGCCACCGGGTCGTGGTCCTCGCCCGGGGCCGCGTCCGCTTCGAGGGCACCCCCGCGGAGCTGACCGCCCGCGCGGCCGGCCGGGTCTGGAGCAGCACGGAGCGGGACCCCGCCGCCCTGGCCGGCTGGCGCACCGGCACCGGCGCCTTCCGCAACGTCGGAGATCCGCCGCAGGGTGCCGACCTCCTCGAACCCACCCTGGAGGACGGCTATCTGCTCACCCTCGACAGCGACAGCCGGGCGGTGACCGCATGAGCACCACGATCACGACGGTGAGGGAATCCGTCCCCGCGCCCCCCGAGCCACCGGGGCCCGGCCGCCGGACCGGCGCCGTGCTCGCCCTGGCCCGCTTCGAGACCCGCGAACTCCTCCAGCAGGTACCGATACTGGTCTTCCTGTTCCTGTACGTCGGCTTCACCGTCGCGCGGCTGGCGTTCCAGGACGGCATGAGCGACTACCCCGTCCTCAACACGGTCGACCGCGACACCCAGACGTCCCCCCTGCTCCTCGCCGTCGCCCTGCTCGTCTGCACCAACGCCGCCGCCCTGCGCTCGCGCAAGCACGGCACGGTCGAGCAGTTCGACGTCATGGCGATGGAGCCCTGGCGACGCGTCCTCGCGCACCTCCTGTCCGCGGTGTCGTTCGCGGCGCTCACCGCGGTCGTCGTCGCGGCCGAGTTCACCCGGGAAGCCCTGAAGCCCGGCGCGATCGGCCACGGCTCCGTCGCCGAACTCGCCGTCGGGCCACTGGTCGTCCTGATGGCGGGGATCACCGGTGTCCTGCTGGCGCGGCTCGTGCCCACGTCCTTCGCGCCCATGCTCTTCGTGGTCGCCGTGTATCTGCTCATGGTCCTCGCCACCGGCGTCACCGAGTCGGACGAGCCGGGGGCGGGCTGGCTCTCCCCCATGGTCTTCTCCGGGATCTCCGGCGGCGATCCGGTCCCCAGCGACCTCCTCGGCCGCCCGGCCGCCTGGCACGCGCTCTACCTGCTGGGCCTGTGCGCCGTGCTGACCTGCGCGGCCCTGCTGCTGTCCGGCGGCCGCACCCGCGCGGTCAAGGCGGCGACCGCCCTCGCCCTCGCGGTCACCACGGCCGGCGCGATCGGCCAGCTCCCGCGTGACACCGACGCCCTGGAGGCGGCGCGGAAGACGGCGTCCACGACCCCGCAGAAGGTCCAGTCGTGCACGGAGCACGGCGGGTCGACCTACTGCTCCTTCCCCGAGTGGAAGGGAGTGCGGGACGACTGGGCGGCGGTCGTCGACCGGATCCGGTCCGCGGCCGGCGGCAGCGCGGCGACGGCGCCCCTGACGGTCCGCCAGCGCATCGACACCAGCGGTGGCATCGAGGTCGACTCCGCGCTGACCCCCTCCGCCACCCCGGGCCAGGTGACGGTCGGCACCCGCTGGGGCGGCAACCGCGTCCCCGAGTTCGCGGTGGGAGCCGCCACCGTCCTCGTGGCGGGCACGGAGGACGCCACCACCCGGAACATGTGCGACGCCCGCGCGGTGACGATCATGTGGCTGGTGCTGGGCACCGACCCCACCCCGATGGCCACGTTCGAGGACGTGCGGCTGGACGACAGCACCACCGGCTCAGGCCAGGTCCTGGCCCCCACGAACGGGCTGAGCCTGACGGCCCACCAGACGGAGGTCGTCGGCGAACTGCTCGCCCGGCCCCGGGCGGAGATCACCGCGCGGGTCAAGGCGCACTGGCCGGAGCTGACGTCCGCGCGGACCTCGACGGCCGAGGCGGCGAAGCTGCTGGGCGTCGCGGTGCCGCAGGGGGTGGAATCGTGCGACGAGTAGGAGACGCGGACAAGGCGGGGAACCCCGCCCCCGGCCGCTCGGGTCACCCCGTCCCCGGCCACGGCCCGATGTCGCCCGCCGGCCACGGCCCGGCCCCCCGCCTCCGCACCCTGCTCAGGTCCCTCGCCCCGCCGGTGTGGCGGTCCCTGCCCTGGGCGGCGTTGACGGCGACGGCCGGCTCGGGACTGCTGCTCGCGGCGAGCACGCGGCTCCCGGACCAGGCACCGGAGACGGCCTGGGGACTGGTGGTGCTGCGGCTGACCGCGCTGACCGGCGGGGTGGGCCTGGCCTTCCTGCTCGACGACCCGGCCCGGCACACCACCGCCGCCAGCCCGCTCGGCCGTCCCCTCCGCGCCGGCCTGCGCCTGGCCATGGCCGTGCCGCTGATGTCCCTGTGGTGGACGGCGGTCCTGCTCGTGCTGCCCGGGCCGACCCGCCCGTCCCTGGGCCCGGTCACCCTGGAGGCTCTCGCCACCGCCGCCTGCGCCATCGCCCTGGCGACCGCCGCCGTGCGCTTCACGGACCGTGCGGAGGTGGGGAAGGGGACGGTGGCGTGGCTCGGCGCGCTGGCGGCGGTGGCGGTGCTCGTCCCGGCACGGTGGGGACTGCTGACCCTGCCGGGTCACCGCTGGTGGGAGGAGACCCACGTACGGTGGGCGGTGCTCCTGGCGCTGACGCTGGTGTCGACAGCGCTGTGCACACCCGAACCGCTGAGACGCACCCGGGTGCGCCTCGGTCCCTCCGGCGGCGCCCCCGCCGGCGCCCCCGTCGGGCAGGGGTGAGGGGCGGTCAGGTCTCCGTGCGGTACATCAGGTCCGTCTCGTACGTGACGAACCCCAGCCGCTCGTACACCGACACCGCCGCCTTGTTGTCCGCGTCGACGTAGAGCATGGCGGTGGGCAGCCGCTGCGCCGCGAGATGCCGCAGTCCGATCGTGGTCAGGGACTTGCCGAGGCCGCCGCCCTGCGCGCCGGGGGCGACACCGAGGACGTACACCTCGCCGAGGCCCTCCTCGGCGTGGACCTTCGTCCAGTGGAAGCCGACGAGCCGGTCCCCGCGGAAGGCGAGGAAGAAGCCGGCGGGGTCGAACCAGGGCTGGTCCTTGCGGTCGTCGAGGTCGCGCTGGGTGAGGGAGCCCTGTTCGGGATGGTGGGCGAAGGCGGCGGCGTTGACGGCCAGCCAGGCACCGTCGTCCTGCCCGGGGACGAAGGTCCGGACGGTCACCCCGTCGGGGAACACCGGCTCGGACAGGTCGAGGTCGGTCAACGGCCGACGCATCTGGCGCAGTTCGCGGAACAGCGACAGCCCGAGCACCTGGGCGAGGTGCCGGGCGGCGGCGTGGCCGCCGTGGGCCCACACCCGCAGGCGTTTGCCGGAGGCGGCGAGCAGGGCGGAGCCGAGTGCCCGGCCGTGCCCGTGCCCGCGGTGCGCGGGATGGACGACCAGCTCGGCGGCCGGGGCCTCGACGGGGTCGGTGTCCTCCAGTTGCGCGTAGGCGACGAGTTCGCCGGCCACGGAGAGCAGGAGGTGGGAGACGCCCTCGCGGGGGCCGCCCCGCAGTTGCAGCCGGCCCTGTTCGGACACCGCCTGCCGGCCGTCGCTGCGGGCGGCCTCCGCGAGCAGGTCGAGGACGGCCTCGGTCTGTGCGGGGGAGAGCGCGGAGAGGTTCTCGATGGATCGCTGGCCGGGGGCCGATACCGGGTCGTCGCTGGTCATGCGTACGAGGGTAAGGGCCGGGCCGGGCAAAGTGGCGGCATCGGGGGAGAGGACGCGGATCCATCGGGGAAGGGGGGCGCGGATCCTTCCGGAACGGGGGTGCCGAAGCACCGGGAACCGCGAGGCGGCACGGGCGGGAGCTGGGCGGACGAGCGGCGGACGGCAAAGGGAAACCAGGATGTAACCATGAACCCCCTGTCGCGCTACGCGCGTTGACTCTAGGCTGCGGCCCGACGGGGCCACCAGCTCAGACGCCTCGCAGGGCCTTCCGGCCCCGGGGACGTCGACACCACAGCAGACACCACAGGGGGGCGCATGCCAGCCACTTCCCACTCGCATCCGAGCCGCAGACGCCGTACGTACGGGCTGCTCGCGGCGGCCGCCGGTCTGGCCACCGCCGGCGCACTGGTCGCCGCGCTGCCGGCGGGTGCGCAGGACGCCCGGCACGGAAAGCCGCTGCCGAGCCGTTACCAGGACGTCCAGCTGCTGTCGTTCAACGACCTGCACGGCAACCTCGAGCCGCCGAGCGGTTCCTCCGGCCGGGTCACCGAACTCCAGGCCGACGGCACGACGAAGACGATCGACGCGGGCGGTGTGGAGTACCTGGCCACGCACCTGCGCCAGGCCCGCGAGGGCAACAAGTACTCCATCACCGCGGCCGGCGGCGACATGGTCGGCGCCTCCCCGCTGATCTCCGGCCTGTTCCACGACGAGCCCACCATCGAGGCGCTCAACAAGCTGGACCTGGACGTCACCTCGGTCGGCAACCACGAGTTCGACGAGGGCGCCAAGGAACTGTCGCGGCTTCAGAAGGGCGGCTGCCACCCGACGGACGGCTGCTACACGGACGAGGAGTTCGGCGGCGCCGACTTCCCGTACCTCGCGGCGAACGTCCTGAACGAGAAGTCCGGCAAGCCGATCCTGAAGCCGTACTGGGTCTGGAAGAAGAAGGACGTCAAGATCGGCTTCATCGGCGTGACCCTGGAGAACACGCCGGGCATCGTCTCCGCGGAAGGCGTCAAGGGCCTGAAGTTCAAGGACGAGGTCGAGACGATCAACAAGTACGCCAAGGAGCTCCAGCGCCAGGGCGTGAAGTCGATCGTGGCGCTGATCCACGAGGGCGGCCTGCCGGCCTCCACCTCCTACAACTACGACTGCGACTCGCCGGGCGCGGGTGACGGCATCTCGGGCCCGATCGTCGACATCGCGAAGAACGTCTCGCCGTCGGTGGACGCCCTGGTCACGGGTCACACGCACGCCGCGTACGCCTGCACGATCAACGACCCGGCGGGCAAGCCGCGCACGGTGACCTCGGCCGCCTCGTTCGGCCGCCTCTACACGGACACCACGCTGACGTACGACCGCTTCACGGGGGACATCGCCCGTACGGCGGTGAAGTCGGCGAACCACGTGGTCACCCGGACCGTCCCCAAGGCGACGGACATGACCGAGCTGATCAGCAAGTGGAACACCCTGGCGGCGCCCATCGGCAACCGCGCGATCGGCCATGTCTCCGCCGACGTCCCCAACACGGGCACCGAGTCCCCGATGGGCGACCTGATCGCGGACGCGCAGCTCTGGTACGGCAGGAAGCTGGACGCCGAGGCGGACCTGGCGCTGATGAACCCCGGTGGGGTGCGGGCCGGTCTGACCTACGCCGCCAAGGGCACCGAGGGCGACGGCGTGGTCACCTACGCCGAGGGCTTCACCGTCCAGCCGTTCGCCAACACCGTGAACCTGCAGGACTTCACCGGCGCCCAGCTCATCCAGGTGCTCAAGGAGCAGGTGAGCGGGTCGAACGCGAGCGCGCCGAAGATCCTCCAGCCGTCGGCGAACCTGACGTACACGCTGGACCTGACGAAGAGCGGCGCCGACCGTGTCGTCACGGACTCCATCAAGCTGAACGGCGCCGCCGTCGACCCGGCCGCCACCTACCGCGTCGCGACGAACAGCTTCCTCGCGGGCGGCGGTGACGGCTTCACCACCCTGGGCCAGGGCACGAACGACCTCGTCGGCCTCGACGACCTGGCCGCCCTGGAGCAGTACCTGACGGCCAACTCCTCGGCCGCCGCGCCGATCGCGCCGCCGGTGCCGAACCGGATCACGATCGTGCAGTAACCCCGGGGTCCTCCCACCTCGCCCCTGGGAGTTCTCCCACCGCGGAGGCGGCCGCGTCATCGACGCGGCCGCCTCTCTGTGTCCGCGTGTATCAAGTCCTGCGGGGATGAGGCGGCGGGCCGCGCCGGTCAGCCGTCGTCCCTGGCACCGATCGCGGGCGGACCGAACGGCGGTTCGCTCCGGGGGATACGAGGGACGTGCGCCGACGTCGGTTCCCGAAGGGGGGAACGGCTCGGTGGCGGCCCCCGGCGGCCAAGTGCTGCCGTACGCGGCTGGTGTGCACGACCTCATGGGCAGCCACCTCTGGCTCCTCCGGCAGCGAGTCGGGGACCCCGTCGCCCAGGTGGAAGGCAACGACTTCGGCGAGTTGATCGACGATCCGGACAAGGTCCCGTCCTGCCGCTTTTCCTACGATCTGGTCAGGGACGCGGCCCTGACTCCGGTGGAGTCGACGGCGTTCCTGACTCACGCGGCGCGCGGCCAGGACGTGTACGGCCACACCGGCGCCGCTTCCGCTCCGGCGTCCGGTGTGGCCGATTCCGCGGGAGAGGTCAGGAAGCGGACGGCGCCCAGTCGCCGAGCCAGTCCGCGACCTCCTGGTTCGTGGCCTGCGCGTCGGTCAGCTGGGGCCGGTCGCCGCTCGCGGCGCCCGAGCCCGCACCGGTGTTCTTGTACTCGGCGAAGCGGTCGTCCTTCCAGGAGAAGCCGCTCATGTCGGTCCAGGGGGTGGTCCGGATCGCCGCGCTGAGGGTGGTGTTGCGGACCGTGGTCTGCGGGTCGAGAGTGGCGTCGCCGCCGGCGTGCCAGGGGCGGCCGAGGTGGAAGGAGCGGTCGGAGACGTCGCCGTTGACCGTGGAGTTGGCGATCAGGATGCCCTTGCGGCCCGCCGCGGTGCTGGGGGCGGTGACGTAGCCGGCCGAGGTGCCGTTCCAGCGCTTCTTCAGCGTGATGACCGACTTGTCGATGACCGCCGTCGCCCGGCCGAAGATGAAGTCGACGTTGCCGACGACGTACGAGTCGGTCATGTAGACGCGGCCCAGCTTGTCCTTGGACGCGGTGTCCACCAGCAGGGTGTCCTGGTCGCCGCTGACGATGACGCCGTCGAGGAAGATCTTGTCGGCGGCGGTGCGCAGGGCGACCGCCTGGCCGGCGATGTCCTGGTGGGCGGACTCGTCGAAGTCGTTGGAGATGGTCAGGTTGCGGGCCTGGAAGTCGTCCGCCTCGACGGCGACGGTGGCGCTGCCGCCGGTGCCGTACGTGCCCCCGCCGGGCTTGGGCGTGCCCGACGCGTTGTTGTAGACGATCGTGGTGTCCTTGCGGCTGCCGCCGGTGCCCTGGATGGTGACGTGCGGCTTGTTGGACGGGACCTTGACCAGTTCGCGGTACGTGCCCGGCTTGACGGCGATCACGACGCGGGAGGGGTTGTTGGCCGGCACGGCGTTCACCGCGGCCTGCACGGTCGAGTACTGCCCGCTGCCGTCCTTGGCGACGGTGAGCGTGGTGGCGGCGGCCGCCTTCGTCGTGGCCGTCGAGGTGGCCGCCGAGGTGGCCGCCGAGGTGGTGCCGATGGAACCGCGCGGTCCCGTGCCGGACTTGAGCAGCACGGGCACGTCCGCCGCCTTGTCCAGCGTGTACGGGTAGTACGTCTTCGGGTTCCAGGCCGCGCCCGTGCCGCCGCTCTCGTTCTTGCCGGTCGTGCCGGAGAAGTGGTTGCCGCGCTGGACGAGGGTGGCGGTGGCGTCCCGGACGACGGGGTTGGTCATGCCCTGGAAGTAGGAGTTCTCCAGGATCATGTTCGTCCCGCCGCGGGAGTAGTTGCCGTAGGAGGACTTGATGTCCGTCCCCGCCACGTCCTCCAGGAAGTTGTTGTACAGGTGCGCGTGGGCGACGTTGTCCGTGGAGGGGTTGCGCTGTTCGGTCTCGCGGATCCAGTTGTGGTGGATGGTGATGTCCGCGGTGACGTTGTCGGTCCAGCCGATGCCGAAGGCCTTGTTGTCCTGGCTGAGCTTGTTCCAGGAGACGGTCAGGTAGGTGGTGTCCTTGCGGCTGTCGATGAGCCCGTCGGCCATGTGCCGGATGTCGTTGTGATCGATCCAGACGTGGTGGGCGCCGTCCATCTGGATGCCGTCGAAGTCGTGGTCCTTGTCGTTCCAGACGCCCTGGTACGCGTCCCGGATGGTCAGGTTCCGGATGATCACGTTGTGGACGCCCTGACCGAGGAAGAACCCTCCGCCCACGATGTGCCCGGAGGTCCCGGAGCCCACGATCGTCTTGTCGGAGGCGACCTTGATCTCCTTGCCGACCGGGTCCATGGTGATCGTCGCGGCGACGACGATGACGTACGGCTCGGCGGCCGTCGCGTACTTCTCCAGATCGGCGAGCGTCTTCACGGTGACGGTCTGGCCGTCCCGGCCGCCGTACGTCCCGTTCTGGCCGAGCGCGTTCACCGAGGCGAAGCCGTCGGCGGTGGCGGTCGCCCAGGCGGGGGCGGCGGTGGCGGCGGACGCGTTCGCCTGGGCCTGCGCACCGAACAGTCCGAGGTCCGTGCCGTAGGCGAAGGTGCCGGCGGCGGTCAGCACGAGCGGCACGCCCAGCGCCATGCCGGTCCTGCGCCTGCGGTGCCGGGACTTGCGGCCGATGTCGGTCATGTGTGGGGTTCCGTTCCGTGGGAGGAGGACCACCCGGAAGGGGTGCGGGTCACCGGGTGGTCGCCGCTCACGGCGGAAAGGTTGCCGAACCCGCCGGAACGCGTGGGGAGTACGGCGGCGCGGGCGCTACGGCAGCTCGGGCGGAGGCGTCGGAGCGCCGGGGAGCCGTACGGTCACCAGCGTGCCGTCGCCCTCCGCGCGGGCCACCGTGATCTCGCCGCCGGCCTCGCGCACCGTGCGCGCGACGATCGACAGGCCGAGACCCGATCCGGGGAGTGCCCGCGCGCTCGGGGAACGCCAGAACCGGTCGAACACGTAAGGGAGTTCGTCCTCGGGGATGCCGGGGCCGTGGTCGCGGACGGTCAGGACGCCGTCGGAGAGCGCGACCTCGACGGAGCCGCCTCGCGGGCTGAACTTCACCGCGTTGTCGAGGACGTTGACCACCGCCCGCTCCAGCGTGGCCGGCTCCGCCCGCACGTACCAGGGGTCCAGCGCGGCCGTGATCGTCAGCTCCGGGCCCCGCAGCCGCGCCCGGCGCAGGGCCGACTCCACGGTGTCCTCCAGGGAGACCACCTGGACCCGCTCGCCCCGCTGCCCCTCCGAGCGGGACAGCTCCTGCAGGTCGCCGATGAGCGCGGCCAGTTCGGTCATCTGCGCCTTCACCGACGCGAGCAGCGCCTTGCGGTCCGCCTCCGGGAGGGGCCGGCCCGTCTCCTCGCTGCGGGTGAGCAGCTCGATGTTGGTGCGCAGGGAGGTGAGGGGGGTGCGGAGTTCGTGGCCCGCGTCCGCGATGAGCTGCTGCTGGAGCTCACGGGAGCTGGCCAGGGAGGCGGTCATCGAGTTGAACGACCTGGACAGGCGGGCCACCTCGTCCTCGCTGTCGTCCTCGACGGGGATGCGGATGCCGAGGTCCTCGGTGCGCGCGACATGCTCGACGGCCTCGGTCAGCTTGTCGACGGGGCGCAGACCCGCGCGGGCGACGGCCAGGCCCGCGGCACCGGCGCCGAGGACGCCGACACCGGAGACGAGGAGAAGGATGAGGGCGAGTTCGTTGAGGGTCTTCTCGGTGCCCTTGAGGGGGGTGGCGAGGACGAGCGCCACCGGCCCCGCATTGGTCTGCACGGGCAGCGTCAGCACGCGTACGGCCTCACCGTTCTCGGCGGTGCCGTCGTGGAACACGCCGTCGGCGCTGTCGTCCGCGTTCGCGATCACCTTCCGGTCGGTGGCGGAGATCTTCACCTTGCCAGCGGAGAACGAGTTGACGCAGACCGTGTCGTCGTCCGTCACGACCTGGAAGTAGCTGGTTCCCGGGTAGCCGGAGTCGGGCTGAGTGTCCTGCGGGCACACTCTGAGCACGTTTTCGATCTGGTCGTCGAGCCTCGGCTGGGCCACCATCTTCTTCAGGTCGCCGTCCACCTGCTCGTACAGCTTCCCCTGCACGATGAACCAGCAGGTCATCGACACCGCCGCCACCGCGAACGCCACCGCCGCGGCGACCAGCATCGACAGCCGGGCCCGAATGGGAAGGGTGCGCAGTCGCCGTACGACTCGGTTCACTCCGCGCCGCCCTGCCGCAACACGTATCCCACGCCCCGCACGGTGTGCACGAGGCGCGGTTCGCCGCCGGCCTCCGTCTTGCGGCGCAGGTACATGACGTAGACGTCGAGGGAGTTGGACGAGGGCTCGAAGTCGAAGCCCCACACGGCCTTGAGGATCTGCTCGCGGGTGAGGACCTGACGCGGGTGCGCCATGAACATCTCCAGGAGGGTGAACTCGGTACGGGTCAGCTCGACGGCCCGCCCGGCGCGCGTCACCTCCCGTGTCGCGAGGTTCATGCGCAGGTCGGCGAAGGTGAGGACCTCGTCGTCGTCGGTGCCCGCGCCGGCGGCCGCGGCGTAGGAGCTGCGCCGCAGCAGGGCCCGTACGCGGGCGAACAGCTCGTCCAGTTCGAACGGCTTGACCAGGTAGTCGTCGGCGCCCGCGTCGAGTCCGGTGACGCGGTCGCCGACGGTGTCGCGGGCGGTCAGCATGAGGATCGGGGTGGTGTCGCCGGCCCCGCGGATGCGGCGGGCGGCGGTGAGGCCGTCCATGCGGGGCATCTGGATGTCGAGGACGACGAGGTCGGGCCGGTAGCCGGTCGCCTTCTCCAGGGCGTCCGCGCCGTCCACGGCGACCTCCGTGTCGTAGCCCTCGAAGGCGAGGCTGCGCTGGAGCGCTTCGCGCACCGCCGGCTCGTCGTCGACGATCAGGATGCGCTGGGTGTCACGGTCGCCTTCGGCGGGGCTCATGGCGTGGATTCCCTCGGGTGCGGTGGGGCGGCGGGGTGCTGCGGGCGGGACCCTCTCAGCCTCGCATCGTAGTGAGCCGGCTCAGCGGCACCTTGCGGCGGTGCGGGCGGGCGGCGCCGGTGCGCAGGCCCATCAGCTGCGGGACGGCGACCTCCGGGGCCCGGGGCGGTGCCGTCGGGGCGTGCAGTTCGTACGCCACGTCGAGGGCCAGGGCGAGGTCGGCCGCGCCGACGCCGGTCACCGGGTGCGAAACCTGCTTGATCATGACGTACTCCCTGAGCGCTGGAAGGGGGTTCAGCTGTCGGAGCCGCCGGCCCGCAGCGTGGCGAGGTCGGCCTTGACGGTGTTGATCGGGATGGCGAAGCCGAGGCCGACGCTGCCCGCGGTGGAGGAGGTGGCGTCGGCGGCGGAGTACATCGCGGAGTTGATGCCGATGATGTTGCCGCCGGCGTCGATCAGGGCGCCTCCGGAGTTGCCGGGGTTGAGGGAGGCGTCCGTCTGGAGCGCCTTGTACGTGGTGGTGGACGAGCCGGTGTCGCCGTTGAACTGCTGACCGCCGAACTCGAACGGCCAGCCGCCGCCCTGCTGCTGTTGCTGCTGTCCCTGGCTCTCGTCGGTGGAGACGGTCACGTCCCGGTCGAGGGCGGAGACGATGCCGCTGGTCACGGTGCCGGTGAGGCCCTCGGGCGAGCCGATCGCCACGACCGTGTCGCCGACCTTGACGCCGTCGGAGTCGCCGAGGGTGGCCGTCTTGAGGCCGGAGGCGTTCTCCAGCTTGATCAGGGCCAGGTCCTTCTTGCTGTCGGTGCCGACGACCTCGGCCGTGTACTCCTTGCCGTCGCTGGTCGACACCTTGATCGAGGAGGCGCCGGCGATGACGTGGTTGTTGGTGAGGATCTCGCCGTCGCCGGTGATGATCACGCCCGAGCCGGTCGAGGAGCCGCCGCTGAGGGTGGCGTTGATCTCGACGACGCTCGGGCTGACCGCGGCGGCGATGCCGGCGACGTCACCGGTCCTGGCGGCCGGCACCACGCTGGTGGTCGTGGAGGAGGCGACCACCTGGTCCTTGCCGGTCAGCTCCTGTATGCCGTAGGCGGTGCCGCCGCCGATCGCCGCGGCGACGATCGCCACGGCGGCGAGCAGTGCCATCGGGCCGCGCGCCGCACGCTTCCTCGGGGGAACGGGACCGGGGGCGGCGGCCACGGGCGTCAGGAGAGCGGTGCCCCCGCCGTTGCCGTCACCGGCCGCGGCGTCGTCCCGGGCGCCGGCGGGCCGGCCCGGCGTCTGCCACCCGCCGGCCGGCCCGGTGGGCTGCGGCGTGGCGGACTGCGACCCGAAGGGCTGCGGTGCGGCCGGGTGGTACGCCGGCGGGGGCGGCCATTCCGGGTCCACGGGTGCGGAAGCGTGCTGCGGGGCGCCCTGGTACGGGTTCTCGTGGTTCTCGTACTCGCCGCTGCGGCGGATGCTCTCGGTCATGGAACAGAGCTTTCCGCCCGACCATGAGAGCTGCCTGAGTGCTCCCTGAGAAGCCCGGCAGAACCTCGTATGCCCGATATGAAGACGGTTCTCGCGCGGGGCCGGTCGCTCTCAGAGAAGCCTCATACGGCGTGGCCGGGAGCGCGCCGGGCTCACTCGCAGCCGCAGGAGCGGCGAACCACCAGACGGGACGGGAACACCTTGAGCCGCTCGCGGCGCGAACCCGCGACCCGCAGCCCGTCGTCCAGGACCAGGTCGACGGCCGCGCGGGCCATCGCCGAGCGGTCGGAGGCGACCGTGGTCAGCGGCGGATCGGCGAGCGGGGCCTCCTTGATGTCGTCGAAGCCGACCACGCCCAGCTCGCCGGGCACGTCGATGCGCAGCTCGCGCGCCGCCCGCAGCAGGCCGATCGCCTGGTCGTCGGTGGAGCAGAAGACGGCCGGCGGCCGGTCCGGGCCCGACAGCAGCTCCAGCCCCACCTTGTAGGCGTCGTAACGGTTGTAGGGGGCCTCGAAGAGCCGGCCCTCGGTGGGGAGGCCGGCCTCGTCCATGGCCCGCCGCCAGCCCTCGACGTGGTCGGAGACCGGGTCGCCGACGGAGGGCGTCTCGGCGGTGCCGCCCACGCAGGCGACGTACGGGTAGCCGTGCTCCAGGAGGTGGCGCACGGCGAGCTGGGCGCCGCCCAGGTCGTCGGTGACGACGGCGACGTCGTCGATGGCCTCGGGCCGCTCGTGGAGCAGCACCACGCGGGCGTCCCAGGCGTCGATCTCGGCTGCGGCGTTGTCGTTCAGCGCATGGCTGACGAGGATCAGGCCGGACACCCGCATGCCCAGGAAGGCGCGCAGGTAGTGGACCTCGCGCTCGCCGACGTAGTCGGAGTTGCCGACCAGCACCATCTTCCCGCGCTCGGAGGCGGCCTGTTCGACCGCGTGCGCCATCTCCCCGAAGAAGGGCTGGCGGGCGTCCGGCACGATCAGGCCTATGAGGTCCGTGCGCCGCGACGCCATCGCCTGCGCGACCCGGTCGGGCCGGTACCCCAGCTCCTTGATGGCGGCGAGGACACGCTCGCGCGTGGCCGGGGCGACCGGCCGGGGTCCGTTGTTGATGACATAGCTGACGACGGCGGTGGAGGTCCCCGCCAGCCGTGCCACATCATCCCTGGTTACCTTGGCCACGCGCGGAGTCTACGCGGATGGATCCGCCACGGGCAGGGCGTCGAGCAGCTTCCCTGTGCGGGAGTGACGCCCGGCCTGAGCGGCGGCTATGCCTCCGCGGAGATCCCTTCGGCACCCACGGGCACCTCGGTGTCCGCATCTTCCGGCTTTGCCCGGCCCGCCGTGGCCTTGGCCTCCTCGGCGGCACGGTCGACCTTCTCGGGGGTAACGAATCGGTAACCGACGTTGCGGACGGTTCCGATCAGCGACTCGTGCTCCGGGCCGAGCTTGGCGCGCAGCCGTCGTACGTGCACGTCGACCGTTCGGGTGCCGCCGAAGTAGTCGTAGCCCCAGACCTCCTGGAGGAGCTGGGCGCGGGTGAAGACGCGGCCCGGGTGCTGCGCGAGGTACTTCAGGAGCTCGAACT
Organism: Streptomyces sp. NPDC051051; assembly: GCF_040682975.1. Taxonomy (NCBI): domain Bacteria; kingdom Bacillati; phylum Actinomycetota; class Actinomycetes; order Kitasatosporales; family Streptomycetaceae; genus Streptomyces; species Streptomyces sp. NPDC051051. The sequence goes on from NZ_JBFBCB010000041.1 coordinate 45,423, forward strand.
CCTTGAAGGTGAGGTCGAGGACCCGGCCCTTGAGCTTGGCGGAGTACGTCGCCTCGTCGACCGACAGGTCGCCGTTGCGGATCTCCATGGGGGAGTCGTCGTTGACGATCTGCTGCCGGCCCATCGCCAGCCGCAGCCGTGCCTCGACCTCCGCCGGGCCGGCGGTGTCGAGCAGGACGTCGTCGATGCCCCAGTCGGCGGTGACGGCGGCGAGACCGCCCTCGGTGACGACCAGGACGAGCGGACAGCCGGGGCCGGTGGAGCGCAGCAGCTGGCACAGGCTGCGGACCTGGGGGAGGTCACGGCGCCCGTCGATCAGGATGACGTCGGCGCCCGGGGTGTCGACGAGGGCGGGGCCCTCCGCCGGGGCCACCCGCACGTTGTGCAGCAACAGTCCGAGCGCGGGCAGCACCTCCGTCGACGGCTGGAGGGCGTTGGTCAGGAGCAGCAGAGAACTCATACGTCTGGTTCCTCCTCGGTCCCTGCGAGGACGTTTGCGGCACTGCGGCACTGCTCTGCGCGTCCCGGGGCCCCGTACACCTGCGGTTTCCCGCTTCGTATACAACGCTTCCGAAAGCACAAAAGGACCCGGGGGCTACGCTGCCCGAGTCCTCTGCCCAGCAGAATAGCCCACATGAGCAACGGTCCGGCAGGTCACGTGGCACGTTCCACCGTTCGTCCGAACCCTGAGACGGGCACGGAGGCACCATTGCGGACGTTTCTGCCCACGGCCGACGGCGTTTCCGTCGATTCCGTGTACGACCCGGGTGCGGTCGTACACGACGCCTCCGCGTCACCTTCCCGTGGCCTGGTGTTCGTCGTGGCCCACGGCTTCACCGGGGACGTGGACCGCCCGCACGTGCGCCGGATCGCCTCGGCGCTCGCCCGGTACGGGGCCGTCGTCACCTTCTCCTTCCGCGGGCACGGACGCTCCGGCGGCCGCTCCACCGTCGGCGACCGGGAGGTGCTCGACCTGGACGCGGCCGTCGCCTGGGCCCGCCGGCTCGGGCACGCGCGCGTGGCCACCGTCGGCTTCTCCATGGGCGGCTCGGTGGTGCTGCGGCACGCGGCCCTGCACACCGGCACGGTCGACGCGGTGGTCTCCGTCAGCGCCCCCGCCCGCTGGTACTACCGCGGCACGGCCCCCATGCGCCGGCTGCACTGGCTGGTCACCCGCCCGGCGGGCCGCCTGGTCGGCCGCTACGGCCTGCGCACCCGCATCCACCACCGCGACTGGGACCCGGTCCCGCTCTCCCCGGTCGAGGCGGTCCCCGGGATCGCGCCCACACCCGTGCTGATAGTCCACGGCGACAGCGACGGCTACTTCCCCCTCGACCACCCCCGCATGCTGGCCGAGGCCGCGGGCGACCACGGTGAACTGTGGGTGGAGCCGGGCATGGGCCACGCCGAGCACGCCGCGACCGACGATCTCCTGACCCGCATCGGTGCCTGGACGGCGGCCCGGGCGGGCTAGCCTGACCCTGTCGAAGCAACAGGCCGACCGAAGAAACCGACTGAGGGACGAGATGGCGAAGGTCACGGTGCGCTACTGGGCGGCCGCCAAGGCCGCGGCCGGAGTCGCCGAGGAGCCGCACGACGCGGACACCCTCGCCGAGGCGCTCCGGGCCGCGCGGGAGCGACACCCCGGCGAACTCCCGCGTGTGCTGCAGCGATGCTCGTTCCTCGTCGACGGTGACCCCGTGGGCACCCGCGGGCATGAGACGGTACGGCTGGCCGACGGCGGCACGGTCGAGGTGCTCCCGCCGTTCGCAGGAGGGTGAGATGACCGACCAGCAGCCGTACGAGGGGGGCCGCTACCCGCAGGGGTACGACCCGTATCAGCAGCAGGCCCCGCAGCAGCAGGAGTGGCCGGGCCGGCAGGACTACGGGTACGAGGACCCGCAGGCCCACCTCCAGCACACGCAGCAGTGGCAGGGCCAGACCTGGGAGACCAGCGTGCAGCCGCCCGTCGCGGCGGCGGACCCGGCCGAGACGGCGTACCTGCCCCCGCAGACGGGCGAGGCCCCGGTCTGGCAGCAGCAGGCACCCGGGCAGCAGCAGGGCCAGTACCAGTACCAGCAGGAACAGCACCAGTACCAGCAGGAGCCGTACCAGCAGCAGGGCCGGTACCAGCAGCATCCGCACGAGCAGCAGGGTCAGTACCAGGCGTCGTACGGGGACCGGGCGCCGTACGGCCGGCCGCAGGCCGCCCCCGCGGCGCCGCCGGCCCCCGCCGTCCCCGAGGCGCTGCCCGAGGGCGGGGCGGGCCCGTCCTACGGGCCCGCCACCATGGCCGGCAACGCGCGCGTCACCGACGCCCAGCGCGCCCGCCTCGAAGGCCGCTCGCCGATCATCGAACCCGGCATGCAGCCCGCAGCCCTCACCGCCCTCCTCGGCCTGCTGCTCTCCGGTACGGCGGCGATCGGCACGTACGCGCTGGTCGTCCCGCTCGTCGTCCTCCAGGCCGTCACGGCGGCCGGCTGGTTCCGGCTGAACGGCATGTGGCCGGCCCGGCAGGGCATCGCGCTCGCCTTCCTCGGCGCGCTGGTCTCCGACGTGGCGCTCCTCGCGGCCGGCCGCGAGAACGCCCCGGCCGCGATCCTGGGCACCCTCGGCGTCTGGGTCCTGCTCTGTCTCGTCCTCCAGCTCCGCTCGCACGCCGACCCCGACGAGCGCATGTACGGCCTGATGGCGACGGTGGTCTCGGCCGCCCTGGCGATCCTCGCCACCGGCCACCTCGGGGCCGATCCGGACGCGGTGACGGTCGGCGCCGCCGCGGTCGCCGTCGCCGTGGTGGCCCGCGCGCTGCCGCTGCCCACGCCCGCCTCGGTGGTCGTCGCGCTGCTCGCGGCGGCGGGTGCCGGCATCGCGGTCGGCGGGGTGACCGCACTGGGCGCCGAGGGCGCGCTGCTCGGTGCGGGCGCGGCGGTCTGCGCGCTCGTCGGCCACCGGGTGGCGAGCTACGACTACCCGTCGCGTTTCGTGCACTTCACGGCGGGCGTCGCCCTGCCGCTGGCCGCCGCGGCGCCGGCGGTGTACGTGCTGGGACGGGCGCTGGCGTAGGGGGTGGGCGGTCGCCTGTGTCACAGGTGATCGACAAACTCCGGCCACCCTCCGCATGCGGAGTTACCGTGAGTGGTCACTGTCTGTCTGGCCGTCCGGGTGGGGGAACAACCGCATGCGAGCACTTCGAATACTGCTGGTCGTCGTCGTGGTCCTGGGCGGCCTGTTCGTGCTCGCCGACCGCCTCGCGGTGAACTTCGCCGAGGGCGAGGCCGCGGACAAGCTCCGGGCGAACGAGAACCTCGCCACCACCCCGGACGTGTCCATCAAGGGCTTCCCCTTCCTCACCCAGGTCGCCGGCGGCGAGCTGGACGACGTCGAGGTCGGCATCGACGACTACGAGGCCGTCGCCGGCGCCGAGGGCCAGAAGATCCGCATCGACGATCTCCGGGCGAACATGAGGGGCGTCGAGTTCTCCGGCGACTACAGCTCCGCCACCGCCACCAGCGCCACCGGCACCGCGTCCATCAGCTACGCGGAGCTGCTGAAGACCGCCACGTCCGAGCCCACCGAGATCGGCCCGGTCACGGCCCGGGTCGTCGGCCTCTCCGACGGCGGCAACGGCAAGATCAAGGTCACCGTCGAGGCGAGCATCGGCGGCACCAAGCTGCCGCAGCCGGTCTCCGTGCTGAGCACGGTCACCGCCGAGGGCGACACCGTCCGGGTGCACGCCGACTCCCTGCCCAGCTTCGGTCCGTTCCGGGTCGCCGAGGACGAGGTGCGCGGCATCACCGACTTCGAGCAGAAGATCGACGACCTGCCCGGCGGTATCCGGCTCGACAAGGTGGAGGCGGCGAAGAGCGGTGTGGAGATCACGGTGAAGGGTTCGAACGTCCGCCTCGCCGGGTAGGCAACCCCCGGTGGACGGCGGATGTCCGACAGGCGAGACGCCGCCGTCCGTACCGCAGATGTGACGACGGATGCAGACGGACACGAGCGCCCGGAGGCCGTGCGACGACGGCCCGGGCGCTCTCTGTGTCCCGCTATGCGGACGATAGCGTCTCACCATGCGGAGCGCTGGTGACACGTCCGCCCCTACGTCCCTACGATCGACTGCATGAAGCAGCGACAGGCGGATCTCACGAAGCGGCGGGCAGTAGACCTGTGCCGCGTCGCCGCCATGCTCTGTCGCCCTGTCTGAGCGGAAGCGCCACCTGCCTTCCGCGCCCTCCCGGCGTCCTCGTTCGAGGGCGTCCTCGCGCCGGCCGCCGGCGAGACCCGGCCGCGCACCCTCCTTTCTTTGCACACCCCCGCCGCAACTGCCCCGGAGGAGAACAAGCATGAGCCGCAGCGACGTCCTGGTAGACGCCGACTGGGTCGAGGCCAACCTCGACAACCCGGACATCGCCATCGTCGAGGTCGACGAGGACACGTCCGCGTACGAGAAGAACCACATCAGGAACGCGATCCGGATCGACTGGACCCAGGACCTCCAGGACCCGGTCCGCCGCGACTTCATCGACCAGGAGGGCTTCGAGAAGCTCCTGTCGGCGAAGGGCATCGGCAACGACACCCTGGTGATCCTGTACGGCGGCAACAACAACTGGTTCGCGTCCTACGCCTACTGGTACTTCAAGCTCTACGGCCACGAGAACGTCAAGCTCCTCGACGGCGGCCGCAAGAAGTGGGAGCTGGACGCCCGCGAGCTGGTCGAAGAGGTGCCCGAGCGCCCGGAGACCACCTACCGGGCCAAGCCGCAGAACACCGCCATCCGCGCCTTCCGCGACGACGTCGTGGCGGCCATCGGCTCGCAGAACCTGGTCGACGTCCGGTCGCCCGACGAGTTCTCCGGCAAGCTGCTCGCCCCGGCCCACCTGCCGCAGGAGCAGTCGCAGCGTCCGGGCCACGTCCCGAGCGCCCGCAACATCCCGTGGTCGAAGAACGCCAACGACGACGGCACCTTCAAGTCGGACGAGGAGCTGAAGGCCCTCTACGCCGACGAGCAGGTCGACCTGGCCAAGGACACGATCGCCTACTGCCGCATCGGTGAGCGCTCGGCCCTGACCTGGTTCGTGCTGCACGAGCTGCTCGGTGTCGAGAACGTCAAGAACTACGACGGCTCCTGGACCGAGTACGGCTCCCTCGTCGGCGTGCCGATCGAGCTCGGCGCCAACAAGTAACCCGACCGACCCGACCTTCTGGTCAGACCCCCTCTGGAGAAAGACATGTGTGGAGCGAAGGCCGGCGGCCCGGACGCCTCGACGATCAAGCCCGGTGAGACCACCATCCAGGGTCAGGTGACCCGCGACGGCGAGCCGGTGACGGGCTACGTCCGGCTGCTCGACTCGACCGGTGAGTTCACCGCGGAGGTCCCCACCTCCGCCACCGGACAGTTCCGCTTCTACGCGGCCGAAGGCACCTGGACCGTCCGCGCCCTCGTGCCCGGCGGCACCGCCGACCGCACGGTCGTCGCCCAGCAGGGCGGCCTCGCGGAGGTCGCGATCGCCGTCTGAGACAGACGTAGGCGGACGTAGACGGACACAGACAGGCACAGACGGCCGCGGGGCCGCACCTCTCGGGTTGGACACCTGAGGTGCGGCCCCGCGGGCCTTTCCGGCTCCGGTACGGCTCCCGCCCGGCTCCGCGGGTACGGCCCCGTCCGCTTCGTGCCGGACCGCCCGGCCCGGCCTACCCTGGACGTATGTACGCCCGCCGTCGGCACGCCTACTTCGCCATGATGGGCACCTGCATCGCGCTGTTCGTCCTGGCCTGGGGCGTCGTACGCCTCTGGTCGGTTCCGGTGGCCGTCGGGATGTGCGTGGTCGCGATGGTCATCCCGCCGGTGGCCGCGGTCGTCGCCAACCGGCGCGGCCCCGAGGACCGCTGGTGGGACGACCCGTCCGGCGACCCGAAGTCCGACGAGTGGTGGGACGAACTGGACGGGAAGAAGCGGCGCCCGTAGGCCTTCGGAGCCGCCCCGCGGAGTCGCCTCAGTAGACGAGCGCCTGGGTCTCGTCCGCCAGTGCCTCCTGCACGAACACCTGCGCCCCGGCGATCCGCACGCCCTCCAGGACGTCCTTCTCGGTGATGTCCCGCCGGGCCGCGCACTGCGTGCACAGCGTGACCCGGCCGCCCAGCAGGAGCGAGTCGAGCAGGTCGGGCAGCGGGGCGGCGTGCGGCAGTTCGAACTCGGCGGCCCGGCCCGGCAGCGCGAACCAGGCGGACTCCCCGGTCAGCCACAGGGAGACCTCCACCCCACTGGCCACGGCCACCGCCGCCACCGTGAACGCCTGCGAGCACCGTTCGGGGGCGTCGGCCCCCGCCGTCACCTTGATCACGAGCTTCTTCGCCATGGCCGAATCGTAATCAAGATCGCCACAACTCCCCCGGTCGACCACGAGTCACCTGTGGAGCGCGCATACGGAACGCGCGCCTCACGTCATGAGGGGGACGTTGTGGAAGAACCCGAAGGGGCAGCGGAACCGGCGGCCGGGCCGGCCGACCAGGCCGCTGCCGCACCCCGGCCGCGCCGCCGGGGCCGTACCACGCTGCTGATCGCCGCGGCCGCCGTGCTCGGCGTCGTCGCCGGCACCTGCACCGGCTACCTGGTCCAGGCCGACCGCGAGCCGACGAAGCTGCCGCCGCTGTCCCAGCCGGTGCTCGCGCAGGCGAAGGGGCCCGGCCCCGAACCGTTGTCCGCCGCGCAGGACCGCAGGGTGCGGACCGACGGCGACCTGCGGAAGCTGCTGCTGAAGAAGCCCAAGGGCGCCAAGGACGCCGAGTGGCTGGAGGGCCTGGACGGCTGGATGGACATGGCCGGTTACGCCGGCCTGTACAAGGAACCGGGCGAGGTGTTCCCCGACCTCGTCGGGGACGAGTTCCGGCGGACCGCCGTCACCGGCTGGTCCGAGGGCAAGGCCTACACCGTGGAGATCCGCCTGGTGCAGTTCCGGCAGGAGGAGCTCCTGGGGGCCGCCGACTACAGCGACAACAACCAGCACTGGGCCGACGAGGAGGCCGCCACCGACAGCTGGGACCTCCCCGGCACCGGGGACGGCATGGTGTACGTCCACCGCAAGCCCGGGACCGAGCCGGGCTACCTGCCCCTCTACACCGCCGAGGCGCACGCCTGGCGCGGCGACGTGACGGTGGAGGTGTGGGTCTCCGGCACCAAGGCGATCCCCAAGAAGAAGATCATGGATCTGGCCCGCCGGCAGATGGAGCAGCTGTGAGCGAGCAGGAAAACCCGCCCGCGGAGCTGCCCGTGAAGGCCCCGGAGACCTCCGCGTCCCCGGAGACCCCTGCGGCCCCCGAGGTCCTGGCGGCCCCCGAGGTCCTGGCGGCCCCCGAGGTCCTGGCGTCCCCCGGACCCGGGTCAGGCGCTTCCGCGAAGCGGCGACCGAACGGGCGGCGCGTCGCCCTGGTCGCCGGATCCCTGCTGCTCGCCGGGGCCGTCGTCGCCGGTGTCGGCACCACGGCCGTGGTCGTGCGGGACGCCGACCGGGACGCGGGTGCGCCCGGCTGGAAGTTCCCGGCGGTCACGGCGGACGAGCCGGAGGCGGCCCGCGGACAGGGCCTCGCCGGGATGCTCCTGCCGTACGGGGGCACCGAAGGCTGGACGCGAGGGCCCGACCTCGATGAGTTCGGCTCCGACGTCCAGCTCAGCGGAGCGCAGGCCACGGCCCTGCGCAAGAAGTCGCTGAGCGACCTGCCCCGGTCCCAGCGCATGCGGCTGGAGAAGCAGATCGACAAGCAGCGCATCCAGGGCATGGCGATGCGCAGTTACTACAACCGCCCGGCCGACACCTACTCCTCCAACGAGGACGTCTACTCGGTGAGCGTCGTGCTCTCCCAGCTGGACAGCAAGGCGGCGGTCCGCGAGATCGCCACGTTCCAGAGCGACTTCCTGGACGCCCTGGACGTCTTCCGCAAGGGCCCCGAGATCAAGGGCCACAAGAACGCCAAATGCTTCCTCCCGCCCAAGGACGACGACAGCGGCCTCAGCGCGATGTACTGCTCCGCCTACGTCGGGAACGTCCTGGTCAGCGCCACGGCGCAGGGAGTGGAGCCGATCGACACCAAGGACGTGGCGGCATTTCTGCGCGCGCAGCTCGACCGCGTGGCGAAGCCCGGGGAGGCGGTATGACCGAGCAGCGGCAACTCACGGAGGCGACGGAAGCCGTGGACGTCACCGAATCCCCCGATCCCACCCCCGATCCCACCCCCGTCCCCGCTCCCGTCCCCACCCCGGCCCCCAAGGACCGCCGGGTCCTGCGGGCCCTGCTGCGGTGGACCGCCGCCGTCGCCGTCTTCGCGGCGGTCGGTGCCGGGTCGGCGTACGGCATCGCCGGGATGGAGCGCACGGACGTGCCGGGACTGGCGACCGAGTCGGACGGGCGGTGGGTGTACCCGACGCTCACCAAGCCGCCGCTGCCCTCGGGCAGCCCCGGGCCCTTCGCCGAGACGAACCCGGCCGGCACCCACTACGCCGACCTGCGCGCCCTTCTCCTGCCCGCCCCCGAGGGGGCCACGGAGGACAAGGCGCTGCGCGGCTCGGACGGCTGGCTGGCGACGAAGGACTACCTCGCGGAGTACGAGCAGGAGGAGCACCGCGAGGAGCTCGGCCAGAAGCTCGTCGACCACGGGCTGCGGCACATCGCCGCCCGCGGCTGGACGACCCCGGACGGCACCCGGACCCGCGTCTACCTCCTCCAGTTCGACACCGCGGCCGTCGTCGACCAGCTGGTGGCGAGCGAGGCCGTCGCCTTCGCACCCCCCGTCCACCAGGTGCGGGGCGCCGCCGAGGCCGAGTACGACGAGGGCTTCCCGGAGCGCGCCGCGGTGTCGGAGGTGCAGAGCATCCCCTACGCCGAGGCCAAGCCGTACGGGCCGGAACAGGTGCGGTTCGCGCACATCGCCGCCGGTGACGTCCACGCCCTGGTCGTGCAGTCCCGCAAGGGCGCCGCCGCGGCCGTCCCCTTCCAGCAGACGGTGACGCTGCAGAGCCAGCTGCTGGGGTGACGCCGGCGAGGGCCACCTCGCAAGGAGGGCCGGTCCCCGGCCGCGTAAGCTGGGGCCCGGCCCTGTAGTACGTAACCCGAAGCACGCTCATCCGAGGAGCACCCCGTGGAGATCTTCTTCGAAGCCCTGCTGGTCCTGGTCTGCGTCGGCGTCCTCGCCTTCGCCGGGCTGACCGTGAAGAAGCTGTACCAGGGCCAGCGCTGACCCACGTCTAGGAAGTGCCACCGATGATCGAGATCCCGTCCGACCTCCACAAGGACCTCGTCCCCCTCGCCTTCCTGCTGGGCACCTGGGCGGGCGCGGGCGTGCACGACTTCCCCGGAGCCGAGAAGTGCAACTTCGGGCAGGAGGCCACCTTCACGCACGACGGCCGGGACTTCCTGGAGTACCACTCCCGCACCTGGGTCCTGGACCAGGACGGCAACAAGGTCCGTCCCCTGGAGACCGAGTCCGGCTTCTGGCGGATCGACGCCGACCGCAAGGTCGAGGTGACGATGGTCCGCGACGACGGCGTCGTCGAGGTCTGGTACGGCGAGATGGCCGACAAGAAGCCCCAGATCGACCTGGTCACGGACGCGGTGGCCCGCACGGCCGCCTCCGGCCCTTACACGGGCGGCAAGCGGCTGTACGGCTACGTCAAGAGCGACCTCATGTGGGTCGGCGAGAAGCAGACCCCCGAGGTCGAGCTGCGCCCCTACATGTCGGCCCACCTGAAGAAGGTCGTCACCCCGGAAGAGGTCGAACGCTGGGCGAAGGCCCTGCCGGACGACATGCCGGACGACGGCATCGCCTTCTTCAAGTAGGCCCTCTTCGCGCACGCGCGCGTCCGGCGGACCTTCTCCGCAGCGGGACTTCACCGAAAGGGTCCTAGACTCTGCTGTGTGGTGAGCACCGACTGGAAGAGCGATCTGCGGCAGCGCGGCTACCGGCTGACCCCGCAGCGGCAACTCGTCCTCGAAGCCGTGGACACCCTGGAGCACGCGACCCCCGACGACATCCTCGTGGAAGTGAGGAGGACGGCGTCGGGGGTCAACATTTCCACCGTCTACCGCACGCTCGAGCTGCTGGAGGAGCTGGGGCTGGTCAGCCATGCCCACCTCGGGCACGGGGCGCCGACGTACCACCTCGCCGACCGGCACCACCACATCCACCTGGTCTGCCGCGACTGCGGCAACGTGATCGAGGCGGACGTGGAGGTGGCCGCCGAGTTCACGGCCAAGCTCCGCGCGACCTTCGGCTTCGACACCGACATGAAGCACTTCGCGATCTTCGGCCGCTGCAAGGACTGCGCGGCCCGCGCAGCCGGGGACGCGACCGGCGAGAGTCCCCCCGCCGAGTCGTAGGCTTACGTTCATGAAGAGCCCCCTGCTGTCCCTGCCCGGCGCCGTCCCCGCCGAGGGCGTGGACGAAGGCGTCGCCGCCCACTACGGCGACCTGTTCCGCGAGCAGCGCGCCCTCGCCGAGGGCACCGGCTTCGTCGACCTCTCGCACCGCGGAGTCGTCACCGTCTCCGGCGACGACCGGCTGAGCTGGCTGCACCTCCTGCTCACCCAGCACGTCAGCGACCTGCCCACCGGCCGTGCCACCGAGGCACTGATCCTCTCCGCGAACGGCCACATCGAGCACGCCCTCTACCTGGTGGACGACGGCAGCACCGTCTGGGCCCACGTCGAACCCGGCACCCAGGACGCGCTGATCGCGTACCTGGAGTCGATGAAGTTCTTCTACCGGGTGGAGGTGGCCGACCGCACGGCCGACATCGCGGTCGTGCACCTGCCCGCCGGTTCCATAGCCGAGGTCCCCGAGGGCGTCGTCGTGCGCGAGACGGCGTACGGCCGTGATCTGTTCCTGCCGCGCGCGGACCTCGAGGCGTACGCCGCGAAGGCCGGTCCCGCCGCCGGGATCCTCGCCCACGAGGCCCTGCGCGTGGAGCAGCACCGGCCCCGCCTCGGCTTCGAGACCGACCATCGCACCATCCCGCACGAGCTGGGCTGGATCGGCACCGCGGTGCACCTCCAGAAGGGCTGCTACCGCGGCCAGGAGACCGTCGCCCGCGTGCAGAACCTGGGCAAGCCGCCGCGCCGGCTGGTCTTCCTGCACCTCGACGGCAGCGACGTGCACCTGCCGCCCGCCGGGACCGAACTGCGCCGCGCCGACGAGGGCCCCGACGCCCGCAGGATCGGCTTCGTCACCACGTCGGTACGCCACCACGAGCTGGGCCCGGTGGCGCTGGCCCTGGTGAAGCGGAACGTCCCCCTGGACGCGCCGCTGCTCGCCGACACCACGGCGGCCGCACAGGAGGTCGTGGTCGAGCCCTGAGGCCGAGACCCCCTCGGGCCGGCTACACCTCGATCAGCACGGTGAACGGGCCGTCGTTCGTCAGTGACACCTTCATCCGCGCGCCGAAACGGCCCGTCGCCACCGTCGCGCCCAGCGCCCGCAGCCGGGCGACCACCTCGTCGACCAGCGGCTCGGCGACATCGCCGGGGGCGGCCGCGTTCCAGGTGGGACGGCGGCCCTTGCGGGCGTCGCCGTAGAGCGTGAACTGGCTGACCACCAGGAGCGGGGCGTCGATGTCGCTGCACGACCGCTCGTCGCCCAGCATGCGGATCGACCACAGCTTGCGGGCCAGCCGGTCGGCCTTCTCCTCGGTGTCCTCGTGGGTGACCCCCACGAGGACGCACAGTCCCTCGCCCTCGATCGAGCCCACGGTCTCGCCGTCCACGACGACGCTCGCGCCGTCCACCCTCTGCACCACTGCACGCATGCGCCCCATCATGCCGTGCGGCCGGCGGGCCCCCGCAGGGGCTTCTTTCCCGATCCCCGTGCCGCCGTCTGGGCCGTTCGGGGGCACTCGGTCACCTCACGGCCACCGAGGGTGGCACGATGCTTCCCACACGCCGGTCGAGGGGACGGTAGAGCACATGAGCACACCGAGTACCGGGCAGCTGGGCCTGACCACCCAGCGTCCGCCCGCGCAGCGCAGGGAGAGTCCGCCCTGCCCGCCGCCGACGGAACCGCCCGCGCACGACCTGGTCCGGCTGAGTCTGCCCGAGCTGCGCACCCTGCGCCGGGACGCCCAGCGCGACGAGGCCGACCTCAGCTACGTACGACGACTGCTGCAGGGCCGTATCGACATCCTCGGCGCGGAACTCGCCCGGCGTTCCCCGGCCGGAGCGGCGTCCGTCGTGGACCGCCTTCCGGAGATCCTCACCGACGCCCCGGCCCGGCACCGCTCCTCCGCCCGGCACGTCACGCTCGGCACCCCGCAGAGCGAGGAGTACCGGCGCCTGGCGTCGGAGATGCTCTCCGAGGTCGAACTCTCCGACCTCGGCGCCCGCACCGACCCCGAACTCCACGAGGCGATGGCCCGCCTCATCGGCTACGAGCAGTACGTCTCCCGTCGCCGCCAGCACCTCCAGCACACGGCCGACGGGTGCGGCGAGGAGATCACCCGCCGCTACCGGGACGGCGAGGCCCAGGTGGACGACCTCCTGGTGTGAGACCGCCGGGCAGGGCCGCTCGGTCCGTCGGGCGACCGGGGTCCGAGGGCGCGGGCCCCGGGTCCGGGGCGGGGCGGGAAGGGACGGGGTGGTGCGGCGGGGGCGGGAAAAAATCCCCCGCCGCACCGCCCGCTCCCCGCCTACCGTGGCCCCATGACGACCACCCCCGCCGACATCGACGTACGCCGGATCACGGACGCCGAACTCCCCGCGTGGATGCGCGCCGCGAAGACCGGCTTCCTGCGCACCCCCACCGTCACCGAAGCCGACGTCGCCGCCCGCCGCACCGCGCACGTCGGCTCCCGCACCTACGGCGCCTTCGACGCGGGCACGTGCGTGGCCACCTTCCGCTCCTTCCCCCAGGAGCTGACGGCGGTCGGCGGCACCGCCGTCCCCGCCGACGCCATCTCCAACGTCGCCGTCCTGCCCACCCACCGCCGCCGCGGCATCCTCACCCGCCTGATGACCGAGGACCTGACCGCCGCGAAGGACCGCGGCGACGTCGTCGCCACCCTCATCGCCGCCGAGTACCGCATCTACGGCCGCTACGGTTTCGGCCCGGCGACCAGCGCCGCCGAGTGGACGATCGACGTGCCGCGCACCGGCCTCGACCCGCACTGGCCGGGCCCCGGGGACGGCGGCCGCATCGACCTCGTCGACCCGGAGGAGGTCCGCAAGATCGGCCCCGAACTGCACGAGCGCCTGCGCCGCGGCAGGCCCGGCGCGGTCAGCCGCACCGACGTGTGGTGGGACTCGGACACCGGTGTGCTGCGCGTGTTCGGCGAGTGGAGCGAGCCGTTCTACGCCGCCTACCGCTCGGCCGACGGCGAGGTACAGGGGCTGGTCTCCTACAAGGCGGACGACCACTGGGGCGACGCCAAGCAGCCGTTGAACACGGCGACGGTGGACTGGCTGATCGCCACGACCCCGGCCGCCGAGCGCGCCCTGTGGCGCTACCTCTGCTCGATCGACTGGGTGGTGCGGGTCAAGTCGGGCCCCCGCGCCCCCGACGACCTCCTCCCGCACCTCCTGCCGGACCCGCGGGCCGCGAGCATCACCACGCAGGCGGACTGGTTGTGGGTGCGGATCCTGGACGTCGTACGGGCCCTGGAGGCGCGCACGTACGGCGGGTCGGGCTCGTTGGTGCTGGAGGTGACCGACCGCTCCGGGTTCACCGGGGGCCGTTTCCTGCTGGAGGCCGGCCCCGACGGGGCGTCCTGCACGCCGACCGGCCGCGGCGCCGACCTCACCCTGGACGTGGCCGTGCTGGCCTCGCTGTGGCTGGGTGACGAGACGGCGCCGCGGCTGGCGGCGCTGGGACGGCTCGGAGAAGAACGAGCGGGCGCCGCCCTGGAGGCCGACGCCCTGCTGCGTACGCCCGGGCGCCCTTGGTGCCCGGACATGTTCTGAGTGCTCCTCCCTGCCACGACCGTGCGGTCGGCCGTTCCTGCGTGGTTCTGCATCCGTAGCTGTTCAGTTGTGGCTGTGCGCTGATGCCCTGTGAAGTTGTGGCTGTGCGGCGCTCTGAAGTTGTGGCTGTGCGTCGGTGTCGGCCGTCCGGGCTCCCGGCTCCCCTCCGGAAGGGGGCTCGACCGGCCAACCGTCTGGAAGTTTGACCATGTTGTGGAAGTTGGCAGCCAACTTCACTGTTCTTATGTCCGCTTGGAAGCGGCCTATAACCATCTCTCCATGAACTGCCGCAAGATGGCGGGAAGTTGTACTGTTTGGCCGTGGAGCCGGAACATGCCTCCGTCAAGGGGCGGAAGAGACCGGAGCGGTCGCCGCGACCGCAGCCGTCCCCCCGTGACGTGGCCGACGAGCTGCGCACCCGGATCAGGACCGGGGTGCTGCGGCCGGGCGAGCGCATGCCCACCCAGGCGCGGCTCGCGGACGAGTTCGGCATCGAGCGCGGAGCCGTCCGCCAGGCCCTGCGCATCCTCCAGTCGGAACACCTGCTCACCAACGTCTCCAAGGGCGCGCCGGCGACGGTCGCCCCGGACCTGGGCGCCGGCTCCCTCCTGACCGGCCCCGGAACCCCGCCGCAGCCCACGATGGTGGCCCTGACCCCGCGTATCGCGGAGGCCTTCGCCGCCCCGCACGTCGAGATCGACGCCCTGTGCCTGACCGCCGTGTCGCTCACGCTGGCGATCGGCGAACCGCTGCGCCGGATCCACGCGGGGGAGCTGAAACCGGCCAAGATCGACGTCCGGGTCCTGCTGCCGTCGCGGAACATCGACCTGGCCTTCCCGGCGGCGGTGGACGGCGCGGCGACCGGACGGCTGCAACGGCACTGGCTCGCCCACCGCAACGCCCAGGGCCAGGTGCTGCGGCACAACCTGCTGACGCTGCGCGCCACCCACGGCATCGACGTCCGCGTCAGCTTCCGCGCGCTGCCCTTCACCCCGCCGGTCAAGCTCTACCTCCTCAACGGGACGGAAGCGCTGTTCGCCTACTACACGGTCGAGCGGCACGAGCAGCAGATCGACCACGAGCGGCTGGAGACGTACGACGCCGAGGGCACGCGCTCGGTTCTCTTCGCCTTCGCGCAGGGCGCCGGGGCGCGCGACACGACGTTCGTGGAGCAGTCGATGCTGTGGTTCGACGCCCTGTGGGAGACGATCAGTTCGGAGCTGGTGCTCACGAGCTGACGGCGGGCCCGGTGACCAGGAGGGCGAGGATCACGGCGCCCGCGGAGCTGAGCGCCGGCCGTCCGGACCTGATGCCGACGGTGAGCAGGAGCAGGCCGACGGTCCCGGCGGTGCCGTACTTCCACTGGACCGTCTGTTCGAGGACGGCGAAGACAAGGATGAGGGCGGGCACGGTGTTCCTCCCTTCGGAGGCGGGAAGCGTGCGGGGAGGTGCTGGGGCAGAACGTCCGCCAACTCGTCCAAGTTGGCAACCAACTTCACTTGTGTTGTCCCCACTTGGAGACAACTGCTAAACAACTTCCGGGTAACTGCCGCCAGATGGATCTAAGTTGTACCGTTTGGTCGTGACCCAGGAGAACGTGGCAGCGAACGTGGCAGTGAACGGCAGCCGCAGGCTTTCGCCCCAGGAGATCGCCGACGTCCTGCGCGAACGCATCCGCGTCGGGGATCTCAAGGCCGGCGACCGGCTGCCCACGCAGGCCGAACTCGCCGACGAGTTCGGCGTGGAGCGCGGTACCGTGCGCCAGGCCCTGCGCGCGCTCCAGGACGACGGTCTCCTCACCAACGTGAGCAAGGGCAGCCCGCCGCGCATCGCGGAGCAGGCGCCGGTCCGGGAGGAACCCCAGCCCACCATGGTGGCTCTGGCCCCCCGGCTGACCGCGGCCTTCTCCGCCCCGCACGTCCGCATCGACGCCGCCTGCCTCACCGCCGAGAGCCTCATCCCGGCCCTCGGCGAACCCCTCCGGCTGATCCACGGCGGCAGCCTCCGGCCGCGGAAGATCGACGTCCGCATCCTGCTGCCGTCCCGCGACATCAACCTCGCCTTCCCGGTCCCGGTGGACGCGAGCGGAAGCGGCGACCCCGTCCACGAGCGCTGGCTGGCCATGCGCAACGCCCAGGGGCACGTCCTGCGCCACAACCTGCTCACGCTGCGCTCGCACGGCATCGACGTGAGCGTGTCCTTCCGGGCGCTGCCCTTCACCCCGCCGGTGAAGCTGTACCTCCTCAACGGGCAGGAGGCGCTGCTGGCGTACTACATGGTGACGCGCCGGGAGGAGGCGACGGACACCGGAGTGCTCGACATGTACGACGTGCTGGGCACCGAGTCGCTGCTGTTCTCCTTCGAGAAGGCGACCGGTGCGCGCGAGGCCACCTTCGTGGACGAATCCCAGAAGTGGTTCGACGCCCTCTGGGAAACCATCACGTCGGACCTGACACTCTCCTAGTGACTTCTGATACGACGCGGACCGAACAGGTGGCATCCGAGACCGAGAACGACAGGAAGCCGGCGCTGGACGCACTGCTCGCGCCCGCCCGCGTGGTCCTGTGGGACTTCGACGGGCCGATCTGCCGGCTGTTCGCCGGGCACTCGGCGGAGCGGGTGGCCGTCGGCCTGGTGGAGTGGCTGGAGGGGCAGGGCCTGCGCGGCCTGCTCACGGAGAGCGAGCGGGAGTCCCCCGACCCCCACGCCGTCCTGCGCGCCGTGGACCTGCGCCACCCCGGCAGCGACCTGGTCGCGGAGCTGGAGGAGCGTCTCACCCAGGAGGAACTGAGGGCCGCCGCCTCGGCGATGCCCACGGCCTGGGCCGACCCGCTGATCCGCACCCTGACGGCGGTGGGCCGCCGGCTGGCCGTCACGACGAACAACTCGCCGCGCGTCGTCACCACGTACCTGACGAGCCGCGGCCTCACCTCCTGCTTCGCCCCCCACGTCTACGGCCGGACCCCGGACCTGCACCTCCTCAAGCCCGACCCGGACTGTCTGAACCGGGCCCTGCGCGCCGTGGGCGCGGCGCCGTCCGCCGCGCTGATGATCGGCGACACCCCGTCGGACTGCCTCGCCGCCCGGCGGGCCGGTGTCCCCTTCCTCGGCTACGCGCGCACCGAGAAGAAGGAGGAGCTGCTCAGGGACGTGGGCGCGACCCACGTGGTGGACTCGCTGGAGCCGGTGCTGGCCGCGGTCAGACGTCACGCCTGAGTCGTCATCACCACCGGCACGACGGCGGCCCCGCCGGCCGGGCCGTTGTGCCGGGCGCGGACGCCCATCCCCGCCATGAGCACGAGCAGCGCGCCCAGCCGCGTCCGTCGTGCAGGACGAGCGGCGAGATCGTGCCCGCCCTGGACGTGCCGGGTTTCGGGGCCTCCCTCACCCACCCCGTGAAGGACGCGGACGGTACGTCACCCGGCCCGGCCCGGTCTTCGTCGACGGCCGGCAGGGCTGGTTCGACCCGGTGGGGAGCACATCGCCGAGCAGACCGCGGGGGTGCGCTAGCATGCCCGCATCGCGCGAGCCACGGCTCTCACCCCTCCGTGTGAGACGGCGAACCAGTCGGTCTCGGACGGCCGGCCCGGCCCGGCGCGGACGAAGGGCGGACCACCCGTTCGGCCACTTCCCCGTCGCTCCCGGTCGTTCGGCGCCCCGTCCGGCGCTTAACGTGTGCCGTACCCATCCGATCGAGTGTGAGTAACCGGAGCGGCCAGTGGTCGAGCCCTTCGTTCCCCGTGCCGTGCTCGGGGTTCGACCCCCCGGTGACCCGTCCGACGCCCTGCTCCAGCGGTTCGTCGCGGTCGCCGAGTCCACTCCCGCGACCAGCGGGCACCACCACCGGAACCATGTGCTGCCGCTGACGGAGGACGTGGCGGCGCTGCTGGGCCGGCCGGCCGGAACACCGGTGACCGTGCGGATCCCGCGCGCCGACGCGCTGCCGGTGGTGATCAGGACCTGGCGGGACGAGGCCGCGATCCTCGACGCGGTCCACGAGGTCCTGCCCCACGTGCCCGAATGCCTGGTCGGACGGCCGGGCTTCGCCCTCCACAGCTATGTGGAGGGTGTTCCGCTCTCCGCCGTCTGCGGGAACGGCAAGCCCGTCGACGCCCTGCTGACAGAGGCGCTGGCCGAGCTGCTGTGCCGGATGACCGAGGTGCGCCGGGCCGCGCTGCCGCCCCTGCCGGCCGGCTGGCCCGGCAACCACACCGACAGCCAGGGCTTCCTGAGGTCCCTCGCCCACCTCGCCGACCGGCAGATCCGCCGCCCCAACTGGGAGCGGTTCGGCGGCCTCTTCACGGCCCTCGGCATCCCGGAGGACGCCCTGGCCGGCCTCGCCGACCGGATCCCCCCGATGGCGCGGCGGCCGTACAGCCTGCTCCACACCGACCTGCACCGGGACAACCTGATCATGTCCTACGACGGCTCCCCGCCGCTCGTCTGCGTCGACTGGGAACTGGCCACCTACGGCGACCCCCTGCACGAACTCGCCACCCACCTGGTGCGGATGCGCTACCCGGACAACCAGTGGCCGGAGGTGGTGGAGGCGTGGGCGCGCGCCATGGGCCGCCGCCGCCCGGCCGCGGTCAACGGCCTCGCCAAGGACCTGCGGCACTACCTCGACTTCGAACGGGCGCAGTCGGTCTACCCGGACGTGATGCGGGCCGCGCGCGCGGCCCGGGGCACCTTCACCCAGCAGAGCCTGGACGAGGTGACGGCCGAGGTGGGCCGCGCCCTGGAGGCGGCGGCGGAACCGCTGCGGCTGCGCAGCGTGCCCGCCCGCGGGGAGATCGAGGGTGCCCTCTTCCGGTGGCTGGCGTCGCGCGGCGACGTCAGCGGCCGGTCCTGGGCGGCGAAGGCCTACGACTGGCGGCCGGACCCGCGCCTGCCCGAGCGTGAGGCCTTCCCGGCGTCCGCGGTCCGCGAGGCCCTGCTGGCCGAGGGCGCCGCCCCGGCCGACCGCGTCTTCAAGGGCACCGCCCACCTCAACTCGGTGGTCTGGGCCGGGAACCTGGGCGCCCCCGTCGTCGTACGGCGCAAGCTGCCCGACGTCACACGGCGCGAGCCCAGTTACCTGAGCGAGCACGCCGTCCTGGAGGCCATCCAGCGGTCCCGGGCGCAGGTCGCCGCGCCCCGGGTGCTCGCCCTGGGCGAGAGCTACCCGAACGAGCCGTTCGCGATCCACACCTACGTCGGCCCGCCCCGGCACCCGGTCGACGGACTGCTCCCGCACGAGGCCGACGCCCTCGTCGACCAGCTCTGCGAGCTGACCAAGGTGGACCACGGCCTGGTCGCGCCCGACGCCGACCAGGTCGACTTCCACCGGTGGCTCACCGAACAGCTGGTCGGCCTGGTGCGCAGCCTGCCGAAGGAGTCCCTCCAGCTCGCCCGGACGCTCGGCCTGCCCGACGACACCCGGTTGCGGCAGCTTCTGTCCCGGCATCGGCTGAGCCGCCGCGAGCCCGCCCTGCTGCACGGCGACCTCAACCCGTGGAACCTGGTGCGGCGCGACGACCGGCTGGCGCTGACCCTCATCGACTGGGAGATGGCCCTCGTCGGCGACCCCCTGTACGACCTGGTCCGGCACATGCACCTGACCCCGACCAGGCCGGAGATCCGGGAACGCATGTTCTCGCGCTGGGAGCGGAAGCTGCCCGACGCCTGCACGAGGGACTGGCGCGCCGACTGGCGGGTCTACCGGTGGATCGAGATCGTCCGCTCGGCCTACATCGACCTCGACCGCCTGCGGACCGGCGCCGGTTTGGACGCCCCCAACGTCCGCCGCGCCGTCGACTCCTACGCCGACACCCTCGCCGCCGCGACCGCCTCCCTGGGCCTGCCCGTGCCGGCCACGGCGAACCCCTTCCTGGCCCGGGCGCTGGCGTAGGCCCGGCCTGTCGCCGCCTTCCCGATCGCGGCGCGGCGGCGCACCCCGGCGGGCGCGGGGTGCGCCGGGCCCTCACGCCTTCAGGAGCACCTTTCCCACGACCGCGCGCCCCTCCACCGCCGCGTGCGCGGCCGCCGCCTCCGCCAGCGGGAAGACCCGGCCCACCACCGGCCGCAGCCGTCCGGCCGCGGCCTCCCGGAGCGCGGCCGTCCGCAGCCGTCGTACCTCGTCCTCGTCGAACTGCACGTCGGCGATGCCGAAGACGGTGACGCCCCGGCGTTTCGCCTCCTCCGGGTCCACGGGGGCGAAGCCGCCGGTCGGGGCGCCGTGCGCGGAGAAACGCCCGCCGTCGGCGACCAACGCGAAGGACCGGGCGCCGGGTTCGCCACCGACGCCGTCCAGGACGACGTCCGCGCCGGAGCCGCCGAGGGCCGCCCGCGCCGTTTCGGGCCATCCCCCGGCCGAGACGTCGACGACCGCGTCCGCGCCCAGGTCCCGCACCAGCGCGAGCTTGTGCCCGCCGCGCGCGCAGGCGACGACCCGGGCGCCGCGCGCCCTCGCCGACTGCACCAGCAGCGTCCCCATCCCGCCGGAGGCGCCCAGGACCAGCACCCGGTCGCCGGCCCCCACGCCCGTGACGTCGAGGACGCCCCGCGCGGTCACCCCGTCGTGCACCAGGGCCGCGGCGGTGCGCAGGTCGAGGCCGTCCGGGACCGGAGTGAGGGAGGTGACGGCGGCCGTCGCCCGCTCGGCGTAGGCACCCCGCACGAACGAGGCCACCCGCCGGCCCAGCCAGCCGTCCGCCACCCCCGCGCCGACCGCGGCGACCGTGCCGGAGACGCCGCCGCCGGGGACGTACGGCGGCTCGGTGTCGAAGTAGGCGCGGCCCCAGCCCGCGCGGATCTGGGTCTCCACGAAGATCGTGTCCACATGGTCGACCTCGATCAGGACCTCGCCGGGCCCGGGGGCCGGGTCGGGAAGGTCGGCCGTCTCCAGGACCTCCGGTCCGCCGAACGCCTTCACCTGTACCGCTTGCATGACGACTCCCTGCCGTGAATCCGATGCATGTGCATGTGTATGCGCGGGGACAGCCTCCGACCTCAATTCGACTTGAGGTCAAGGCCCGCCCCGTCCGGTCGTAGGCTCGGCCCATGAGCGAGACGGGGCTGCGCGAGCGCAAGAGGCGGCGGATGTACCGGGCGGTGTCGGACATCGCCGTCCGGCTCTTCGTCGAGCGGGGCTTCGACGCGGTGTCCGTCGCGGAGGTCGCCGCCGCGGCCGAGATCTCCAAGCCGACGCTGTTCCGGTACTTCCCGGCGAAGGAGGACCTCGTCCTGCACCGGTTCGCCGACCACGAGCGGGAGGCGGCCGAGGCGGTCGCCGCGGGGCGGGTGGAAGGGGTCGCGCCGCTGACCGCCCTGCGCCGGAACTTCCTCGCCGGGATCGCCGCGTCCGACCCGATCACCGGCGTCAACGACCACCCCGAGGTGCGTTCCTTCTGCGCCCTCCTCTACGGCACCCCGGCCCTGGTCGCCCGTCTCCACGCCTACCTGGAGCGGTCGGAGGCCGCGCTGGCGGAGGTCCTCGGCGGTGATCTGGACGCGCGGCTCGCGGCGGGACAGATCGTCGCCGTCCGGCGGATCCTCGCCCAGGAGAACTGGCGGCGGATCGAGGCGGGGGAGACGGCGGCCGACGTGCGGCCGGTGGCGCTGGCGGCGGCGGAGCGGGCGTTCACCGCCTTGGAGGCGGGGCTTCCTGCACTGGCCTGAGGCGCGGAGCCATTCATGGAACTCGGTAATAAATTTAACTCGGTAACGTCATTCAGGTAGTCTCGTCCGTATGACGTCACCCGACCCCGCCCCCGCGGACCCGGCCGACCTCCTCCACGCCTCCCTCCTGCGAGAACGCGCCCACCACGACGCCTGCCGCGCCGCGCTCGCCGCGATGCGCGCGGGCGCCGACCTCCGGGTCGTCACCGGCGAGGACGTCTCCGCCTCCGGCGCCGACGCCGAGGTCCTCGGACACCGGCTGCGCAGCCAGGCCAAGGCCCTGCGCGAACTGCCCGACGGCCCCCTCTTCTTCGGCCGGCTCGACTTCGCCGAGGAGACCGGCGGAGAACACGCCGGCCTCGCCCACCACATCGGCCGGGTCCGCATCGGCGAGCACCCGGCCGTCCCGCCCCTGGTCGTCGACTGGCGCGCGCCCGTCTCCCGCGCCTTCTACCAGGCGAGCGCCCGCGACCCGCAGGGCGTCGCCGTCCGCCGCCGGTTCGGCTGGGCGCCGGGCAGCCGGGGCGACTCCGCCGACCTCACCGGTCTGGAGGACGAACACCTCGGCCGCGGCGAGTCCCGACGGAGCGACCTCGTCGCCCGCGAGATCGAACGGCCGCGCGTCGGCCCGATGCGGGACATCGCCGCCACCATCCAGCCCGAGCAGGACGACCTGGTCCGCGGCGAGCCGTCCGCGTCGGTGTGCGTGCAGGGCGCCCCCGGCACCGGCAAGACGGCGGTGGGCCTGCACCGGGCCGCCTACCTCCTCTACACCCACCCGCAGCGGATCCGCCGGGGCGGACTGCTCGTCCTCGGCCCCCACCGCACCTTCCTCTCCTACATCGCCGAGGTGCTGCCCTCGCTCGGCGAGACCGGCGTACGGCAGTCCACCCTCTCCGACGAGATCGCCCGCCACCCGGTCACCGGCACGGACCCCGCCCCGGCGGCCGCCGTCAAGCACGACGCCCGCATGGCGCAGGTGCTGCGCCGGGCCCTGTACGGCAGGGTGACCGCCGCCGCGGACGACCTCACGGTGGCGGACGGCTCCTCCCGCCTGCGGGTCACCGGCGCGGAGATCGCGCGGATCGTGACGGACGTGCTCGCGGAGGAGCCGCCGTACGACGTGGGGCGCGAGCGGGTGCGCAGCCGGATCGCGCGACGCCTGCTGGAACGGGCCGAACGGCACGGCGGGCCGCGCCCGGCCTCCTGGCTGCGCCGCACCGAACGGTCCCGTCCGGTGGCCGCGTGCCTGGACGCCGTGTGGCCCGGGGTGCGGCCCGAGGAGGTCGTCGCCGCACTCCTCGGCGACCCGGCCGAACTGGCGCGGGCCGCGGACGGCCTGCTGGACCCCGGCGAGCGGGAGGCCCTGCGCTGGGCCCGCCCGCCGCGCTCGTACCGCTCCGCGCGCTGGTCGGCCGCCGACCTCGTGCTCCTCGACGAGGTGGCCGGCCTGCTGGCCCGGCCGCAGGGGTACGGCCATGTCGTCGTCGACGAGGCGCAGGACCTGTCCCCGATGGAGTGCCGGGCCATCGCCCGCCGGGTGCCGTTCGGTTCCCTGACCGTCCTCGGCGACCTGGCGCAGGGCACCACCCCGTGGGCGGCGCGCTCCTGGCGCGTCCAACTCGCGCACCTCGGCAAGCCCGACGCGAGCGTGGTCCCGCTGACCACCGGCTTCCGCGTCCCCGGCGCGGTCCTCGACCTCGCCAACCGCCTCCTGACCCGCCTCGACACCGACGTACCGCCCGCCCGCTCCCTGCGCCGCGACGGCGAACTCCGCGTCCGGCGGGCCGACGGCGACCTCGCCGCCGCGGTCGTCTCGGCCGTACGCGACGCCCTCACGCACGAGGGCTCCGTCGGCGTCGTCACCGCGGACGCGGACACCGCCCGCATCCGCCACGCCCTCACCACGGCCGGCCTCGACACCGACCCCCGCCTGGCCGTCGTCCCGGCGACCCTGGTGAAGGGCCTGGAGTACGACCACGTCGTCGCCGTCGAACCCGCGGCCATCGCGGCGGCCGAACGACGCGGTCTGAACCGCCTGTACGTCGTCCTGACCCGAGCGGTCTCCCGCCTGGACGTCGTGCACGCGGAAGGGCTTCCCTGGGAGGGGTGAGGCGGGGGAACCTGGCCTGCGATGCTGCTCTTCCTCGACGTGGACGGCCCGCTGATCCCCTTCGGCGGCCCCGACCCGTACCCGCGGTACGGCCCGCCCGCGCCCCACCACCCCCTCCTCTCCCGCCTCGACCCGGCCCTCGGTCCCGCGCTCCTGGCCCTCGGCTGCGACCTGGTGTGGGCCACGACCTGGGGCGAGGACGCGAACACGGTCCTCGGACCGCGGCTCGGCCTGTCACCGCTGCCGGTGCCGGACCTCCCCGAGGAGCCGTCCCTGCCCGGCGTCCACTGGAAGACGAGCCCCCTGCTGTCCTGGGCGGCTGGGCGCCCCTTCGTCTGGCTCGACGACGAGATCACCCCGGCCGACCGGGAGTACGTCGACGCCTGCCACCCCGCTCCCGCGCTGCTGCACCGGGTGGTCCCTCGAAGGGGCTTGGTGAAGGGCGACTTCGAAGCGGTGGCGGCCTGGCTGTCGCGGGCGCCGGTCAGGAGAAGTCGTACACCGTGAAGCCGGTGACCGGGACGTAACCCAGGCGCTGGTAGAGGGCGTTGCTGGTGGGGTTGGCCGCGTTCGTGTACAGCACCACCTCCTTGGCGCCCGCGGCGAGCGCGGCGCGGCTGACCTCGGCCGTCACGGCGCCCGCGTAGCCCCGGCCGCGCAGGTGGGCCGGGGTGTAGACGGGGTCCACCCGGACCTGGCCGCCGACCAGCGGGTTCGCGCCCGCCATGGAGACGGGCGTGCCGTCCGGCGTCTCCCAGAAGGTGTAGTGCTTCTCGGCGAAGCGGGTGCCGGCCCAGGTGCCGGCGTCGATGGTGACGTCCTCCTCCACGTCCGCGGCGAACTCGCGGCACCAGCGCATGAGGTGCTCGTGGTCGCGCTCGCCCACGGGCCGGCCCCGGCCCGCCGGGAACGGCTCCGGCGGGGTGAGTGTGCCGAGGCGGTGGAGGCGGAGCCGCACCCGGACCGTCGGCGTCGCACCCGTGCGCCGGCGCCAGGCCTCGGCGAACGCCGTGGCGGTGCCGTCGTCCGCGGTGACCCACGGGAGGGAGTGCCCGAGGGCGAGCAGGCGGGCGGCGAGCGTGTCCGCCTGCCCGGGAGCGAGGGAGGTGACGCTCAGACCGCGGGCCGGGAAACGGTAGAAGGTCGCCTCGACCTCGCCCGCCCGCTCCAGCACACCGAACACGAGCCCTTCGGTGCGCTGCGTCCGCAGCTTCTCGGTCACCGACAGCGGGGTGGTGTGCAGGTCGGGGCGCGAGCGCAGGAACTCCCCGGCGCGGGCGAGGAATTCGTCGACGTCTTCGGTGAGGTGCCAGTCATCGGTGCGCATGCCCCATCCTTGCGCGGCCCACTGACAACGGCCGGACCGCCCGCGCCGGACCGCCCGCGCCGGCACGGCACGTCGACCGGGGTGGCGCGGGGCCGGGGTGTCTCGGCCTCGGAGAGGCGGTGTCCTGCCGTGGATACATATACTGGATATTGTCCTTGAATAGAGGAGACCAGTATGAGCGTGACGACGATCGACCTTGATGACGATGCGCTGGAGAAGGCCATGCGTGTCGCCGGTGGCGGCACCAAGAAAGACGTGGTCAATGCCGCCCTTCGCGAGTACGCCGAACGTCATGAGCGGGTCGCGCTCGTAGCCAGGCACTTCCACGCCGCCCAGCAGTGGGACTACGAGGGCTGGGAGCGGCGCCGCGCCGAGGACAAACAAGGTGGCGCGTGATCCACTACCTGCTCGACTCCTCGGGTCTGTGGCGCCTTCTGCGCGAGGAGCGGTTGAGGGACGCGTGGCTGGAGACCACCACCCTCCGGGCCATCGGCTCGTGCGCCGCCCAGCGGGCCGGGTTCCGGCGCTCGGCCCGCAACGCCGTGGAGTACGAGGCCATGGGCGAGATGTTCACCGACCTGTACCCCGACGTACCTCTTCCGAAGAGGTTGTGGGACTGGGTCGACACCGCCCAGTACGCTCTCGCCGAGAAGGGGGCCCTCGGTGCGGCCGGGCCGCTCGACCTGATGATCTGCGCGACCGCCGTGCATCATGGACTGATCGTCCTGCACGACGACGCCGATTTCGTCACCGTGGCCCGCTTCCTGCCCGACGTCAGAGAGCGGAATGTGCGCAACGCTCCAGGTCTCCAGCATCCTCGATCGACGAGGTAGGCAACTCGGCTTCCCCATAAGCTCGGCCGCGTGACTGACCAGTGCTTCGGGCATCCGCGGCTCGCCGCGGTCTACGACCCGCTCGACCCCGATCGCGGCGATCTCGACGCGTACGTCCGGATGGCGGAGGAGTTCGGGGCGCGTCGGGTGCTGGACATCGGCTGCGGGACGGGTGTGTTCGCGCTTCTGCTGGCCGAACGCGGGATCGAGGTCGTCGGCGTCGATCCCGCCCGGGCATCCGTCGACGTGGCCCGGGGCAAGCGGGGCGGCGAGCGGGTGCGCTGGATCTGCGGCGATGCGACCGCGCTCCCGCCGCTGCGGGTCGACCTGGCGACCATGACGGCGAACGTCGCCCAGCAGATCGTCGATCCGCAGGCGTGGCGGGAGACCCTGCGCGGCGCGTACGAAGCGCTACGGCCCGGCGGCCGTCTGGTGTTCGAGACCCGGGACCCGGCCAGGCGCGCCTGGGAGGAGTGGAACCGCGAAGCCTCGTACCGCGTGACGGAGATCCCGGGTGTCGGCGCCGTCGAGAGCTGGGTCCAGGTGATCGAGGTGAGTGAGCCGCTGGTGACGTTCCGCTGGACCTACGTGTTCGCTGCGGACGGGCAGGTGCTGACGTCGGACTCCACCCTGCGCTTCCGTGGGCGGCGGGAGGTCGAGGCGGAGCTGATCGCGCGGGGCTATGAGGTGGAGGGCGTTCGCGACGCGCCCGACAGGCCGGGCAAGGAGTTCGTCTTCGTCGCGCGACGCCCACGGGAGACCTCGCCGCGCAGGTCCGGGAAACCCTCGCCGGCGCGGGGACCGCACGGCCGTTGAGCGGACCGGGTGGTCTCCGGCGTGGCGTGGCGCACTTTTGCAAGCGGGTGCTTGCAATTGTTAGCGAAGGTGGGGCACTGTGGAGGCATGGCATCGCTCAACGTCGGCAATCTCGGTGAGTACCTGCGCGAGCAGCGGCGAAACGCCCAGCTCTCGCTGCGGCAGCTCGCCGACGCCGCCGGGGTGTCCAATCCGTACCTGAGCCAGATCGAGCGCGGGCTGCGCAAGCCGAGCGCGGAGGTGCTGCAGCAGGTCGCCAAGGCGCTGCGGATCTCCGCCGAGACGTTGTACGTCCGGGCCGGCATCCTCGATGCCGAGCGCGACCGGGACGACGTCGAGACGCGGGCCGTCGTCCTCGCCGATCCCACGCTGACCGGGCAGCAGAAGCAGGTGCTGCTGCAGATCTACGAGTCCTTCCGCAAGGAGAACGGGTTCGCGGGCGGCGACGGCGCGGTGGACGCCCAGCACGGTGAGGACGCCGCACCGGGCACCCGCACGGTCGGCGGCACCGACACAGATCCGCAGCAGACGGCCGGTTGACCGGTCCAGGGGACCGGCCGCCCGACTGCGGACCCGCACCAACCGACATCGACGAACGCGACGCACGCGAATACGGGAGGACCATCACCATGGCCATCAACGACGACCTGCGCAAGACCCTCAGCGACCCCACCCCGTTCTACTTCGCCGCCGGCACCGCCGACCTGGCCCTCAAGCAGGCGAAGAAGGTTCCGGGCCTGGTGGAGCAGCTGCGCACCGAGGCGCCCGCCCGCTTCGAGGCGGTCCGCAACACCGACCCCAAGGTCGTCCAGGAGCGGGCCGCCGCCCGCGCCAAGGAGGCCGGCGCCAAGGCGAAGGAGGCGCAGGAGACCTTCCAGACGAAGGTCACCGAGTTCATCTCCTCCCTCGACGGCGACCTCAAGAAGCTCGGCACCACGCTCGACGCCGACCTGAAGAAGCTCGGCGAGTCCGCCCAGGACATCGCGCTGCGCGGCGTCGGCGTCGCCGCCGAGTACGCCGTCAAGGCCCGGGAGACCTACGAGAAGGTCGCCGAGCACGGCGAGCAGGCCGTGAAGACCTGGCGCGGCGAGGCCGCCGAGGACATCGAGGAACTGGCCATCGTGGTCGAGGGCAGGACCGAGCCGAAGCCCGCGCCGGTCGCGGTGAAGGACGAGCCGAAGCCCGCGCCGGTCGCGGTCAAGGACGAGCCGAAGCCCGCCGCGGCCGCCATGGCCGACGTGGACGCCGCGGCGAGGAAGACCCCCGCCAAGAAGGCCCCGGCCGCCCGCAAGACCACCGCGAAGAAGACGACGCCCCCGGCCAGGTGAGACCGGCGGCGGACCCGCGGTGCGGACACGGAAACGGTGACGGGCCGGGCACTCGGGGAGTGCCCGGCCCGTTGTCCGGGTAGCGCGAGCACGGTTGCGGGTACGGTGACCGCGTAAGGACGAGCGATGTCGTGCCGAGCCGGGTGGTGGACGTAGTGCTGATGGAAGGTTTCGAAGGGTTCATGTCTCTGCTGAGCCTGGCCCTGATCGTGTTCAGCGGCTTCGCCCTGTTCGACGCGGCGATCCGCCGCGAGGACGGCTACCGGGCCGCCGACAAGCAGACCAAGCCGTTCTGGATGATCATCCTCGGGCTCGCCTTCGTGGTGAACCTGATCTTTCCCATCCTGTCGTTCCTGCCGATCATCGGCCTGATCGCGACCATCGTGTACATGGTCGACGTCCGGCCCGCCCTGCGCTCCCTGCCGGGCGGCGGCCGCAGCCGCCGGGGCGGCGGCTCCAGCAGCGACGGACCGTACGGGCCGTACAACGGCGGACGCTAGCCGGCCCCGTCGGCACCTGCCGTAAAGGCCGGCCCCGTCGGCACCTGCCGTAAAGGCCGGCCCCGTCGGCACCTGCCGTAAAGGCCGGCCGTGAGGACCTGCCGTGGGTACCGGCCTCGAGGACCTGCCGTGCTACGGCAGCCGGTCCAGCAGGACCACCGCCACGTCGTCCGTCAGCTCGCCGCCGTTCAGGTCGCGGACCTCGTTGACCGCGGACCGCAGCAGATCCTCGCCGCGCAGGCCCGCCGCGAGCTGGCGGCGGATCATCTCCACCATGCCGTCCTGGCCCAGCCGCTCCCGGCCGTCGCCGACGCGCCCCTCTATCAGCCCGTCCGTGTAGAGCATCAGGCTCCACTCCGCGCCCAGCTCGACCTGCATGCGCGGCCAGCGAGCGCCCGGCAGCAGCCCGAGCGCCGGGCCGTTGTTGTCGTACGGCAGCAGCCGGGCCGGCTGGTCGGGGCGGGCGATCAGCGGCGCCGGATGCCCGGCCAGGCACAGGCCGGCGCGTCGGCCGTCGGGCGCGATGTCCACCGTGCACAGCGTCGCGAAGATCTCGTCGTCGTCGCGCTCGTGCTCCAGCACCTGCTGCAGCGTGTTCAGCAGCTCGTCGCCGCACAGTCCGGCCAGGGTCAGCGCTCGCCAGGCGATCCGCAGTTCCACGCCGAGCGCCGCCTCGTCCGGGCCGTGCCCGCAGACGTCGCCGATCATCGCGTGGACGGTGCCGTCCGGGGTGCGGACGGTGTCGTAGAAGTCGCCGCCCAGCAGCGCGCGTGAGCGGCCGGGGCGGTAGCGGGCGGCGAAGCGCAGCGGGGAGCCCTCCAGCAGGGGCGTGGGCAGCAGACCGCGCTCCAGGCGGGCGTTCTCCTGCGCGCGCAGCTTGCCCTCGGCGAGCCGCCGTTCGGCGGAGTCCGACCGCTTGCGCTCCACGGCGTACCGGATGGCGCGGCTCAGCAGCCGCCCGTCCAGCTCGTCGCGGAACAGGTAGTCCTGGGCGCCGACGCGCACCGCCTCCGCGCCGCGCTCGGCGTCACCGGACGCGGTGAGCGCGAGGACGGCGTGCCGGGGCGCCAGCTCCAGGACGTGCCGGAGTACGGCCAGCTCGTCGTCGTCGGCGGCGCGGCCGGGTGCCGGCAGGGCGAGGTCCAGCAGGATGCAGTGGACGTCGTCGGTGAGCAGCCGTCCGGCCTCGGTGAGGTTGCGGGCGGTGCGCACCCGGATCGGCTTGCCGGCCGAGTCGAGCAGGTCGGGCACGATCGGGGCGGCCGTGGGGTCGTCCTCGATGAGCAGCAGTGTGAGGTTGGTGTGGCCGGGGCTCGCTCCGTGCGGGACGCCGTCGCCGGGTGCGGCGTGGTGTTCGACCTTCGCTTCCTTGCGATCGTCGGTCCGGTCGTCCGTGCGCGGGTCCACCTCCGGGGTGGGGCTCCCGCCTGCGGGCGCGGCCTGAGCCTGACCACACTCCGCGGCCGGGATCGCTCTCTGCCGCGGTACGGGTACGGGCATCGTTTCGGGTTCCTTCCCTCCCCCCGAGGGCATGGCGGGGACGAGGGACCTCGACCCACCGACGGGGACCATAGCGGCAGAAGGCGCCGCAGCGGAATGGTGTACGGCACGTCGCCTGATCTCTGGCCACTGTCATATGCCGCGATCCATACCGCAGTTGGGCAGGCCGGTACGGGGGCGGGGATGACGAAGGTCACGTCCGTACGGGGTTTGGCGCCGGGGAGACGTGCCGTGGGTCACGTGGCCACGGTCACGCAGGCGGGGACGGGGGTCCGGGCGACCGGCCGGTGCCGCGTCCGGGCCCTGTCCGGTGCCTCGTTCGGGCCCGGCCCGGCGTCTTGCCGGACGCCTCGCGGCGCCCCGGCCGATGCCCCCGCGCCCACCATCCGGCCGGTGCTCTACGCGTCGGGCCGCACCACCCCGAGGATCGGCATCGAACCCGCTCCCGCGAGGGTGACCGTCCGGCCGGGGCGCGGGGCGTGGACGATCGTGCCGCCGCCGACATACATCCCGACATGGCTGGCGTCGTCGAAGTAGATGACGAGGTCGCCGGGGCGCATGTCCTTCACGGCGACCCGCTTCAGCTGCCGCCACTGCTCCTGCGAGGTGCGCGGAACGGCGACGCCGGCGCCGGCCCAGGCCCGGGAGGTCAGGCCGGAGCAGTCGAAGGAGTCCGGACCCTCCGCGCCCCACACGTACGGCTTGCCGATCTGCGCGGTGGCGTACCGGACGGCCTTCGTGCCCTGCGCGGTGCCCTTGCCGGTGGTGACGCCGTCGAGTATCCCGGTGTCCAGCCAGGCGGTCTGCGCCCTCTGCGCGGCCTGTTCCTGGAGGCGGGCGAGGCGCTCCTTCTCCTCCTTCTCCAGCTCCGACTCGAGCTTCTCGGCCGCCGCGATCTGCTTCTCGATCTTCTTCTGGGCGGTGGCCCTGGCCTTGCGGTTGGCCTCCAACTTCTGCCACTGGGCGGAGGCGTCCTTGGCGTACTGCTCCAGATCCCCCTGGGTGCGCGTCATTTCGCCGAGCAGGCCCTTGGTGGCGCGCTGACCCTGGATCACCCGGCCGGCACCGTCGAGGAACTCGCCCGGATCGTCGCTGAGCAGCAGCTGCGCCTCGTCGGGCAGACCGCCGCCGCGGTACTGGGAGCGGGCCGCGGCACCGGCGCGATTCTTCAGGTCGGCCAGCTTCTCGCGGCCCTCGACGATCTTCTTCGCCAGTTCGACCAGCTCCGCGGACTGCTTCTTCGTCTGCTCCTCGGCCGCGTTGTAGGCGTCGGTGGCGACGGCGGCGTCGTGGTAGAGGGTGTCGAGCTTCTCGCGGACCGCCTCGAGATCCTCGTTGGTCGCGGGCGGCGGGGTCAGGTCGGGGGCGGTCGTCGGTGCCGGGGTGGGGCTCGGACTCGCGAACGCCGTGCCCGGCACCGTCAGGACGGTGACCGCGCACACCACGGTCACGGCCGTCGCGAGCAGCCCGCGCTTGCCCGTACCCATAACGTCCCCCCCAACTGATTTACCGTCAGTAACTTACGGTCGCCCGGGGGATCGTGCCACGCCACGACGGAAAACGACAGAGGCAGTACTTCCCTCCGGTCCCACTCCGGCATGACGATCTCCCCGCCTTTGTGACGAACGCCTCACGGGGATCGTTCCCGGGGTGGGCCGAGGGAGCGAGGGTGGGGCGGAGGTGGGTCGGAGGCGCGGCGGCGCCGACGACGCGCAGCGCCTCGAAGGCGAGGCCGCGCAGCAGGGCGTCCTCGCCGCGGGCGGCGGTGAGGAGTTCACCGACGGCG
>NZ_JBFBCB010000042.1:0-74800 GCF_040682975.1 Streptomyces sp. NPDC051051
CGTGATCTCCTCGACCGCCGCGTCCAGGAAGGCGCGGTCCACCGGGAACTGGTCCGCCACCACGTCGGCGCGCTCGCTCCGTCCCGGCCGAAGTCTCCGGGAGGTCCGCAGCTCCGGATCCCGCGCCACCGAACGCCGAGGGCGGTGGAGCCGGAAACCGGCTCCACCGCCCTCGCCAGGTCGTTCACCCCGGGCAGGCCCTACCGCCCGGGGTCACCGGGGTCAGCTGCAACCGCTGGTCGAGCCGCAGCCCTCGCAGATGTAGCAGGAACCGGCGCGCTGCATCTTCGTACCGCAGGAGAAGCACAGCGGGGCGTCGGCGTGGATGCCCAGCTGCATCTCCACCAGCTCGGCGCTGGTGTGGGCCTGCTGCGGGGCCGGCTTGGCGGCCTCCACCTCGGCCTTCGGCGTGGCCACGGCCTTCAGGTCCTGGGCGCGCGGGGCCGACTGGGCCAGACCCTCGACGTCGACGTCCTCCTCGGACGGCTCGTACGAACCGGTCTCCAGGTGGCGCTGACGCTCCTCGGCGGAGTGGATGCCGAGCGCGGAACGGGTCTCGAAGGGCAGGAAGTCGAGTGCCAGGCGGCGGAAGATGTAGTCGACGATCGACTGGGCCATCCGCACGTCGGGGTCGTCCGTCATACCGGCCGGCTCGAAGCGCATGTTGGTGAACTTCGAGACGTACGTCTCCAGCGGTACGCCGTACTGGAGGCCGACGGAGACCGCGATGGAGAAGGCGTCCATCATGCCGGCGAGCGTCGAGCCCTGCTTGGACATCTTCAGGAAGACCTCGCCGAGACCGTCGTCCGGGTAGGAGTTGGCGGTCATGTAGCCCTCGGCGCCACCGACCGTGAACGAGGTCGTGATGCCGGGACGGCCCTTGGGCAGGCGCTTGCGGACCGGACGGTACTCGATGACCTTCTCGACCGCGGCGCGGATCGTGTCCTCGGCCTTCTCGGTGACCTCGGTCTTCTCCTTCTCCTTGGTCTTGGCGGAGAGGGGCTGGCCGACCTTGCAGTTGTCGCGGTAGATCGCGAGCGCCTTGACGCCGAGCTTCCAGGCCTCGAAGTAGATCTCCTCGACCTCCTCGACGGTCGCCGTCTCCGGCATGTTGACCGTCTTGGAGATGGCGCCGGAGATCCACGGCTGGATCGCGGCCATCATGCGGACGTGGCCCATCGGGGAGATGGCGCGCTCGCCCATGGCGCAGTCGAACACCTCGTAGTGCTCGTGCTTGAGGCTGGGGGCGTCGATCACATTGCCGTGCTCGGCGATGTGGGCGACGATCGCCTCGATCTGCTCCTCCTGGTAGCCCAGGCGGCGCAGGGCCTGCGGCACGGTGCCGTTGACGATCTGCATCGAGCCGCCGCCGACCAGCTTCTTGAACTTGACCAGGGCGAGGTCGGGCTCGACACCGGTGGTGTCGCAGGACATCGCCAGACCGATGGTGCCGGTCGGGGCGAGAACGGACGCCTGGGAGTTGCGGAAGCCGTTCTTCTCGCCGAGGTGCAGCACGTCCTGCCAGGCCTCGGTGGCGGCGGCCCAGACGGGGCTGTCCAGGTCGTCGATGCCGACGGCCTTCTGGTTGGCGTCGGAGTGCTGCTTCATGACGCGGTTGTGGGCGTCGGCGTTGCGGGCGTAGCCGTCGTAGGGACCGACGACCGCGGCCAGCTCGGAGGAGCGGCGGTAGGCCGTACCCGTCATCAGGGAGGTGATGGCGCCGGCCAGCGAGCGGCCGCCGTCCGAGTCGTACGCGTGGCCGGTCGCCATCAGCAGGGCGCCGAGGTTGGCGTAGCCGATGCCGAGCTGGCGGAACGCGCGCGTGTTCTCGCCGATCTTCTGGGTCGGGAAGTCCGCGAAGCAGATGGAGATGTCCATCGCGGTGATGACCAGCTCGACGACCTTCTGGAAGCGTTCGGCCTGGAAGGACTGGTTGCCCTGGCCGTCGTCCTTCAGGAACTTCATCAGGTTCAGCGAGGCGAGGTTGCAGGACGTGTTGTCCAGGTGCATGTACTCGCTGCACGGGTTCGACGCGGTGATCCGGCCGGACTCGGGGCAGGTGTGCCAGGTGTTGATGGTGTCGTCGTACTGGATGCCCGGGTCGGCGCAGGCCCAGGCGGCTTCGGCGATCTTGCGGAAGAGCGACTTGGCGTCGACCTCCTCGATCACATCACCGGTCATCCGCGCGCGCAGGCCGAACTTGCCGCCCTGCTCGACGGCCTTCATGAACTCGTCGTTGACGCGGACGGAGTTGTTGGCGTTCTGGTACTGGACGGACGTGATGTCGTCGCCGCCCAGGTCCATGTCGTAACCCGCGTCGCGCAGGACGCGGATCTTCTCCTCCTCCTTGACCTTGGTCTCGATGAAGTCCTCGATGTCGGGGTGGTCCACGTCGAGGACGACCATCTTGGCGGCGCGGCGGGTGGCACCACCGGACTTGATGGTGCCGGCGGAGGCGTCGGCGCCGCGCATGAAGGAGACCGGGCCGGAGGCGTTGCCGCCGGAGGAGAGCAGCTCCTTGGAGGAGCGGATGCGGGAGAGGTTCAGGCCGGCGCCGGAGCCGCCCTTGAAGATCATGCCCTCTTCCTTGTACCAGTCGAGGATCGACTCCATGGAGTCGTCGACGGACAGGATGAAGCAGGCCGAGACCTGCTGGGGCTGCGGCGTGCCGACGTTGAACCAGACAGGGCTGTTGAAGCTGAAGATCTGGTGCAGGAGGGCGTACGCCAGCTCATGCTCGAAGATCTCGGCGTCGGCGGGCGACGTGAAGTACTTGTGGTCCTCCCCGGCCTTCCGGTAGGTCTTCACGATGCGGTCGATCAGCTGCTTGAGGCTGACCTCGCGCTGCGGGGTGCCGACGGCACCCCGGAAGTACTTGCTGGTGACGATGTTGACCGCGTTCACCGACCAGAAGTCGGGGAACTCGACGCCACGCTGCTCGAAGTTGACCGAGCCGTCGCGCCAGTTGGTCATGACGACGTCACGGCGCTCCCAGGCCACCTCGTCATACGGGTGCACGCCGGGGGTCGTGTGGATGCGCTCGATACGCAGGCCCTTGGTCGCCTTGGCGCCCTTGGCTCGGGAACCCCGTGCCGGACCGCTCGCCGTCTCTGTCATGCCGCCTCCCTGTACGGGCTAAAACGCCCTGAAATGCCACGCTGTTCCCGTGACACGGTGTTCTGTCTTGTGCTGCGGGCACCACCGTTCGCCACGCCCGCAGCAGGTCTCGTCCGCCGTCGCCCGGCCCGGTCCGGAACCTGTGTTCCGGTTCCGGACCGCGGTCAGTCGGCGGAGTGGGCGGGCTCGGGAACCTGCACGGTTCCTCCGCGCCCGCCGTCGTCCTCCCGGCCCCCCGCGACAGCGTCTGCCGCGCCCTCGCGGCCGCCGTCGTCCGTCTCGGGGTGCCGCGCCTGCCTGAGTTCCGCGATCGCGGCCTCGAAGTCGTCGAGCGAGTCGAACGCCCGGTAGACGGAGGCGAACCGCAGATAGGCGACGAGGTCCAGTTCCTGCAACGGGCCGAGTATGGCCAGCCCCACGTCGTGGGTGGTCAGCTCGGCGCTCCCGGTGGCCCGCACGGCTTCCTCGACCCGCTGACCCAGCTGGGCGAGCGCGTCCTCCGTGACGGGCCGTCCCTGGCAGGCCTTGCGCACGCCGTTGATGACCTTGGTGCGACTGAAGGGCTCGGTGACCCCGGACCGCTTGACCACCATGAGCGAGCACGTCTCCACGGTCGTGAAACGACGGGAGCAGTCAGGGCACTGGCGGCGCCTGCGGATCGACGTGCCGTCGTCGGTCGTACGACTGTCGACGACACGGCTGTCGGGGTGCCTGCAGAAGGGGCAGTGCATGATCCATCCCTCCTCACAGCAGTCTCCATGGCCTCGCGGGCCTCACGGGCCCCTCGAAGCAGCCCCCAGCATAGGTGATTCCGGAGGGTGCGAAGTCCCGGGGGAACACAACTTGTGGGCTGCGGGGGACATCCAACCACTAGATGTAGGGCTTGGCTTATTCACCCAGGCCGTGTCGCGTGTCGCGCCGACGGCCCTCACAGGACGCGTTCCGGCGGTCACGGCGAGCACACGGAACCGGTCGCGCACGGCCCGCCGCGCACGCGCGCGTACGGCTGCATACGGCCGCGTCGTCGCGCGCACGACCGCGCGGCCGCCCGCACACGACCGTGCCGCCGGGCCGCGCACGGGGATACCGTGAGCGCCAGGAGGAGGAGGGGTGGGACTCTCGCACAGAGTCGGGCCCGGCTCCCGGCCCGCCGGGGTACGGGTGGCAGACTGGGGCCACCTCTCACAAGGCGATCGGCTCCGGCGGCGAAGAGTACAACAAGCACCCTTCACGTCCAGTGGGCGGCGCGTCAGCTATACACCCCGACACATGATCAAGTCAGGCTATCCACGCTTTTTCACTCGAACGTGTGTTTGGCGCAACCTTTCGAAAGCAACTACCGTTGTGCAGCAGGGAGACAACCGAGAGGGGCCGACGTGACCACCACCGCAGACAGTGCCACCATCACTGCCCAGGACCGCTCCCAGGGCCGACTCGAGCCGGTGCACGCGATGAACGAACCCATGAATCCGGAGGGGCACAAGCGCTCCCTGCCGGGCCGACCTCCAGGCATCCGGGCGGACAGCTCGGGGCTCACCGACCGTCAGCGGCGGGTGATCGAGGTCATCCGGGATTCCGTGCAGCGGCGCGGATACCCGCCGTCGATGCGGGAGATCGGCCAGGCGGTCGGCCTGTCCAGCACCTCGTCGGTCGCACACCAGCTGATGGCACTGGAGCGCAAGGGCTTCCTGCGCCGTGACCCGCACCGTCCCCGCGCGTACGAGGTGCGCGGGTCCGACCAGGCCGCGACGGTGCAGCCCACGGACACCGCCGGCAAGCCCGCCGCGTCCTACGTCCCCCTGGTCGGCCGGATCGCCGCCGGTGGCCCGATCCTCGCCGAGGAGTCGGTGGAGGACGTCTTCCCGCTCCCCCGGCAGCTCGTCGGCGACGGTGAGCTGTTCGTGCTCAAGGTCGTCGGTGACTCGATGATCGAGGCCGCGATCTGCGACGGCGACTGGGTCACCGTCCGCCGCCAGCCGGTCGCGGAGAACGGCGACATCGTGGCCGCCATGCTGGAGGGTGAGGCCACCGTGAAGCGCTTCAAGCGCGAGGACGGCCATGTGTGGCTGCTCCCGCACAACGCGGCGTACGAGCCGATCCCCGGCGACGACGCGACCATCCTCGGCAAGGTGGTGGCCGTTCTGCGCCGCGTCTGAGTGCGGCGGCGGACGGGCCTCCTCGACCGCCCCCCTGACTGGGCCCCGGGATCCCTGCGCCGGTTCCGGGGCCCTGTGCTGTCCGGGCGCCGGTCGGTCCAGGGCCTGGTCGGTCCTGTGGCGTGGGGCGGTCCGGTCACCGGGCGGAACCGACGGGACGGAAGGGGGCCTGTCCTCACGGGGACAGGCCCCCTTTCTCATGCCCCGTGCCCTATGCGTCGGCCTGCTTCGCAGCCGCGTCGATCGCCGCCAGCGACCTGCGGACCTGGTTCGGGTCCGTCGTGAACCAGAAGTCGGGCATCGAGGCCTTCAGATAGCTGCCGTAGCGGGCCGTGGCGAGCCGCTGGTCCAGCACGGCGACGACTCCGCGGTCGCCCGACGCGCGGACGAGCCGGCCCGCGCCCTGGGCCATCAGCAGCGCGGCGTGGGTGGCGGCGACCGCCATGAAGCCGTTGCCGCCGGCCTCCTCGACCGCCTTCTGGCGAGCGCTCATCAAGGGATCGTCCGGACGCGGGAAGGGGATCTTGTCCATCACCACCAGCTGACAGTTCGGGCCGGGCACGTCGACACCCTGCCAGAGCGACAGCGTGCCGAAGAGGCAGGTCTCCGGGTCGGCCGCGAAGTTCTTGATCAGCTCGCCGAGCGTCTCCTCGCCCTGCAACAGGATCGGGAACTCGGGGATGCGGGCGCGCAGCTCCTCCGCGGCCAGCTGCGCGGCGCGCATCGAGGAGAAGAGACCGAGGGTGCGTCCGCCGGCCGCCTGGATCAGCTCCGTCAGCTCGTCCAGCATGTCCGCGCGGTCGCCGTCGCGCGCGGGGCGGGCCAGGTGCTTGGCGACATACAGGATGCCCTGCTTGGGATAGTCGAAGGGGGAGCCGACGTCGATGCCCTTCCACTGGGGGACGTCCTCGCCCTGGGTGCCCTCCGGGGCGAGCCCCATGGAGGCGCCCACGCCGTTGAAGTCGCCGCCCAGCTTCAGTGTCGCCGAGGCCAGGACCACGGAGCGGTCCGCGAAGAGCTTCTCGCGCAGGAGGCCCGAGACGCTCATGGGGGCGACGCGCAGGGAGGCGCCGAAGCGATCGTGCCGCTCGTACCAGACGACGTCGTACTCGGAGCCGTTCACGAGGCGCTCCGCCACGTCGTGGACGCTCTCCACCGACGCCAGCGCCTGCTTGCGGACCGAGTCCTCGTCCTGGACGGACTTGTCGCGGGTCGCGCCGATCGCGGAGATCACCGTGCGGGCGGCGTCGCGCAGCGCCATGAGGGCGTAGCCGAGGTCTTCCGGGATCTCTTCCAGGCGGCCAGGAAGGGCCAGCTCCATCAGTCGCTCGAAGCCCTCGGCGGCGGTCTGGAGCTGATCGGCCGCCTTCTCGTCGACGAGCTTCGCGGCGCGGCGCACGGCCCTGTTGACCTGGCCCGCGGTCAGCTCGCCGGTGGCGACGCCGGTGACCCGCGAGACCAGCTCGTGGGCCTCGTCGACGATCAGCACCTCGTGCTGGGGAAGGACGGGGGCGCCCTCGATGGCGTCGATGGCCAGCAGAGCGTGGTTGGTGACGACGACCTCGGCCAGTTTGGCCCGCTCGCGGGCCATCTCCGCGAAGCACTCGGCACCGTACGCGCACTTCGTGGCGCCGAGGCACTCGCGGGACGAGACCGAGACCTGGCCCCAGGCGCGGTCGGAGACGCCGGGGGTCAGGTCGTCCCGGTCGCCGTCCTCCGTCTCGTCGGCCCAGTCGCGCAGCCTCAGCAGGTCCTGGCCCAGCTTGCTGGTGGGCGCGGCGGCCTCGAACTGGTCGAAGAGGCCCTCCTCCTCGTCCTGGGGCATGCCCTCGTGCAACCGGTGCAGGCACAGGTAGTTCGACCGGCCCTTGAGCATCGCGAACTCCGGGCGGCGACGCAGCAGCGGATGCAGCGCGTCGACCGTGCGCGGCAGATCGCGCTCCACGAGCTGGCGTTGCAGCGCCAGGGTGGCGGTCGCCACGACGACCCGCTCGCCGTGCGCGAGCGCGGGCACAAGGTACCCCAGCGACTTACCGGTGCCGGTGCCGGCCTGGACCAGCAGATGGGATCCGTCGTCGATCGCCTCCGCGACGGCTTCGGCCATGGTCACCTGGCCGGGGCGCTCCGTGCCGCCGACGGCGGCGACGGCGGCGTGCAGGAGTTCGGGGAGTGAGGGCTTCGTCATAGCGCGACCACCCTACGGGGCGGCACTGACAAAGGTGTGGTCACGGGGGACGGGAGCGACGCGATCAAGACGGTGGGCCTCCCGGTGGGCGGGACGGGGCGCCGGTTTCGGCACGCGGGTGACCGATCGGGACCGGATGCGGGCGGCCGCTGATCGGACGGCTCGACAGGGTGTTCAGAGCAGATGACGCGAAGCCCGGTCCCGGATCATGAGAGCGGCTCGCTTGGCGGGCAGGCCGACCTCCGCGGAGAACCGGAAGCCGGCGGTCAGGAAGGCCGCGACGGACGGCGTGTTACGGATGTCGGGTTCGGCGACGACCCGCGCGCAGCCGGGTCTGCTGTCGAGGACGAGATCGGCGACCGCCCTGAGCAGTACGGCACCGAGGCCGCGGCCCCGGTCGGCGCCGCGGCCGAGGAGAACGTGGAGGCCCGTGTCGTGCGGTCGGGCCGGATAGAAGCCGGCCAGAGGGTCGAGGTCCGCCCGGTAGATCTCCCAGTAGCTCATCGGGACGCCCTCCAGCAGGCCGAGGCACGGGACGCTGCGGCCGTCTCCGGCCAGTTGCCGGTGCAGGTGCGCCGCGGTCACGGTGTCCGGGCCGGCCAGTTCCCAGAAGGCCGCGACCTCGGGGTCGTTCATCCACCGGGCGATGTGGGGCAGGTCCCTGTCGAGCCGGACCGGGACGAGCCGGAAGGCCCCGACGGGGGTGGCTGCGGGGCCCCAGCCGGCGATGTGGTCGAGCGGGGTTTCCGGGGCGGCGGGGCCGGGCCGGGGGCTCGGGACGGCCGTGACGGACGCCGATGCTCCGGGTGGCGTCCGGATCGCGCCCTCTCCTGGCGGGGTGAGCGAGGCGAGGACGCCGTCGGGCGGACGTGGCTCCGAGGTGTCCTCTGCATCGGCGGCGGGCACGGCTCCACTCCTCTCGGCGAGCGGGTTTCAACGGTGCAGGGGATTGGCGATGGTGACGTAGACGGACTGGGTGTCGACCGGGCCGACGAGTTCGTCCAGGCCGTGGAGGCGGGTGAGGAGGTTGGCCTTGCAGCGCAGGCGCGGTGAGTCGAGCAGCCGGGCGGGCAGCGAACTCCGTGTCCGGCCGGGACCGGTGCGAGAGCGCGGGCCGGGACCGGTGCGAGAGCCGGCGTCGGTATCCGCAGCGGCACCCGCGTCGGCATCGGCCAGGAAGCGTCGGAAGGCGGCGAGCAGCACGCGTTCGTCGGCGAGCCGCTGGGAGCCGAAGGCGCCGATGAGTCCCAGCACGTTGTTGATGCCGAGGTAGTAGGCGAAGCGCTCGTCGGCGACCTCGTCCGGGACGAAGGCGTCGCCGGCCTCGCCGATGCCGGGCAGCCGGGCGTCCAGGTCCGCGCGGCGGGACTCGCGGAAGTAGTAGCCCTGGTTGTCGCGGTAACGGCCGCCGCTCGGCCAGCCGTCGGGGTCCAGCAGCACCAGGGTGTTCTGCTGGTGCGCCTCCAGTGCGATCCCCGCCTCGCCGTCGAGCCACAGCACGGGGCGGACGACCCGCTCCAGGTAGCGCAGGAACCACTCGGCGGCCACGGTCTCGCGCGGCCGGCCCGTCACCGCGGCGAGCCGCCCGACGAGCGCCGCGAGCCGGGAGGGCGCGGAGCCGCCGTCCTCGGCCCGACGCGGGTCGGGGCGGGGCGCGACGAGTCCGGCGAGGCAGGAGACGTCGTCGGCCGGGGCGAACGGATTGTGCCGGATCACCACGTCGAGCCCGGTCACCGGACGACCGTCCGGCCCGTCCACGGCGAGCCAGGCGGGGTCCCGGACGATGTCGAAGCCCGGGTGGGCCGCCCGCCACCGCTCACCGAGGCCGGTGCGCAGCAGGCGGTGGACCCCGACTCCCCGGTGCAGTTCCTTGCGGAGGTTCTCGCGGCGGGAGTTGGTGATGCGCAGTCCCAGCGAGAGCTTGAGCATCGCCGGTGCGCCGGAGCGGTGAACCGTGCGCACGGAGGAGGTCGGGTGCCACGGAGGGCCGTGGGCGCCGAGGTCCCGGAGCAGGCCGGCGTCGAGCAGGGCCGCGACCTCGGGACGGTGGCGGGCCTCACGGAGCTGCCAGGGGTGCACGGGCAGGACGGCGTACCCGTCGGGCAGCGGCAGTGGGGTACCGGCGAGCCGGGCCGTCAGCGACCGGGCGGGGACGGGACGGCCGCGCTCGGTCCAGGCGGAGTCGGCGGCCAGCACGCGGGGCGCGACAGCCAGCCAGTGAAGGGGGAAGGAGCCGTGCGCCTCGGGTGAGTACAGCCGGGCTTCCGCGTCGGAGAGGTCCTCGCGGCTCTTGGGGGCCGGATGCAGCGGGTGCCCGAATGTCAGCGCCTGCTCGGCCGAGAGGAAGAGGTCGGCTCGCTCGGCGGGGCGCTGCCGGTCCGCAAGGTGTTCCCGGTGCGCGCCGATGAAGGTGGCCGTGCGGCGGACGGAGTCTGCGACCCGGGCGACGAGGTCGTCGTGCCGCACCCCGCCCTCGGGCACCGCGTCCGCCACGCGGGGGGCCGCGCCGAGTGGGGCCCCGGACGCTCCGCCGGGCCCGGTGGGCAGCACCTCGCGGCTGAGCAGGGCCGCGAGCATGACCGCGTCCACGGGCGCGGAGTGCTCGGGGGCGTCGGCGGGGCGCGGAAGCCCGAAACGGTGCCAGCCGGTGGGCGACCAGTGGCGCACGGGGACGAGGAGCGCGGTGCCGGTGGCGGGCAGCGGGATGCGCAGAACACCGTCGTCGGGGGCGGACAGGCCGGTCTCGCGGACCCAGCAGCGCAGCAGGTTCTCCACAGCCGCCGCCTGGGCCGCCCGATGGGGGTCGGGGTGGTGCAGCGGGTCGGCCGCGGTGCCCCGCCGCCCGCGGGGGGCCGGGAGGACCGACGTGGGCGACGAGG
The DNA here is from genome assembly GCF_040682975.1 of Streptomyces sp. NPDC051051. NCBI lineage: Bacteria > Bacillati > Actinomycetota > Actinomycetes > Kitasatosporales > Streptomycetaceae > Streptomyces > Streptomyces sp. NPDC051051. Next base: position 10,338 of record NZ_JBFBCB010000042.1, read on the forward strand.
ACGGGGGCGGGGTGTTCACGGTCGTTCCTTTGCTCGCGTGCGGGCCACGGCGTGCACCGCGTCCGAGAATCGGTCGAGTACGGCCGCCGCCTGTTCGTCGGTGATGGTCAGGGGCGGCAGCAGGCGTACGACGCTCGCGTGGCGTCCGGTGAGTTCGACGATCAGGCCGCGGCTCAGGCACTCCCGCCGGACGGCGGCGGCCAGTTCGGGCGACGCGGGGAAGGTCGACGCGGGAGGAGTCCCCCGAGCGGCGGCACCACGTCCACCCGGGATCCCCTCCGGATCGACCATCTCCACCCCGATCATCAGGCCGCGCCCTCGCACGTCCCCGACGCACGGGAAGTCGTCCGCCAGACAACGGAGTCGGCGCAGGAGACGGTCGCCCAGGGCGGCCGCGCGTCCGGCGAGGCCGTTGGCGCGGACATGGGCGAGGGTGGCCGCGCCGGCGGCCATGGCGAGCTGGTTGCCGCGGAACGGGCCCGCGAGGGCGCCGGGTTCCCGGACGTCGAGGTCGTCCCGGTGGACGATCACGGCCAGGGGCAGACCGCCGCCGACGGCCTTGGACAGGACCATCACGTCGGGGGTGATGCCACTGTGTTCGACGGCCCAGAAGGCACCGGTCCGCCCGACGCCCGTCTGGGTCTCGTCGGCGATCAGGGGGATCGAACGTTCGGCGGTGACGCGGCGCACGCGGCGCATCCAGGCGTCCGGCGCGGGGATCACTCCCCCCTCGCCCCGGACGGGTTCGAGGATCAGCCCGGCCGGCGGGCGCACCCCCGACTCGGGGTCGTCGAGGACCGACTCGGTCCAGCGGGCGGCGAGTTCGGCGCCCCGCTCGCCACCGACACCGAAGGGACAGCGGTGATCCTGGGGGTACGGCAGCCGGGTCACCCGTGCGTCCGGGTCGTGGCCGAAGGCGTCGAGGGAATCCGCGGTCGTTCCGTGACGGGCCCCGGTGAACGCCAGGACCCCGGTGCGGCCCGTGGCGGCCCGGACCAGCGCGAGCGCGGCCTCCACCGCGTCCGAGCCGGCCGGTCCGCAGAACCGCACGCGCGCGTGGCCGGCCAGTCCCGGCGGCAGGGTGTGCAGCAGTTCGGCGACGAAGGCGTCCTTGAGCGGCGTGGCGAGATCGAGGGCGTGCAGCGGGGCGCCCGAGTCGAGGACCTTGCGGACCGCCTCCAGGACGACGGGGTGGTTGTGGCCGAGCGCGAGGGTCCCGGCGCCCGAGACGCAGTCGAGGTAGCGGCGGCCGTCGGCACCCTCGACGGTCAGCCCCCGGGCCCGGACCGGCACGACCGGCAGGGCCCCGGCGTGGGTCCGCGCCGCCGATGCGCGTGCCGACTGCCCGCCCGGGACGCCCTCCCGGGCGGAGCGTCCGCGCACGGGAGGGCCGGGCACGGGGACCTCCGCACCGGCCGGGCTCCCGCACACCGGGGTCCCCAGGGCGGTTCCCCCGTCGGCATCACGTCCCGCGGACGTCTCCCCCGGCACTGGCTGCGTCATGGCCACGGTTTCCTGTCCTCCCGCTGTCCACAGGCGAGTCGGTGCGCCGCGGAACTCCCCTCGCCGGGTCCTGACCGGCGTACCGGGCCGAGGGCGGCGACACCGCGCCCTCGGGGAATTCCCGCTGGAAGGGCCACGCACGGACCGTCGTTCCACGCCTACCAACCGCCGACGGTCCTGCGGGTTACGGGTTGCCCCAAGATCCTTGCCGTGACGGAACCGTTGCTGTTCCGTCGGTGCTCCCCCACAGCGAACGCATATCGTGTGATGCCGTCCCACCCGGCCGTGAGACCCGCCCGAACCAGGCATGAGAGGAAGCCCAGTTCCCGCGGTGTGCGCGGCCACCGCTCCAAGTTCCTTGACACCACGGGGAGTCACACCATGCGATCCATACGGCCGTCCTTCATCGCTCGGCGGGGGAGGAAAGCCTCGCGCAGAATCTCCCCCGCGCTGGGTGCCGTCGCCCTGGCCTCGGCGCTCGCCCTCACCGCGACCGCCTGCGACTCGGGCGGCGCCGACGCCGACGATCAGGCCGGTGCCTCCGCCTCGGCCGCGGGCGCGGGCGACGGAAAGATCACGATCCCGGACGACATCAAGGACCGGCTCAAGGAACACGGGATCGATCTGGACAAGTGGAAGAACGGCGCCTGGAAGAACTGGGACAGGGACGACTGGCTGCGCGAGGCGCAGGACTACGTCAACCCGATCATCAAGGGCCTGTGGGACCCGGACCGGATGCGTGAGGCGGAGGACCCGGACCGCAGCGTCGACGAGAACGACCTCTCCGACGACCAGGGTGTGACCGACCCCGAGCCGGCGGCGGTGGACGCGGCGGCCGTGCCGACCACCTACCACGCCAACGCCCCCGAGGCGGGCAAGGTGTTCTTCGACTCCCCCGAGGGCACGATGGTCTGCTCGGCCACGGTCGTGCAGGACCCGGCCCACCCCGGCAAGTCCAACCTGGTGTGGACGGCGGGCCACTGCGTGCACGCCGGCAAGAAGGGCGGCTGGTACCGCAACATCGCCTTCGTGCCGTCGTACAACGACTCGGGCATGTCGGCCGCGAAGCTGCAGACGGCGACCAAGGAAGAGGTGGCGCCGTACGGGGTCTGGTGGGGCGACTGGGCTCAGACGTCCGACCAGTGGATCGAGCAGGGCGGGCAGACCGGCGGCGACGGCGCCTCGTACGACTTCGCCGTCATCCATGTGACGCCCGAGGAGGGCAGCGCCGGGAAGTCGCTGGAGGAGATGGTCGGTTCGGCGCTGCCGGTGGACTTCGCGGCCCCGGCGGTGACCAAGGTGAAGAGCATCACGGCGACCGGCTACCCGGCGGCGGCGCCGTACGACGGGCAGACGCTGTACCAGTGCCAGGACAAGCCCGGGCGGCTGTCGCTCAACGGCACCGACCCGACGATGTACCGCATCGGGTGCACGATGACCGGCGGTTCGTCCGGCGGCGGCTGGGTGGCCGCGGGCTCGGACGGCAAGCCCGCGCTGGTGTCCAACACCTCGATCGGCCCGGTGAACGCCGGCTGGCTCGCGGGTCCGCGGCTGGGTGAGGTGGCCAAGGGCGTGTACGACTCGGTGAGCGAGAAGTTCGCCGGCCGGTAGACCGGCGCACGGCGAAGGCCCGCCCGAGCGAGGGCGGGCCTTCGGGTGAACCGACGCGTCAGACGAGCGGCGCGGGAACGTACGGCGTGAGATCCGCCGCCAGTTCCTCGTGCACCCGCGCCTTCAGCAGGGTGCCCTCCGCCGTGTGCTCCTCGGAGATCACCTCGCCCTCGGCGTGGGCGCGCGCGACCAGCTTGCCGTGGGTGTACGGCACGAGCGCCTCGACCTCGACGGACGGCCTGGGCAGCTCGTCGTCGATGAGCGCCAGCAGTTCGTCGATGCCCTGGCCGGTGCGGGCCGAGACGGCGATGGAGTGCTTCTCGTTGCGCAGGAGCCGCTGGAGCGTGAGCGGGTCGGCCGCGTCGGCCTTGTTGATCACGACGATCTCGGGCACGTCGATGGCGCCGACGTCCCTGATCACCTCGCGCACGGCGGCGAGCTGCTCCTCCGGGGCGGGGTGCGAGCCGTCCACCACGTGCAGGATCAGGTCGGACTCGCCGACCTCCTCCATGGTGGAGCGGAACGCCTCGACCAGGTGGTGCGGAAGGTGACGGACGAAGCCGACGGTGTCGGCCAGCGTGTAGAGCCGGCCGCTCGGGGTCTCGGCCCGGCGCACGGTCGGGTCGAGGGTCGCGAACAGGGCGTTCTCGACCAGTACGCCCGCGCCCGTGAGCCGGTTGAGCAGCGAGGACTTGCCGGCGTTGGTGTAACCCGCGATGGCGACGGAGGGCACCTTGTGGCGCTTGCGCTCCTGGCGCTTGATCTCGCGCCCGGTCTTCATCTCCGCGATCTCCCGGCGCATCTTCGCCATCTTCTCGCGGATCCGGCGCCGGTCCGTCTCGATCTTGGTCTCACCGGGACCGCGGGTGGCGAGGCCGCCGCCCTTGCCGCCGCCCATCTGGCGGGACAGCGACTGACCCCAGCCGCGCAGCCTCGGCAGCATGTACTGCATCTGCGCGAGTGCGACCTGCGCCTTGCCCTCTCGGGACTTGGCGTGCTGGGCGAAGATGTCCAGGATCAGGGCCGTGCGGTCGATGACCTTGACCTTGACGACGTCCTCGAGGTGGATCAGCTGGCCCGGGCTCAGCTCACCGTCGCAGATGACGGTGTCCGCGCCGGTCTCGAGGACGATGTCGCGCAGCTCGTCGGCCTTGCCGGAGCCGATGTAGGTGGCGGCGTCGGGCTTGTCGCGGCGCTGGATCACGCCGTCGAGCACGAGTGCGCCCGCGGTCTCCGCGAGGGCGGCCAGCTCGGCGAGGGAGTTGTCCGCGTCCTGTGCGGTCCCCGAGGTCCAGACGCCGACGAGCACGACCCGCTCCAGGCGGAGCTGACGGTACTCGACCTCGGTGACGTCCTCGAGTTCGGTGGAGAGACCGGCGACGCGGCGCAGGGCCGCCCGCTCGGAGCGGTCGAGCTGGTCGCCGTCCCGGTCTCCGTCGGTGTCGAGGCTCCAGGCGACGTCCTCTTCCATCAGGGCATCGGCCCGAAGACCTTCGGGGTAGGCGTGCGCGAGGCGCTTGGTGTCCTGGGAAGGGGAAGAAGAGGAGGTCATTGGGTCCTTACGTCGTTGGGGATGCCGGTTCGGCGGTCATAATGCACAACGCACGAGCGGTCCGGGAGATTCCCGCGTCCCGTGCCCCGCCGACCCGACGATGGTCGCACGGTACGGCCCGTCTCGTCATCGCCTTATTCGGAGGCCTTGACGGCGGGGCCGGGGGCCTTGCCGGCGGGCGCGACCGGCTTCCACTCCGGGTGGCCGGGCATCGGCGGGGTCTTCTCGTCGTACAGCCAGTGCTGGAAGAAGCTCCCGAGGTCACGGCCGGAGATCCGGGCGGCGAGGCGGACGAAGTCGGCCGTGCCCGCGGTGGCGTCGCGGTGGTCGCTCAGCCAGCTCCGTTCCAGCCGGCCGAAGGCCTCCTGGCCGATCTCCTGGCGCAGGGCGAAGAGCACCAGGGCCGCGCCGTCGTAGACGTTGGAGCGGAAGATACCGATCTTCTGGCCGGGCGCCGGTGGCTTGGGGGCGCCGGGCGGGCCGCCGACCGCGCGCCAGCGGTCGGAGGCGCCGTACGCCGCCTTCATGCGGGCCTGAAGGGTGCGGTCGGCCTTCTCCTGCGCGTACAGGGCCTCGTACCAGGTGGCGTGGCCTTCGTTGAGCCAGAGGTCGGACCAGGTGCGCGGGCTGACGCTGTCGCCGAACCACTGGTGGGCCAGCTCGTGCACCATGATCGACTCGACGTACCACGTGGGGTAGGCGGGCTCGGTGAACAGGGCCTTCTCGAAGAGGGAGAGGGTCTGCGTCTCCAGTTCGAAGCCGGTGGCGGTGTCGGCGACGAGCATGCCGTACGTCTCGAAGGGGTAGGGGCCGACCTTGCTCTCCATCCAGGCGATCTGGTCGGGGGTCTTCCGCAGCCAGGGTTCGAGGGCCTCGCGGTCCTTGGCGGGGACGACGTCCCGCACGGGCAGCCCGCGCGGTCCCTCGCGGTGCAGGACGGCGGAGCGCCCGATGGAGACCTGGGCGAGTTCGGTGGCCATCGGGTGCAGGGTGCGGTACGTCCATGTCGTCGCGCGGCCCGCCCGGTCGACGCCGGTCGGCAGACCGTTGGCGACGGCCGTGTACCCGCTGGGCGCGGTGACCCGGACGGTGAACATGGCCTTGTCGGAGGGATGGTCGTTGCACGGGAACACCAGGTGGGCGGCGTCGGCCTGGTTGGCCATGGCGAGTCCGTCCGCGGTCCGCAGCCAGCCGCCGTCCCGGCCGTCGGCGCTCACCGGGTCGCTGGTGTGACGCACGGTGACGCGCATCCAGTCGCCGCGGGGCAGCGGGTGCGCGGGCGTGATCACCAGGTCCTCGCCGGCGGTGGCGAAGTCGGCGGACTCCCCGTCGACCTCGACGGACCGGACCTCGCCGTGGGCGAAGTCCAGATTGATCCGGTCCAGGGTGGCGGTGGTCCAGCCGTCGATCGTGGTGACCGCCTGGAGCGGTTCGTCGTTGCTTCCGGAGTACGTGAGGGCCAGGTCGTACGACGCCACGTCGTAGCCGGGGTTGCCCAGGTGGGGGTAGAGGCGGTCGCCGACGCCGAGCGGGGTGGGCGGGGCGCCCGCGGCGACGAGGCAGACGGAGACGGCCGAGGCGAGGAGGGCGGAGGTGAGGCGGCGGGAGCGGGCGGTGCGGGGCCGGCGGGAGCCGGTGCCGTCCCGGTGGGCCTGGGCGCGGGGGGAGAGCAGCATGCACCACGGCTACCAGCGCGCCCCGCCCGTGCGGCGCCGACGCGCGACCGGCCCACCCGAACGGGTTGCGCACGCGCGTGTGCGGTGACGGACGGGACGGGAAGGGCCCGGGCCGTGCCTCAGGGGATCAGGAGAACGGCGGCGTCTGGTGGTGCGCGCGTCCCACGTCGTACACACCGGGGACGTCGCGCATGGCGCGGATGAGGGTGGGCAGCCGGGCTGCGTCGGGGAGCTGGACGGTGTAGGTGTGGCGGACCCGCTGCTGGCTGGGCGGTTCGACGGTCGCGGAGACGATCTCGGCGCCCTCCAGGGCCATCGCCTCGGTGAGGTCCGCGAGCAGATGGGGGCGGCCGAACGATTCGGCGAACAGGGTGACCCGGCACTCGGTGGTGTCCCCCCAGCGCACGTCGACCGCCGCGCGCCCCGCCTCCGTCATGCGCGCCACGGCGGCGCACTCCACGCGGTGCACGGTCACCACGCCGCCGCGTACGGCGAAGCCGGTGACCTCGTCGGCCGGGACGGGCGTGCAGCACCCGGCGAGCCGGACTCCGGCGCCGGGGCGGTCGACGACGGTGATCGCGGCGCCGGGGCGGGGTCCGGGGGCCTCGGGCGCGGAGGCGTCCGGTGCGGGGTGGGCCGGGACGCCGTCGGACGGCGGCCGGGTCGGGCCGGCCTTCGTGCCGTCGGCCTCGGCGGGCGCGCCGTCCGTACCCGGGTGAGCCGCGAGCCACCGCTGGATGGCGATGCGCGCGGCGGGCGTGTGGGCGTGCTCCAGCCACTCCCTGGAGGGCTCGGAGGCGGGGTCCTGGCCCATGAGGAGCTGGACGCTGTCGCCGTCCCGCAGCACGGTGCTCAGGGTCGCCAGGCGGCCGTTGACACGGGCGCCGAGGCAGGCGTGGGCGTCCTCGCCGTACTGCGCGTACGCGGCGTCCACGCAGGTGGCGCCCTCGGGCAGGCCGAGGGTGCCGCCGTCGGGGCGGAAGACGGTGATCTCCCGGTCCTGGGCGAGGTCCTCGCGCAGGGTGGACCAGAACGTGTCCGGGTCGGGGGCCGCCTCCTGCCAGTCGAGGAGACGGGAGAGCCAGCCGGGGCGGGTGGGGTCGACGCGCTCGCCGTCGGGCGCGCCCTGCTCCTCCGCCGGCGGGGCGTAGGGATTGCCGAGCGCGACGACTCCGGCCTCGGCGACCTTGTGCATCTGGTGGGTGCGGATGAGGACTTCGGCGACCTGGACGTCGGCGGGAGTGCCCCCGGACGAGTCCGTCCGGGCCCGGGGGAGGGAGACGGCGGTGTGCAGCGACTGGTACAGGTTGAACTTGGGGACGGCGATGAAGTCCTTGAACTCCGAGACCACGGGCGTCATACAGGTGTGCAGTTCACCGAGGACCGCGTAGCAGTCGGCGTCCTCGTTGACGAGGACGAGCAGGCGGCCGAAGTCGGAGCCGCGCAGCCGTCCGCGTTTGCGGGCGGTGCGGTGCAGGGAGACGAGGTGCCGCGGCCGGATGAGGACTTCGGCCTGGATGTCGGCGTCGCGCAGCACCGCGCGCGTCACGTCGGCGAACTCGGCGAGGGCGTCGTCCGCGCGCGAGGCGTTGTCGACGATCAACTTGCGCGTGTGCTCGTACTCCTCGGGGTGCAGGATGGCGAAGACCAGGTCCTCCAGTTCGGTCTTCAGCGCCTGGACACCGAGGCGTTCGGCGAGCGGGATGAGGACGTCGCGGGTCACCTTGGCGATGCGTTCCTGCTTCTCGGGACGCATCACGCCGAGGGTGCGCATGTTGTGCAGGCGGTCGGCGAGTTTGATGGACATCACGCGGACGTCGTTGCCGGTGGCGACGAGCATCTTGCGGAACGTCTCGGGTTCGGCGGCGGCGCCGTAGTCCACCTTCTCCAGCTTCGTCACGCCGTCGACGAGGTAGCGCACCTCGGCGCCGAACTCGTCACCGACCTGATCGAGCGTCACATCGGTGTCCTCCACCGTGTCGTGGAGCAGCGAGGCCGTCAACGTGGTGGTCTCGGCGCCGAGCTCGGCCAGAATCAGCGTCACGGCCAGCGGGTGCGTGATGTACGGCTCGCCGCTCTTGCGCATCTGGCCGCGGTGGGAGGACTCCGCGAGCACGTAGGCGCGGCGCAGTGGTTCGAGGTCGGCGTCCGGGTGGTGGAAGCGGTGGGCCTCGACCACGTGACCGATCGCGTCGGGCAGCCTGCCGCGGGAGGCGGGGCCGAGCAGGGCCGCCCGGCCCAGGCGGCGCAGGTCGATCCGGGGGCGGCTGCGCCTGCGGGGCGCGGCAGGCACTACCGGGCCTGGGGTCGCGGGGTTCGTGGCCTCCGCACTCATGGGCACCTCCGGCTGCGTGGACCGGCGGACGGGGTGCCCCAGGGCGGACACGGCTCGGGGGGCTGGCGACAGTCCCCCGTCCGGGCCGGTGCTTGATGCTACCGAGCCCACCACGCCCGACCGACCGCCTCTCGCCGAGCGTGAAACGGATCACCCATTCGAGCGAAGCCTTTGAGGTTTACGGTTTTGCGCCACCCGGCACCGGGTCGGTCTTGATTTCGAACTCGCGGCCACGGACCCGGCTGTACTCCTGTGCATGCCGGGCCGTCACGGCCTCCGATGCCAAGCCGCATCCTCTTCAGAGGGCGGCGTTTTCCAGCCACTCGGAGTCGATCTCGCCTTCGGCGACGATCACCGCGGGACCGGTCATCTCGATCTCGCCGTCGGGCCGCTCGGTGATCACGAGCCGCCCGCCGGGGACATCCACGGTGTACGTCACCGGAGTACCGGTGACGGACGGGTCGGCGCCGTCCCTGCGGGCGGCGGCCACGGCGACGGCGCACGCGCCCGTGCCGCAGGACCGGGTCTCGCCGGAGCCGCGCTCGTGCACGCGCAGCGCGACGTGCCGCGGGCCGCGGTCGACGACGAACTCGACGTTGACCCCGTCCGGGTAGGCGGAGGCGGGGCTGAAGGGGGGCGGCGCGTACAGGTCGCCCGCGTGCGCGAGGTCGTCGACGAAGGCGACGGCGTGCGGGTTGCCCATGTTCACGTTCCGTGCGGGCCAGCTGCGCTCGCCGACGGCGACCGTGACGTCGCCCTCGGGGAGGCGCGCCCTGCCCATGCCGACGGTGATGTCGCCGTCCTTGGCGAGGTGCACGCTCTTCACGCCCGCACGCGTGGCGATCGCGAGGTCGCCTTCGGGGACGAGGCCGGCGTGGCGGAGGTAGCGGGCGAAGACCCGGACACCGTTGCCGCACATCTCGGCTATCGAGCCGTCGCCGTTGCGGTAGTCCATGAACCACTCGGCCTCGGCCGCCAGGTCCTTCGCCTCCGGGTGCGCGGCGGAGCGCACGACGTGCAGCAGTCCGTCGCCGCCGATGCCCGCGCGGCGGTCGCACAGGGCGGCGACGGCGGCCGGGGAGAGGTCGATGGCGTTCTCGGGGTCCGGGACGATCACGAAGTCGTTCTCGGTGCCGTGTCCCTTGAGGAAGGCGATCCGCGTGCTCATCCCCCGATCGTACGGGGTGGGTACGACGCTGCCGCGCGGCGGCGACGTGGGACGGGGCGGACGGGGTCTAACGCAGCCGTGCGACCCGCAGGACGGCCAGGACCACGACCGCGGCGACCAGGACGACGTAGGCGAGGACGACCCGCCAGTCGGGACGGCGGCCGGAGCCGCGCTGCGGCAGGCCGGGCCAGGTGTGTCCGACGCGGCGGGCGGCCATCATTCCCCAGCCGGCCGCACAGGAGCAGATCAGCAGGCCCAGCATGGCGATCACGGCGCCGCTGTCGCCGAAGTCGAAGGCGAGCGGGAAGGCGAACATCAGGGAGCCCGTCGCGGCCAGGGCGACGATGGGGGCGAGCTGCCAGATCCGCAGCCTGCGCTGGGGGCGCAGCTCGACCTCGACCTCCGGGCCGCCGGCGAACATCTCCTCCGGCTCGGGACCGTCGGCGGTCACGCCGCCCTCGGCCTCGTCCGTGTCGTCGATGTCGTCCGTGCCGTCGATCCCGTCGATGCCGTTCGAGCCGTCGACGGCGTCCGTACCGCCGTCGCCGTTCGAGCCGTCGGCGCCGTCCGCTCCCGCGGGACCCGGACGGTCGTCCACCGGCTCCGGTTCACCCTGCTCGCCGGTGACGTGCTCGGTGCCTTGTGCGGTGTCACGAGGGCCGGCCTCCATCGCCACGCGCCCTCCCCACTCGGACTCCACTTGGTCGATCGAAGCTCGATGATGGCACGGGGCCGGAGGCCCGGATGACGGCCTGAGCGTCCCGATGCCATGACGTGATCAGGCTGTGACCGGTCGTTCGACCAACGCCAACGCGAGCTGCGGAAGTTCCGCGAGGTCCGCCGCGGCCCCACTCAACCAGTGCACCCGCGGATCGCGCCTGAACCAGGAATCCTGACGGCGCGCGAAGCGTTTGGTGGCGCGGACCGTCTCCGCCCGCGCCTCGTCCTCGGTGCACTCGCCGGCCAGGGCCGCGAGGACCTGCTGGTAGCCGAGCGCGCGGGAGGCCGTGCGCCCCTCGCGCAGGCCTCGCGCCTCCAGCGCGCGCACCTCGTCCACGAGCCCCGCGTCCCACATCCGGTCCACCCGTCGGGCGATGCGCTCGTCGAGTTCGGGGCGGGTCACGTCCACGCCGATCTGGATCGTGTCGTAGACGGAGTCGTGCCCCGGCAGATTGGCCGTGAAGGGCTTCCCGGTGATCTCGATCACTTCGAGGGCGCGGACGATACGGCGGCCGTTGCTCGGCAGGATCGCCTGCGCCGCCTCCGGATCGGCGGCCGCCAGGCGGGCGTGCAGGGCGCCGGAGCCGCGCAGCGTCAGCTCCTCCTCCAGCCGGGCCCGCACCTCGGGGTCGGTGCCGGGGAACTCCAGGTTGTCGACGGCGCCGCGGACGTACAGCCCGGAGCCGCCCACGAGGACCGGCCAGCGGCCCTCGGCGAGCAGGGCGTCGATGCGGGCCCGGGCCAGGCGCTGGTACTCGGCGACCGAGGCGGTGACGGTGACGTCCCAGATGTCGAGGAGGTGGTGCGGAACGCCGCCGCGCTCCTCGGGCGTCAGTTTGGCGGTGCCGATGTCCATCCCTCGGTACAGCTGCATGGAGTCGGCGTTGACGACCTCGCCGCCGAGTCGTCGGGCCAGAAAGACGCCCAGATCGGACTTTCCGGCCGCGGTCGGTCCGACGACGGCGATGACCCGGGGGGTGGGGGGTGCGCTGCTCACCGCACCAGTCTCCCAAACGTCACCCCGTGCCCTCGAACGAGTGAGGTGACAGGACTCGCGCCAGGTCGTTGCCCGTTGCGGGATTTCCGTCGCCCGTTCACGGGGCGGCGTGATCCGGTGACGCAGACGGACGCACCGGGCGACGCGGGATTTCGCCCGCACGAGTACCGTATGGAGTGAATATGGGCGTTATGGAATGGCTTTTCCGTAGGTCGAAGGCCGCACGGCAAGCGGACACGGGCGGGACGGTCGCGGACGGGACAGTCGCGGACAGGACGGTCGCGGAGGAAGCGGCCGATCCGGAGGCGGCGGCCGCCTCCGGGACACCGGCCGGTTCGTCCGAGGGCGGCACCGGGGCGGAGGAATCCGCCGAGGACGGTGTCGGCATCCCGGGGCAGCAGTCGTCCGGCAAGGCCGCCGACGGTCGGACCGGCGAGAACGCCCGCACCTGACGGACCCGCCAGGGAAGGTGACCCATGGGTCTTTTGCACAACCTGAAGGCCAGGCTCAGCCCTGCCAAGGACAAGGTGTCCGGCCTCGCGCAACAGCACGGGGACAAGATCCATCACGGGATCGACAAGGCCGCCCACGTCGTCGACGAGAGGACGAAGGGCAAGTACTCGGGCAAGATCCAGTCGGGCACCGGCAAGGCCAAGGGCGCGGTGGACCGGCTTGCGCACAAGGACGAGCCGGGGGCGGGCGGCGACACGTTCACGCCCCCGACCTCGCCGCCGCCGACGTCCTGAGCGACGGGCGGCAGCAGCAGCACGATGGAGACGGACGGGCGGCCGTGGTGCGCGTGCGCACACGCGGCCGTCCGCCGTCCCCCGCGCGCCGACGCCGGTGCGGCCGGGACCGCGCCGGACGGCGAACCGCGCTTGACGGCGGCCGGGGCTCGGACCGGGCGGCGACCGCGCGGCCCGGCCGAAGGGACTAGGACCAGGCCGCGACCACGTACCCGACGCCGTACGGCGCGTCCTCGTACAGCAGGCTGCCGGACAGACCGGCGTCCTGCGCCGCGCCCGCGAGCACCTGCCAGGGGGCCCGCCCGGCCGCCTTCAGCTCACGGGCCAGTCCGGCGTCGAGGGCCGTCAGGGCCGCGATGTCGGCGGCGCCGAGCGCCCTCCCGGCCTCGGCGTCGAAAGGGGCCGCGCGCTCGTCCAGATAGCCCGGCGCCTTCAGCGTGCGGCAGGCGCTCGCGTCGCCCATCACCAGGAGCGCGGTCCGACCGGGCCGGGCGGCGATCTCCCGGCCGGCCTCGGCACATCGTCCGGGCGCGAGGGACTCCTCCACGCCGAGTCCCTCGACCGGGGCGTCCGACCAGCCGGCCCGCTCCAGCAGCCAGGCGCCCACGGCCAGGGAGGGCGGCAGGCCGCGCCCGGACGCCGCCTCCGTGCCCGCCCCGCCGAGCCGTACGGCGAGATCCACGCCGAAGCCGCGGAAGGAGCCCGGCGTGCCCGCGGGATACGCGCCCCGCCCGGCCTCCTCCATGGGGCCGATCACCACGAGCCGGTCCGGCCGGGCGGCGGCGAGCACCGACAGCGCGTCCGAGCAGGCGGTACGCGCGGCGTCCAGCTCGGGTGCGGCGCCCGCGGCCACCTCGGGCACGAGCAGGGGCGGACAGGGGCAGACTGCGGCGGCGACAAGCATGATCGGCAGGGTAACCCCGAGCCGCCGGCCCCGCGTGCGCCGGTACCGGCGTACGCCCGCGGGAGGCGGGGCGGGCGGAGCACCGGTCAGTCGCGGCCGCAGCCGCTGCCGCCGGCCACCGGGAGCGGCGCGGGGGCGCCGATGCCGGGCAGGCCCAGCATGACGCCGGCCGACTTGGCCGCCTTCTCAGCGGTGCGCTTCTCCCAGGCGTCACCCGCGCGCGTGCGGCGCACGTCGAGGACGGCGCCCTCGGCGAGGAGGTGGTGGGGGGCGGCGTAGGTGATCTCGACCGTGACGACGTCGCCGGGGCGGACCTCCTGATCGGGCTTGGTGAAGTGGACGAGGCGGTTGTCGGGGGCGCGGCCGGAGAGGCGGTGGGTGGCGCCGTCCTTGCGGCCCTCGCCCTCGGCGACCATCAGCTCCAGGGTGCGGCCGACCTGCTTCTTGTTCTCCTCCCAGGAGATCTCCTCCTGGAGGGCGACGAGGCGCTCGTAGCGCGCCTGGACGACCTCCTTGGGGATCTGGTTCTCCATGGTGGCGGCCGGGGTGCCGGGCCGCTTGGAGTACTGGAAGGTGAACGCCTGGGCGAACCGGGCCTCACGCACCACGTGCAGGGTCTCCTCGAAGTCCTCCTCGGTCTCGCCGGGGAAGCCCACGATGATGTCGGTGGTGATCGCGGCGTGCGGGATGGCCGCGCGGACCTTCTCGATGATCCCGAGGTAGCGCTCCTGGCGGTAGGAGCGGCGCATCGCCTTCAGGACGGTGTCCGAGCCGGACTGGAGCGGCATGTGCAGCTGGGGCATCACGTTCGGCGTCTCGGCCATGGCGGCGATGACGTCGTCGGTGAAGTCGCGTGGGTGCGGCGAGGTGAACCGCACGCGCTCGAGGCCCTCGATCGTCCCGCACGCGCGCAGCAGCTTGCTGAAGGCCTCCCGGTCGCCGATGTCGGAGCCGTAGGCGTTGACGTTCTGGCCGAGCAGCGTGATCTCGCTGACGCCCTCGCCCACCAGGGCGTCGATCTCGGCGAGGATGTCGCCGGTGCGGCGGTCCTTCTCCTTGCCGCGCAGGGCCGGGACGATGCAGAACGTGCAGGTGTTGTTGCAGCCGACGGAGATCGACACCCAGGCCGCGTACGCGCTCTCGCGGCGCGTGGGCAGCGTCGAGGGGAACGCCTCCAGGGACTCGGCGATCTCGACCTGCGCCTCCTCCTGCACGCGCGCGCGTTCCAGCAGGACCGGGAGCTTGCCGATGTTGTGGGTGCCGAAGACGACGTCGACCCAGGGGGCCTTCTTCACGATGGTGTCGCGGTCCTTCTGCGCCAGGCAGCCGCCGACCGCGATCTGCATGCCGGGCCGCGAGGCCTTCCGCGGCGCGAGGCGGCCGAGATTGCCGTACAGCCGGTTGTCGGCGTTCTCCCGCACGGCGCACGTGTTGAAGACGACGACGTCCGCGTCGCCGTCCGACCCCTCGGGGGCGCGCACGTAGCCGGCGTCTTCGAGCAGCCCGGACAATCGCTCGGAGTCGTGGACGTTCATCTGGCACCCGTAGGTGCGAATCTCATAGCTCTTGGGTGCGGGAACGTCCACTGCGAGGCTCCGGTCGCTGCTGCTGGTCATGCCTTCAAGGTTAGACGGCCCCGCGGTGAGCATTCCCCGGCGCTCCCGCGTCGGGAGGAGCGCACCGCCGCCGTCCCCGGAAGCCGCTCCCGGCAGCGGCACCGTGATCATGCTCGCTCCGGACGCGGGGGCGACGCCCCGCGCCACGGCCGTCGCGGACGGCGGTTCCCGGGGCACCGGCCCGGAACGAGGAGGCGGCGCCCCACCGGCGGGGCCGGCGTCTCCCGGCGCGGTCCGACACCGCGGCAGGAGGCGGGTGAGCCCGAAGGCCCGTCCGTCTCCTGCCGACGGTGCCGAACGGCCCCGTGTCAGCCGGTCTGCACGCTCACGTCGTCCAGCACGAAGCTGGTCTGGAGGCTGGCGTCCTCGGTCGCGGTGAACGACAGCGTGACCTGCTGGCCCGCGTAGGGGCTCAGGTCCAGGGTCCGCTGGACGTAGCCGCTCGCCGCGTCGACGTTGGACAGGGTGGCCAGCGTGGTGCTGCCCGCCTTGACCGTGAACCGGTCGTAGACCGTGCTGCCGGATTCGTCCGTGTCGATGTGCAGCCAGTACGTCAGGGTGGCCTTGGCGCACCCGGTGGGCACCGTCACCGTCTGGCTCAGGTTGTCGGATCCGGTACGGCCGTAACCGCCCAGCCAGGCGAGGCGCGTGCCGCTGTGCGCGGACTGACCGGAGTAGGCGCCGATCGCCGCGGTGTCACCGGTCCACGGCGAAGTCCCGCTCTCGAAGCCGCCGTTGACCACGAGCTGGCCGGGCTGGCAGGTGCCGGTGCCCTTGACCGTCAGCGTGTACGTGGCGGTGCGGGTGACGGCACCGGTGCCGGTCAGGGTGATCGGGTACGTGCCCGGGACGACCGACGAGCCCACCGCGAACGTCGCCGTGGACGACTGGCCCGAGGTGAGCGTGGCCGGGCTGAAGGAGACGTTCACGCCGGAGGGCGCGCCGGAGGCCGACAGGTTCACCGTCTGCGGCGAGCCGTTGGTGGTGGCCGTGGCGACGGTGGTGGCCACCGAGGTGCCCCGGTCGGCGGTGCCGGAGGCCGGGCTCGCCGCGACGGAGAAGTCTGCGGCCGGGACCTGCTGGGAGACGGCGACCGTCCACAGGGTGTGGGCGATGCCGTCCGCGGCACGGTTGAGCCCGGTCGCGTTGACGTTGCTGAGGGTGTCGCAGGACTGGTGGTAGCAGGGGTCGTACGCGGAGCCCGCGGTGCCACCCCACTTGGCCGCCTGCGCGGAGGTCTTGCGGGCGCTCGCGCCCATCGCGTAGCCCGAGGTCGGGATGGAGTACTGCTCGAACGGGTAGTCGTCGGAGCGGCCCGCGCCCTCGGTGTTCTCCTCCGGCTGGAGGTTCAGCGAGTCCCAGTACGCCTTCATCGGCTGGGCGGCCGTGGAGGTGACGTGGTTGATGAAGTAGCCGCCGTTGGTGGAGGCGATCATGTCGAAGTTGTAGTACGCCTTGATCGTCGAGCGCTGCGTCGAGGTCAGCGAACGGACGTAGAAGTCCGAGCCGTTGAGGCCCTGTTCCTCGTCGGTCCACCAGGCGAAGCGGACCCGGTTGGTCATCTGCGGATTGTTCGCGGCGAGGGTCAGCGCCGCCTCCAGGATCGCGGCGCTGCCGGAGCCGTTGTCGTTGATGCCGGGCCCGGCCGAGACGCTGTCCAGGTGGGCGCCGAACATGTAGACCCTCGAGGCGTCGCCGCCCGGCCACTCGGCGATGAGGTTCGGTCCGGCATTGGTGGTGCAGCCCGAGGTGCAGGGCTGCTCGGTGACCGTGTAACCGGCCGCCTGGAGCTTGCCCTTCACGTACGCGAGGGAGTCGCGGTAGCCCTGGCCGGTCGAGCGCCGGTTGCCGCCGTTGTCGGCGGCGAAGCGGCTGAACTCGGTCAGGTGCGCCTGGACCTTGGAGACGTCGATGTCGGGGGCAGCCGCGGCGAGCACGGCGGCCGCCGTGCCGGCGGCGGTGTCGCCGTGACCGAGCCGGGCCGTCGGGCCGCTCGTCGGCGACGAGGCGGCCGCTGACGCGGCGGGCAGGGACGCCAGTCCCAGGGTCACGGCCAGGGAGAGGCCGGCGAGGCTGAGTCTTCGTAGCACCGTGGCTCCTTGTATGGGTGGAGATGGCGAGGTGGTGCGGGCGTGACGGCGTGCCGCCTCCGGCTCCTCCCGGTGAGGAGGGAGCCGGATTTTGTGACATGGCCATGCCTAACGTGAGGACGGTCGCAGCAGCCGCGAGCTCGCGTCAATGGGGTCCGCGGGGGAAGGAGTTGGTCATTTCGCGATCAGGAACGGGGTGACCTCGGTGCGGACGGAGGCCTTGCGGGCGCCGTGCCGCAGTTCGCCGGAGCCGCCGGCCGCAGCCCTGCCGGCGACGAGAGCGAGGAACCCACCGCGACCGGGAAGCGGCCCGGACCTGCCCTTCCCGACCGCGCCGGGGCGACGGGGGCGAGGGCGGCGAGGGCGGCCGCGGGACTCGCCGAGAGCTCCGGGGCCGCCGCAGCGGCAGCGGCAATGACCGCGGTCGGACGCAACGTCGTACTCCGTCCGCCGCGGGGAGGCGGATCGTTGCGGCCGAGTACGGGTCCGCACCCAGCTGGCTGGGTACATGCCAATTTCGACAAGGCGCGGGCTCTGGTGCGGCGCCGTGCGTACGCTGCGCCGATGAAGCTGGAGTTGAGGCATCTCGAAGCCGTGTGCCGGATCGCCGAGGCCGGCAGTCCGAGCGGGGCTGCGGGGCAGCTCGGGATCACCCGGCCCGCGCTTTCGGCCCAACTGCGGCGGATCGAGCGCGTCGCGGGCGGGGAGCTGTTCCTCCGCAGCCGTCGGGAGGTGGAGCCGACCCCGCTGGGCGAGTTCGTGCTCCGCAAGGCTCACCTGGTGCTCGGCGAAATGGAGGCCCTGGCCGCCGGCGTCCGGGCCGTCGCTCCGCACTCGACACTGCGGCTCGGCTGCATCCTCCTCGTCCTCGTCGACCACGGGTGCGGCGCGCCTCGCCTTCCTCGCGGCCTGCGGTACGGCCCGCGCCTCCGAGCGGCTCAGCGACGGGGCGATCCACATCACCAGCGCGTTCCTGCTCGCCGGTTTCCCGACCGCCGTCGGCACGCTCTGGGAGATCGACAGCACGCACGCCGACCACGTCACCGCGGCTTCTGCCGCCGGGCCGCGGGGGAACCGGCACACGGCCGGGCCCTCGCCCCGCACCACAGCGTCCGCGCCCTGCGCGAGCGGATGCCGCAACGCCCGCACGTCTGGGCGGCGTACGTGTACGCGGGCGCGCACGGGACGCGGGCGGGGCTGAGGCTGCGGCGGGACCGGGGCAGAGTCAGGGTCAGGGGTCGATCAGGCCCGCCCGGATGGCGTAGCGCGTGAGTTCGAGGCGGTCGCGCATGCCGAGCTTCTGGAGAAGGTTGGCGCGGTGCCGTTCGACGGTCTTGGCGCTGATGAAGAGGAGCGCGCCGATCTCCTTGGAGGTGTGCCCCTCGGCGACGAGCTTGAGGATCTCCTCCTCGCGCTCGGTGATGGGCCGGTCGGGCAGACCGTCCACGCCGACGCCGCGGTGCAGCCGTTCGAGGTACGACCGCACGAGCGCGCGCTCCGCGCCCGGGTAGATGAACGGCTCGTCGCGCACGGCCGCCCGGCACGCCTCGACGAGGTCCCGGTCGGCGACGGACTTCAGCACGTACCCGCCCGCGCCGGCCTTGAGGGCCTCGAAGAAGTACTGCTCGTTGTCGTACATGGTGAGGATCAGGATCCGCAGGCCGGGCAGCCGCCGGGAGAGTTCGCGGGCCGCCTGGAGACCGGTCATCCTCGGCATGGCCACGTCCAGGACGGCCAGGTCGATGTCCCCCGCGCGGGCCCGCTCGACCGCCTCGGCCCCGTCTCCCGCCTCCGCCACGACCGTCAGGTCGGGTTCACCGTCCAGGATGAGCCGCACTCCGCGGCGCACGAGGGTGTGGTCGTCGGCGAGGAGCACGCGGGTCGGTGCGGACTCGTCGGTCATCGGCGGCCTCCGGGGAGGGTGGGGCGGGTGTGAGGGCTGAGCAGCGAGGACCCGCGCCGGGGCGGACGGCCCCCGGTCACCGGAGGCCGCCTCCCCCGGGCGGCGCAGCGGCGGACGGCGCGGTGACGGACGGCGCGGGCGCGGTCCGCAGGCGTACGGCGGTCCCGCCGAGACCGGGCCCGAAGGTGAACGTCGCTCCGATCAGCAGCGCCCGTTCCCGCATGCCCAGGACCCCGGCCCCCTCCCCCGCGGTCGGCCCGGGCCCCCGGCCGTTGTCCCGTACGAGGAGTTCGACGCCGTCGGCGACGGGACGGAGACGGAGTTCGGCGCGGTCGGCACCCGCGTGCCGGGCGGTGTTGGTCAGGGCTTCCTGGGCGACCCGGTAAAGCACCAGTTCGGTCTCCTCGGTCAGCGGGGGCAGGCCGGGCCGCAGGTCGGGGCGGACCGTCAGCCCGTGGGTGGTGAACTCGGCGGCGAGCGAGCGCAGGGCGCTGACCAGGCCGAGTTCGTCCAGGACACCGGGGCGCAGACGGCGGGCGATCCGGCGGATCTCGTCCAGTCCCGCGCGCGTGGCCTCCTGCGCCTGCCCCACCTCGTCACGCAGGTCGTCGGGGGCCCGGTCGGCGACGCGCTTGAGCTGGAGGAGTACGGCGGTGAGGGTCTGGCCGACCTCGTCGTGCAGTTCGCGGGCGATGCGGTGGCGTTCGCGTTCCTGGGCGGACAGGGCCCGGGCGGCACTGTTCGCCCGCTCCGATTCCAGCCGGTCGAGCATGGCGTTGTACGTCGTGATCAGCTCGGCCGTCTCGACCGGGCCGGAGACGACGGCACGGGCGCCGGGGTGCAGCAGGTCGGCGTCGCTCATGGCCCGCCCCAGCCGCCCGAGCGGGGCGAGCCCGACGCGCAGCACGACCGCGTTGACGGCCAGCAGCGAGGCCAGCAGCGAGGCCAGACCCGCCACGACGACGAACGCCTCGGCCGGCAGGACGGGTGTGGAGACGGTGACCGGACCCAGGAGCAGCGCGGCGGCCACCACCAGGCCGACGGCGTTGAGAGCGAAGATCCGCCAGAACAACGACACGTGTGCGACTCCTCCTCCCCCGGCTCCCCCGGTCCTCTTCGCCGGCCGGTCGCCCCGCGACGACCGAGCCGTGCCCGGCCGGCCCGTCCGGGACCATGGCACCGCCCTGACCAGCATCTCCGTCCTGCGCCGGCCTTGTCCATCCGTGACGACACCCATGTCGTCACCGTACGGCGGGATGACAGCATGGCGCGTCGGCGCACTGACGACCGACGGTCCCGAGGGCCGGTCCGGCACCGACCACCGCCGCCCTCGCGGGCCGGTACCGGTACCGCGAGGGCATCTGTCCCGGCATCGGCGCCGACATCGACCGTCCACGACCTCAAGGGGAAGAAACCGTGTCCGCTCCACGCCTCCGGACGACGCCGCTGCCAGGCATCGGCGTCCAGTACGACCTCGTGACGCGGGAGCAGCGCCACCTGTCCGTGGTGGCCCACCGTGACGGAACCCGGACGGTGAGCGTGTACCAGGCCGACGACCCGGACGCCTGCGCCCAGTCGCTGCGCCTCTCCGGCGCCGAGGCGGGCTCGCTGATCGACGCGCTGAAGCCGTCCCACCACAGCGCGAGCCTGCTGTACACGACCGGCCTCGGGCTGGTCGCCGAGCGCATCGAAATGGCCGCGACGTCCCGCTGGAACGGGCGGCTGCTGGGCGACACCCGGATGCGCACGGAGACCGGCGCGTCGATCGTGGCGGTGCTGCGGCGGGCCGAGGCGATCCCCTCGCCGACGCCGGACTTCCGGCTGGCGGGCGGCGACACCCTGATCGTGATCGGCACCCGCGAGGGCGTGGACGCGGCCGCGGCGATCCTCGGTCGGGAGTGAACCGGTGCACTCCTCCGCGGTCCTGCTGATCGAGTTCGGTTCCATCATTCTGGCCCTCGGACTGCTCGGCCGGTTCGCCGCCCGCTTCCGGTTCTCGCCGATCCCCCTTTACCTGCTCGCCGGCCTGGCCTTCGGCGAGGGCGGGCTGCTCCCGCTGGGCGCGAGCGAGGAGTTCGTGGCCACCGGCGCCGAGATCGGCGTCATCCTGCTGCTGCTCATGCTCGGCCTGGAGTACACGGCCAGCGATCTGGTCTCCAACCTCAAGGCCCACTATCCCTCCGGCCTGGTGGACTTCACCCTCAATGCGCTGCCGGGCGCTGCCGCCGCGCTGCTGCTGGGCTGGGGGCCGGTGGCGGCCGTGGTGCTGGCGGGCGTCACCTGGATCTCCTCGTCCGGGGTGATCGCCAAGGTGCTGGGCGATCTGGGCCGGGTCGGCAACCGGGAGACGCCGGTGATCCTGAGCGTCCTGGTGCTGGAGGACCTGGCCATGGCGGTCTACCTGCCGATCGTCACCGCGCTGGTGGCCGGCGTGGGGCTGGCGGCCGGCAGTCTGACCCTGGCGATCGCGCTGGGCGCGGCGGGGCTCGTCCTGTTCGCGGCGGTGCGCTACGGCCGGGTCATCTCCCGGTTCGTCTCGAGCGACGACCCGGAGAAACTGCTGCTCGTGGTCCTGGGGCTGACGATCCTGGTCGCAGGGGTGGCGCAGCAGCTCCAGGTGTCGGCGGCGGTCGGCGCGTTCCTGGTCGGCATCGCGCTGTCCGGTGAGGTGGCGGAGGGCGCGCACACCCTGCTGAGTCCCCTGCGGGACCTGTTCGCGGCCGTCTTCTTCGTGTTCTTCGGGCTGCACACCGATCCCGCCAGCATTCCTCCGGTCCTGCTGCCCGCCCTGCTGCTGGCCGCCGTGACCGCCGCGACGAAGGTCGCGACGGGGCACTGGGCGGCGCGGCGCGCCGGCATATCGGTCAAGGGCCGCTGGCGTGCGGGTGGCGCCCTGGTGGCCCGCGGGGAGTTCTCCATCGTCATCGCGGGGCTGGCGGTCACCGCCGGCATCGAACCGTCCCTGGGCCCGCTGGCGACGGCGTACGTCCTGATCCTGGTCGTCCTGGGCCCGCTCACCGCCCGCTACACGGAACCCCTGGCGACCCGCTGGACCCGCCTGCGCGAAGCGCGCCGGACCCCGTCGCCGGAGCGGGCGGCCGAGCCGCGCGCGGAGGCGCCGGTGGGCGACTGAGGAACGGGGCGGCACCCACGGGGGGCGCGCATCGCACCACGGGCGCCGGTCGCCCGGGTGCAGGCCTCCGACAGCGGTCACGTGAGGGTGAGCCCCCACCACGGAGACCGGCGCGTGCGGGGAACCGCGCCTCGCCACCGGCCGTGGGGCACGCTTGCCGGCCCAGCGGCCGGGCCTGCCGCCGGTCGGCGGCGCCCCACGCCGCTCCGAGGTTCGTCAGGCCGCGCCGCCGGGGACCCACCCCTGGCGGCGCAGCACCGCCGACACGTCCGGTGCCTCGTAGTGCTCGCCCTTGAGGACCTTGCCGTCCGCCCGGCGGGCCACCTGCCCGTCGGGGCCGAGCTTGGTCATGTTGGAGCGGTGGATCTCGGCTATCACCGCGTCGAGATCGATCCCGTGCACCAGGGCCGTGCCGTACGCGACGTAGACGACGTCGGCCAGTTCGTGCGCGAGGCGGTCCAGGGGCCCGTCCACCGACACCTCGGCCACCTCGGCGGCCTCCTCGGCGAGCAGTTCCCCGCGGTGCGCGGCGAGGTCGGCCGGCACCTCCGTCGGCGTGCTGCGGGTGTCGAGACCGAAGGCGAGGTGGAACTGACGGACCAGGTCGGCGGGCGAAGAACTCATGCGACCGACTGTATCGACGGCCACTGACAGTCACTCCGGGCACCGCCCGGAGTGCCCCGCCCTGGCCAGTTCGCCGCCCCACCTGGCAGGATCGCGCGCATGTCCAAGGTGTTCCCTCCCGTCGGCAGGCGCCGGGCCGCGCAGGGCGCGGCCGCCGCCGTCGTCCTCGGGCTGCTGCTGTGGTGGCTGCTGCCGCTGGGCGAGGACCCGCCGAGCGGCACCATCACCTTCAGCACGGGCACCACGAGCGGCGTCTACCACGAGTACGGCAGCCGGCTGCGCACCGAGCTGGCCGAGGACATGCCCGGCCTGGACGTGAACCTGACCACCAGCAACGGTTCGCAGGAGAACGTCGCGCGCGTGGCGACCGGGCAGGCCGACTTCACCATCGCCGCGGCCGACGCGGTGGAGACGTACGAGCGGGAACACCGTGACGCGGTCGCCCGGCTGCGCGGGGTCGCCCGGCTGTACGACGACTACGTGCAGCTGGTCGTGCCGCGCGACTCGGACGTGCGGACCGTGGCCGACCTGAAGGGACGGACGGTCGCGACCGGGCTGCCCCGTTCGGGGGTGCGGCTGATCGCCGAGCGGGTCCTCAGGGCGGCGGGCGTGGACCCGGCGAAGGACATCAGGGCCGTGTCGGAGGGCATAGACACCGGCCCGGAACGGCTGAAGCAGCGGAAGATCGACGCGTTCTTCTGGTCCGGCGGGGTGCCGACGGCCGGTCTGGAGAGGCTGGCCGACGGCTTCACCTTCCGGTTCGTGCCGATCGACGCCGCGCTGGTGGCCAAGATGCACGAGCAGGACGACGCGACGGGCTACTACCGGGCCACCAACATGCCCGAGTCCGCCTACCCGATCATCCAGAACGGCTCCACGGTGCCGACGATCGCGGTGTCCAACCTGCTGGTGACCCGCACGGACGTGGACCCCAGGCTCACCGAGTGGCTGACGCGGACCGTGATCAAGAGCCGCGACGGGATCGGACGGCACGTGCACTCCGCCCAGCTGGTCGACCTGCGCACGGCCATCTACACCGACCCCCTCCCCCTGCACGAGGGCGCCCGGCGCTACTACCGCTCCGTCAAGCCGTAGCGGGGCCGGTCTCAGGCCACCGGCCTCGACCTCGGCACGGACACCGTCACCTTCAGCCCGGTGGGCTCGTGGTGGTCGTATGCGATCGTGCCGCCGCCCGCCGCGAGCAGGGCACGGGAGATGGACAGGCCGAGGCCGGAGCCCTTGATGTTCTGGTGCCGGCCGCTGCGCCAGAAGCGGTCGCCGACGCGCTGGAGCTCCTCGTCGGTCAGGCCGGGACCGCGGTCGGTGACGACGACGGTCGAGACCTCGCCGTCGACGGCGACCGTCACCTCGACGCGCTCGCCCTCCGGCGTGAACTTGACCGCGTTGTCGATCACCGCGTCCAGGGCGCTGGAGAGCGTGACCGGGTCGGCCCAGGCCGTGGTGGGCGGGCAGTCACCGGCCAGGTGGACACCCTTGGCCTCGGCGGTGGGCGCCCAGGCGGCGACGCGCTCGGCGGTCAGCGCGCCGATGTCGGTGATCCGCAGGTCCGCCTGGGTGTGTTCGGCCAGGGCCAGGTCGAGCAGGTCGTCCAGGACCTGGGCGAGGCGTTTGCCCTCGCTCTGCACGGACGCGATCTCCTCGTTGCCCTCCGGAAGTTCGTAGCCGAGCAGTTCGATGCGCAGCAGCAGCGCCGCGAGCGGGTTGCGCAGCTGGTGCGAGGCGTCGGCGACGAAGGCGCGCTGCTGCTCCAGCACGTCCTCGACGTTGTCCGCCATCTCGTTGAACGACCGGGCCAGCCGCCTGAGTTCCGGCGGACCGCTCGCGACCGCGACCCGGGACTTCAGCCGGCCGGTGGCGATGTCGTGGGTGGTGGCATCCAGGACCCGCACGGGCCTGAGCACCCAGCCGGTCAGCCGCAGGGCCGCGCCGATGGCGAGCAGCATCGCCGCGATCTCGCCGGCGCCGACGACCAGCCAGCCGTGCAGGATGCGCGAACGCATCGCCCCGGTGGGCGAGTCGGTTACGACGACCGCGACGACGTCGCCGTCCCGGATCACCGGGGACGCCACCACGAGCCGGTTGCGCTGCCAGGGCCACACCTGCTGGGGGTCGTGGCTGCGCCGGCTCAGCAGCGCCTCCTCGAACGCTTCCCGCACCTCGCCCTTTTCGGGGAGGTACCAGTCCCTCGGCGCGTGGGCCATGGGGGTGTCGCTGCCGTAGAAGACACCGGCACGAATGCCGTAGACGTCGTAGTAGTTGACCAGTTCGCGCATCAGCGTCCCGCGCCGCTCGTCGTTGGTCGTGGCGAGCGGGTCGAAGGCGCCGGTCGGGGCGGTGACGAACTGGGCGAGGGCGGCGAACCGTGCCGTGTCGTCGATGCGGTCGACGACCACGTCCTGTTGCTCGGCGCGGGCCACGCTGACCGCCAGCGGCACGCCCAGGGCGAGCAGCACGGCCGCCATCAGGACGATGAGCAGCGGCAGGAGACGTGTGCGCAACGGTCCCCGCTAGGCCGGAGCCACGAGCCGGTAGCCGACGCCGCGCACGGTCTCGATCAGGGCTGGCATGCGCAGTTTGGCGCGCAGGGAGGCGACGTGCACCTCCAGGGTCCGCCCGGTCCCCTCCCAGCTCGTGCGCCACACCTCGCTGATGATCTGCTCCCGCCGGAAGACCACGCCGGGACGCTGGGCGAGCAGCGCCAGCAGGTCGAACTCCTTGCGGGTCAGCTGGACGACGGCACCCTCCACGGTGACGCGCCGGGTGGGCAGTTCGATGTGCACGGGCCCGAGCAGCAGCTCGCCGTCCCCCGCGGCCGCCGCGTCCTCGGGGACGGTTCGCCGGCTGACGGCGTGGATGCGGGCGAGCAGCTCACCGGTGTCGTACGGCTTCACCACGTAGTCGTCGGCGCCCAGGTTGAGGCCGTGGATGCGGGAGCGCACGTCGGAGCGGGCCGTCACCATGATCACGGGGGTGGCGGTGCGCTTGCGGATCTTGCCGCAGACCTCGTAGCCGTCCTGGTCGGGCAGGCCGAGGTCGAGCAGGACGACGCCGAAGCCGGGACCCTCCGGGACGAGCGCCTGGAGTGCCTCCTCGCCGCTGCGCGCGTGGGTGACGTCGAAACCGTGCCGCTTCAGGACCGCGGACAGCGCGGCGGCGACGTGGTTGTCGTCCTCGACGAGCAGCAGTCTCATCCCGGCCTCCTCCGGTTCATCGGGCGTACCATCTGGTTCTGTACAAAGTCGTACGACCCAGGCGTACGGTTTCGGTGGGCGAAAAGCGCGGTGCACGCGCGCGTGCACCATGGCAGTCACGCTGATGGACGAGGACGCCGTCAAGTGGGTTCCGGTTGCGCGAGGCTTCCGTTATCCGCCCGATACGGTCCCAGGTCCCCGGCGCTACGACACGTGTCCGATTGCTATCGGATCGTGATGCTCAGATTCCCCTCAGATGTAATGACGCTGATCGCGAGTGGTCACTACTGTCCTCCGAAACCGAGGAGGACGGAGCCCGAAAGCGATGACCGAAGTATCGGTGGCCAAGGAAGACGCGGCCGCACCCGGCGAACTGGTCGTCCTGAAGAGCGTCAACAAGCATTTCGGCGCGTTGCACGTTCTCCAGGACATCGATCTGACCATCGAGCGCGGTGAGGTCGTCGTGGTCATCGGACCCTCCGGGTCCGGCAAGTCCACGCTGTGCCGCACCATCAACCGCCTGGAGACGATCGACGAGGGTTCGATCACGATCGACGGGAAGCCGCTGCCCCAGGAGGGCAGGGAGCTGGCCCGGCTGCGCGCCGACGTCGGCATGGTCTTCCAGTCGTTCAACCTGTTCGCGCACAAGACCGTGCTGCAGAACGTGATGCTGGGCCAGGTCAAGGTCCGCAAGGCCGACAAGAAGAAGGCCGAGGAGAACGCGCGCGCCCTGCTCGACCGCGTCGGCGTGGCCAGCCAGGCCGACAAGTACCCCGCACAGCTCTCCGGCGGCCAGCAGCAGCGCGTCGCCATCGCGCGCGCCCTGGCCATGAACCCCAAGGTGATGCTCTTCGACGAGCCGACCTCCGCCCTGGACCCGGAGATGATCAACGAGGTGCTGGAGGTCATGCAGCAGCTCGCCCGGGACGGCATGACCATGATCGTCGTCACCCACGAGATGGGATTCGCACGATCGGCCGCAAACCGCGTGGTGTTCATGGCGGACGGCCGCATCGTCGAACAGGCTTCGCCGGACCAGTTCTTCAGCAATCCGCGCAGCGACCGCGCCAAGGACTTCCTGTCCAAGATCCTGCACCACTGACGGCGCCCCGCGCGCCCGCGACCAGCGTCACCCGCCTCTCGACGGCTCGCACCTCTCCTTCATCGAAGGCATCACCCAAAGGAAGTTGATCATGAAGCTTCGCAAGGTCTCCGCCGCCTCGGCCGCCGTCCTCGCCCTCGCCCTCGCCGCCACCGCCTGCGGCTCCGACGACAAGGACGACACGAGCAGCGGCTCCAGCGGCGGCGGCGACAAGATCAAGATCGGCATCAAGTACGACCAGCCGGGTCTCGGCCTGAAGGAGCCCGACGGTTCCTTCTCCGGCTTCGACGTGGACGTGGCGACGTACGTGGCCAAGGAGCTCGGCTACAAGCCCGACCAGATCCAGTTCGTCGAGACCAAGAGCGCCGACCGCGAGAACGCCCTCTCCCGTGGCGACGTCAAGTTCATCACGGCCACCTACTCGATCAACGACGAGCGCGCCAAGAAGGTCGACTTCGCCGGCCCGTACCTGCTGGCCCACCAGGACCTGCTGGTCAAGAAGGACTCCGACATCGCCAAGGGTGCGGACCTCAACGGCAAGAACCTGTGTTCGGTGACCGGCTCGACGTCGGCGCAGAACGTCCGGGACAAGATCGCCCCGAAAGCCAACCTGAAGCAGCTGGCCGGTTACTCGGAGTGCATCGCCGCCCTCCAGAGCGGCTCCGTCGACGCGGTGACCACCGACGACTCGATCCTCGCGGGCTTCGCCGCGCAGGACAAGTACAAGGGCCAGTTCAAGCTCGTGGGCGAGAAGCTCTCGAACGAGAACTACGGCGTCGGCGTCAAGAAGGGCGACAAGGCCACCGTCGACAAGATCAACGCCGCGCTGGAGAAGATGGTCAGCGACGGCTCGTGGGACAAGGCCGTCAAGGAGAACTTCGGCCCGGCCGAGTACAAGAACGAGCAGGCCCCGAAGATCGGCGTCATCGTCAAGTAACCCGGCACCCGCTGCCTCAGGAATCCCGCGCCCGGCGTGGGGTTCCGCGGGCGCGCCGTCCGTCGTCGCGATCACGGCGGACGGCGCGCCACGCCCTCCACGTACGCCACACACCCGGAAGCGCGGGAGATCGTGTTCGACTTTCTTGAAGGCTACGACGTCCTCGCGGCGTTCTGGACGACGGTCAAACTGACCGTCTTCTCCGCCGTCGGCTCCCTGGTCTGGGGCACCCTGCTGGCCGCGATGCGCGTCAGCCCGGTCCCGCTGATGCGCGGGTTCGGCACCGCCTACGTCAACATCGTCCGGAACATCCCTCTGACGGTCATCATCGTCTTCACCTCGCTCGGCCTCGCCGACATCTTCGGTATGACGATGGGCGCGTCCGACGACTTCGCCCTCCAGGGCTTCCGCCTCGCGGTGCTCGGTCTGGTCGCCTACACGGCGGCCTTCGTCTGCGAGTCGATCCGGTCCGGCATCAACACCGTGCCCCTCGGTCAGGCCGAGGCGGCGCGCGCGATCGGGCTGAGCTTCAGCCAGACGCTGCGGCTCGTCATCCTGCCGCAGGCGTTCCGCTCGGTCATCGGCCCGCTGACCAACGTCCTGATCGCCCTGACCAAGAACACCACCGTGGCGGCCGCCATCAGCGTGGCCGAAGCCGCCTTCCTGATGAAGGAAATGATCGAGAACGAGGCCCAGACACTGGCCATCGGCGCGGTCTTCGCCTTCGGGTTCGTGGTCCTTACCCTTCCCACCGGCCTGCTGCTCGGCTGGCTCGGCAAGCGACTGGCGGTGAAGCGATGAGCTCGGTCCTCTACGACACCCCCGGGCCCCGCGCCAAACGGCGCAACGTGCTCCTCTCCGTCGTCTTCTTCGTGCTGCTCGCCCTGGCCCTGTGGTGGGTGTGGCAGAAGATGGACGACAAGAAGCAGCTCGAATGGGCCCTGTGGGAGCCGTTCACCACGTCCCAGGCCTGGACGACCTACCTGTTGCCGGGCCTCGCGAACACCATGAAGGCCGCGGCGCTCGCCATGGTCATCGCCCTTCCCCTGGGCGCACTCCTCGGCATCCTGCGGATGTCCGACCACCGCTGGGTGCGCGTCCCGGCCGGCGCGGTGGTCGAGTTCTTCCGGGCCATCCCGGTGCTGCTGCTGATGCTGTTCGCCAACGAGCTGTACGTCCGCTCCTCGGACATCACCAGCGAGGACCGTCCCCTGTACGCGGTCGTCACCGGCCTCGTGCTCTACAACGCCTCGGTGCTCGCCGAGGTCGTCCGGGCCGGCATCCTCTCCCTGCCCAGGGGGCAGACGGAGGCCGCGTTCGCGATCGGCCTGCGCAAGGGCCAGACGATGACCAGCATCCTGCTGCCGCAGGCCGTCACGGCGATGCTGCCGGCCATCGTCAGCCAGCTCGTGGTCATCGTGAAGGACACCGCGCTCGGCGGCGTGCTGCTCGGGTTCACCGAGCTGCTCAACGCCCGCAGCACACTCGCGGCGAACTACGCCAACGTCGTCCCCAGCTTCATCGTCGTGGCGCTCATCTACATCGTCGTCAACTTCGTCCTCACCTCCTTCGCCTCCTGGCTGGAGGCCCGGCTGCGCCGCAGCAAGCGCAGCACGGGCGCGGTGCTCGCCCCGGACGACGTCGAGGACAACCCCGCCGCGATCGCCGGCAGCTACGGAACGGGCCAGGCGGTCTGACCCTCGCTCACACGGCGTGACCTGTACGGAGGCAGTGGCGTGCGCGCCGCTGCCTCCGTCACTTGACGCGAGCTGTGGCAATGGGTTGCATACGTTCTGTGATCGTGCACCCTGCTCCTACCCCTTGTTCACCTACGTCCCTGAGGACACCGTCGCGGGCAGGGGGCACCACGCCGTGGACCCGGTGATCATCGTCGGAGCGGGGCCCGTCGGGCTCACGCTCGCCCTGGCTCTGGCGCGCCAGGAGGTGCCCTCGGTCGTCCTCGACGAGGGGCCGGGCAAGGACGAACCGCGGCTCGCGCGCACGGTCGTGCTCCGCGAGGACACCGCCGCCCTGATCGAGCGGCTCACCGGCGCCCCGCTCGCCGGGGCGGGCGTCCGCTGGGCCGGTTGGCGGTCGATGCGGCGCAAGCAGGTGACACAGGAGATCACGTTCGACGACGCCGACCCGGCTCCGCTGCACATCCCCCAGCACCTGCTGACCGACGCCCTGCGCGCGGCCCTGGCCGGCGAGCGGCTCGTCCGCGTCGCCGTGGAAAGCCGCCTGGACGGCGTCGAGCAGGAACCCTCCGGTGTCACGGCCCACACCCGCGGCCCCAAGGGCACCTGGTGGCGCGGCAGTTACCTGGTGGGCTGCGACGGCCCCCGCTCCACGGTCCGCAAGCTCCTCGACATCCGCTTCCCCGGCCGTACGGCGGTGGAGCGGCACGCCGTCGCCGCACTGCGCACGGAACTCCCCTGGGCCGACCGGGCGTTGCTCCATCGGACACCCCCGTGGCGGACCTCCGGCCCCTCCACCGGGGAGATCACCGGACGTCCGCTGCCGGAAGGCGTCTGGCGCCTGGACTGGCTGCTGCCGCCCGGCAAGGACCTCGTCACCCCCGAACTGCTGGTCGCCCGCGTCCGCGAGACCCTCGCGGGCTGGAACGGCGGCACCACCCCGGCGTACGAGCTGCTCGACACCGGTGTCCACACCGTCCACCACCGGCTGGCCCGCCGCTGGCGCGCCGGTCGGGTCTTCCTCGCCGGGGACGCCGCCCACCTCCTCGGTGCCTTCGGCACCCAGGGGCTGGACGAGGGCCTGCGGGATGCCGGCAACCTCGCCTGGAAGCTGGCCCTGGCCTGGCACCACGGCCCGCACGAGACGCTGCTCGACAGCTACCAGGCGGAGCGGCGCGCGGTCGTCGCCGCCCGGCTGCGCGCCGCCGACCAGATCCTGCCGACACTGCGCGGCGGTCCCGGCATAAGGGCGTACGTCCCCGGCGCCACCCGCGCCCACGACGCCCTGCTCACCGACGGTCACCTGGGGCGCGGCCAGCTGGGCGCGCCGGGCTCGTACGCCGGTTCCCCGCTCGCGCCCCGGAGCCTGGAGGCGGAGGTGCCGGTGGACACGGCCCCCGGCGCACCCGTCACGGACGTCCGCGTCACCGCCGAGGACGGCTCCTTCGTACGGCTGCGGGACCGGCTCGGCCGGAGAGCCCTGATCGTCCTGCTGATCGCGCCGGGCACCGGCGTCTGGGAGCGCCGGCACTGGGTGGGCGCGGGGATCATGCCCCGGCTCGCCGCCGCGGTGACGGCGCTGCCGAGCCCGGCCGAGCTGCTGGTCGCCGAGAGCTATCCGGGCGCGGCCGCCCACACCGTCCTGCTGATCCGGCCCGACGGCCACCTGGTCACCGCGCTGAGCGGGGTGCGTCCAGCCGATCTGTACGCGGCGGCGGAGGCGGCGGTGGGAGGAGCCGCGGAGGCCGAGGCGGGGGCCGGGGCCAGGTGAGGAGCCGCGGAAGCGGGGACAGGGTGGGAACCAGGTGAGAAGGGGCGGGAGCCGAGAGCCGGGGCCCGGTGACGTGACCGGAAGGGGCTGTGGGGCGGCACCGTCGACGAGGTGCCGGGCACCCCTGCCCGGTGCGATGATCCGCTGATCCGCCTCACCGCGGTCCACATGGTGACGGTCGGTTGACCGGCGCACCCCGGCATGGTCTACTCCCGATCGTGACCGACACCTGTGTGCGCCTGTGGCGGAGGGTCCATATGGACCTCGTCCGCTATGCGGGCTGCGTGTGTCGTCCGTCCTGCTGAACTCGCACCCCCTTTCCCCCGGCGCGCGCCACCGCGCTCTCGTGCGGCCGCACGCTCCCGCGAACGCCCCAGGACGGTACCCGTGTCTGTCTTCCCCTCCGCGTCCCCCGCTCTGTCCGCATCCGCCGCCACGCCCACGCAGGCGGACCTCCTCGACTTCGTACGGCGTACGGCCGCCGACACCGCGCTGATCGCCTCGCTCCCCCTCGATCCGGAAGGGCGCACCTGGGTGCGCCTCGAGGGCCCCGGCGGCAGCGAGGCCTGGCTGATCGGCTGGCCGCCCGGCACCGGCACCGGCTGGCACGACCACGCCGACTCGGTGGGCGCCTTCGTCACCGCCCGCGGCGAGCTGAAGGAGAACTCGCTCGCCGCGCGGCTGCCCACGGACGGCTGGAAGACCCTGGAACTGTCGGAGGGCGTGGACCGGGAGCGCCGGCTGTCGGCCGGCAGGGGCCGCGCCTTCGGACGCCACCACGTCCACGAGGTCCTCAACGAGTCCCTCGACGAGCACGCGGTCTCCGTGCACGCCTACCATCCGCCCCTGCCGAGGATCCGGCGGTACAGCCGCACGGGCCAGGTGCTGCGCCTGGAGCAGGTCGAGCGCCCCGAGGACTGGCAGTGAGCGGCGGCGCGGCGGGCGGTGACGTGGTGAAGGGTGCAGCGGGGAAGGACGAGCGGCCCGTGGGCATCGACGAGTTGCTGGAGCGGGTACGGGCCGGGTACGCGCGCATGGAGGCGCGGGAGGCTTACGAGGCCGCCCGCGCGGGCGAGGCACTCCTCGTGGACATCCGGTACGCGGCCCTGCGCGAGCGGGACGGGCTGATCCCCGGCGCCCTGGTCGTCGAGCGCAACGAACTGGAGTGGCGGCTCGACCCGCAGGGCAGCCACCGTGCCCCCGAGGCCACCGGTCACGACCTGCGGATCGTCGTGATCTGCAACGAGGGCTACGCGTCGAGCCTGGCGGCCGCGTCCCTGCACCGGCTGGGGCTCAGCCGGGCCACCGACCTCGTGGGCGGGTTCCAGGCGTGGCGGTCGACGGGGCTGCCGGTGACGTACTAGAGAACGGGCGTCTCGGGAACGGCCGCCGTGGCAGCAATCCTCCGGGACTCATCGGAGCGGGGGGAGTCGCGGGACGCGTGCGTGGGGTCAGACCTCGGGCGGGCAGTGCAGCGGGGGTGTCCGCATTATCCCTGGTCACCAACCGCACCCGGGTCTCCTCGTTCTTGTCGACCGTCACCCCCTGCGGGAAAGTCGGCGAGGCACGGCGTGACCACCCGACCTGACGGGTCGTCGACAAGGAACGGCGGGAGGGGAGGAGCCCACGCCTCCGTCTCCGCCGCACCGGCTCCCTCGGCCTCGGCCCGCCCTCGCCTCCGAAGAGTTCCGTGCCGGAGGTCAGAGATCCCCGTCCTCCAGGAATTCCGTGTCCTCGCCCTCCTCCTCGAGCGCCTGCCGGACCACTCGCAGGGCCATGCCCTGGGGATAGCCCTTGCGCGCGAGCATCCCGGCGAGACGCCGCAGCCGCTTGTCACGGTCGAGTCCGTGGGTCGAGCGCAGCTTGCGGGCGACCAGTTCGCGGGCGGTGGCCTCCTCCCGCTCGGAGTCGAGCTGGGCGACCGCCTCGCCGATCAGGGCCGGGTCGACGCCCTTGGTGCGCAGCTCCTGTGCGAGCGCGCGCCGGGCCAGACCGCGGCCGTGGTGCCGGGACTCCACCCAGGCGTCCGCGAAGGCGCTGTCGTTGATCAGTCCGACCTCCTCGAACCGCGAGAGCACCTCCTCCGCCACGTCGTCCGGGATCTCCCGCTTGTTCAGGGCGTCGGCGAGTTGCTTCCGGGTGCGCGGGGTCCCGGTGAGCAGGCGCAGGCAGATCGCCCGTGCCCGCTCAGCCGGGTCCCCTGAAGACTCCCCCTTCTCGGCCCTCGACGAGGCAGAGGTGTCTTCGTCCTCGGCGGACGGTTCTCCGAAGCCGCGCCGACGGCGCCCGCCCCGTGAACCGTCCTGGCCGCCGCGTCCTCCGCGGCGGCCACGGGACCGGCCTGCGTCGGCCGACCCGTCGTCCCCGCGGGACCCGCTGTCCGGCCGGTCTTCATCGCCCCGGGCCGGGCCGTCGCCGTCCCCGCTCCCCGGCAGGGGGAGGATTCCGGGGTGGGCGTCGTACTCGGCCCAGTCCGTTCGTCGTGTCACGGCTCGGCTCAGCTCTTGGCGGCCGCGGCCTTGGTCTTGGTGGCCTTGGCTGCGGAAGCGGGAACCGTCTTGGCCGCGTCAGCCGCCGGTGCGCCCGGGGCGGCCGCGTCATCCGCGCCCGTGGTCGTGGTCTCGGCGGGCTGCTCGGGGCGTACACCCACCCCCAGCTTCTCCTTGATCTTCCTCTCGATCTCGTTGGCGAGGTCGGGGTTGTCCTTGAGGAAGTTGCGGGCGTTCTCCTTGCCCTGGCCGAGTTGGTCGCCCTCGTACGTGTACCAGGCGCCGGCCTTGCGGACGAAGCCGTGCTCCACGCCCATGTCGATCAGGCCGCCCTCACGGCTGATGCCATGCCCGTAGAGGATGTCGAACTCGGCCTGCTTGAAGGGCGGCGCCACCTTGTTCTTGACGACCTTGACGCGGGTGCGGTTGCCGACCGCGTCGGTGCCGTCCTTCAGGGTCTCGATGCGCCGGATGTCGAGCCGCACGGAGGCGTAGAACTTCAGCGCCCGGCCACCGGTCGTGGTCTCCGGGGAGCCGAACATCACACCGATCTTCTCGCGGAGCTGGTTGATGAAGATCGCGGTGGTCTTGGACTGGTTGAGCGCGCTGGTGATCTTCCGCAGGGCCTGGCTCATCAGACGGGCCTGCAGACCCACGTGGCTGTCACCCATCTCGCCCTCGATCTCCGCACGCGGGACGAGCGCGGCGACGGAGTCGATGACGATCAGGTCGAGGGCCCCGGAGCGGACGAGCATGTCCACGATCTCCAGGGCCTGCTCGCCGTTGTCCGGCTGGGACAGGATCAGGTTGTCGATGTCCACGCCGAGCTTCTGCGCGTACTCGGGGTCGAGGGCGTGCTCGGCGTCCACGAACGCCACCTGGCCGCCGGCCTTCTGGGCGTTCGCCACCGCGTGCAGGGTCAGGGTCGTCTTGCCGGAGGACTCGGGTCCGTAGACCTCGATGACACGGCCGCGCGGCAGACCGCCGACGCCGAGGGCCACGTCGAGCGCGGTCGACCCGGTCGGGATGACCTCGATGGGCTCCTTCGACCGGTCGCCCATGCGCATGACCGCGCCCTTGCCGAATTGCCGTTCAATCTGTGCGAGTGCGGCGTCCAGGGCCTTCTCGCGGTCGGTGCCTGCCATGGGTTCCACCCGATTTGCTTGAGTCGATCGCTTCACGTCAAAGACGCTAACGCCTGCCACTGACAATGCGCCTCGACGCCGGCCCGGCCTGTGGATAACTCGGACATTTACCCTTTCAAACCGGGACGAAGTACCCGCCGATAGCTTCGCCGGAGCTTCCATCAGAATGGATGTTCGATTTTCATGTCAAGCGCACCGCGCGGCGCCTCCGAGCCTGCGTTCGCGCATCCGCAACGCCCCGGTCCCCGCCCCGGTCCCGTCGCGACGGACCATGCGAGACCTCTTGTCAGTCAGCTGATCCATGGGGGCGGACCTGCGCCAGGTGTCAGCGGGACCCTTCCCCCGGCCCGGCCGTCCGCTCCCGCGCCCTCGTCCACAGCTGTCGCGCGCGCGCGAGCGGATTCGGCCCCTCACCCCGTCTCCGGTGCCCGTGCACACGGGGATCGTCCGTGACGTCGTAGCGCTTCACATAGGCGCCGAGGAACGCCTGGAGCGTGGCGACCGCGGGGATCGAGATCAGTGCCCCGACCGCGCCGAGCAGCGCGGTGCCGGCGATGACCGAGCCGAAGGCCACGGCGGGGTGGATGTCGACGGTCTTCGAGGTGAGCTTCGGCTGCAGCACGTAGTTCTCGAACTGCTGGTAGACCACGACGAAGATCAGTACCCACAGCGCGTACCAGGGGTCGACCGTGAAGGCGATCAGCATGGGCAGCGCACCCGCGAGATAGGTGCCGATGGTCGGGATGAACTGCGAGACCACGCCGACCCACACGGCGAGCACGGGCGCGTAGGGGATACCGAGGATCTGGAGCAGTACGTAGTGCGCCACACCGGAGATCAGGGCCATCAGACCGCGTGAGTACAGGTAGCCGCCGGTCTTGTCGACGGCGATCTCCCACGCGCGCAGCACCTCGGCCTGCCGGGCGGGCGGCAGGATGGAACACAGGGCGCGCCTCAGCCGGGGCCCGTCGGCGGCGAAGTAGAACGAGAACAGTCCGATCGTCAGCAGCTGGAAGAGACCGCCGAGAACCTGCGTGGAGACGTCCAGGACGCCGGCCGCGCTGTTCTGCGCGTACTTCCTCAGCCAGTCGGAATGAAGCAGGCCCTCCTGGATGTCGACCCGCCTGAGGTCGGTGTGGAAGGTGGTGTTGACCCAGTTGATCACCGAGTCGAGGTACTGCGGGAAGCCCTCGATCATCTTGATGATCTGCCCGGCGAGCATCGAACCGAGCAGCGTGAAGAAGCCGGCGAACACGATCAGCAGGCCGAAGAAGACGAGGAAGGTGGCGAGCCCCCTGCGTATGCCGCGCGCCGCCATCCGGCTCACCGCCGGTTCGACGGCGAGGGCGAGGAAGAAGGCGATGAGGATGTTGATCAGCAGGCCGATGACCTGGTGGAAGGCCCAGGTTCCCAACTGGAACGCGCCGACCAGGGCGAGTGCGAGCACCATCGCGCGCGGGAGCCAGCGCGGCATCCGCGCGCTCGGCGCGGTGTCGGTGCCGGACGGCGGCCGAGTGGGCGGCGTCGGGCCCGACGGGGGTGCCTGCGGGCCGACGCGCCCGTTCTCGTCAGTGGGTGCCACAGACCAAGTCTCGCCCACGCCACCGACAATCGGTGACCCCCCTGCGATCTTCCCGTCGCATCAGTGCCTCTCCCGCGGAACGTTCATCACCGCGCACACCACACGCCAGACGTCCTTGGCGTCCCAGCCGGCCGCCAGCGCCTCGTGCACGGTGCGCCCGCCGAGTTCCGTCATCACGTGATCGCGCGCGAAGGTCTCGGCGTACCCCGTGCCGAAGTGCTCCGCCATCCGCTGCCAGAAGACCGTCAACCGCATGACACCAGTATCCCGCGCCCGGGGGTGGCCACGGCCGGGACCGCCTGCGGAGACCGCTTTGCGGCCTACGGTCTGACCCATGGTCGAATCCGGAGCATCCCCACTCCCCCCGACGCCGTCGGCGCCCTCCCCGCTCTTCCGCGCCGAGCACTTCGTCTGGCTCACCGCGCGCGTGCTGGAACAGCGTCTCTTCGCGCACCACTTCCTCCATGGCGCCGCCGACCCCGTGGAGACGGCACTCGACGCGTACCGCAACGAGGACGGCGGATACGGCCACGCGCTCGAGCCCGATCTCCGCGGCCCCGTCAGCCAGCCCCTGCACACCGCCCGCGCCCTGCACGTCCTGGACTCGCTCGGCCGCTGCGGCGGGCAGCGCGCGGAACGGGTGTGCCGCTACCTCACCTCCGTCTCCACCTCCGACGGGGCGCTCCCGGCGGTCCTTCCCAGCCAACGCGGCTACCCCGCCGCCCCGTTCGCCCCGATCGTGGACGACCCGCCCAGCGAACTGCTGGCGACCGGTCCGGTGGTCGGTCTGCTGCACCGCAACGAGGTCTGGCACGCCTGGCTCTTCAGGGCGACGGACTTCTGCTGGCGGGCGGTCGACTCCCTGGAGACGTCCCACCCGTACGAGATCCAGGCCGCCGTGGTCTTCCTGGACTCCGCCTCGGACCGCCCGCGCGCGGAGGCGGCCGCCGACCGCCTGGGCCGCCTGGTGCGCGAGCAGCGGCTCGCCGTGCTCGACCCGGACCGCCGGGACGCTTACCCCGTCGCCCCCGGCTACGCGCCCGGCGAGCACCACTTCCCGTACGACTACGCGAAGACACCGGGTTCGCTCGCGCGGGCGTGGTTCACCGACGCCGAGATGGCGGGCGCCCTGGACTTCCTCACCGGCGAGCAGCGGGAGGACGGCGGCTGGCCGATCCGGTGGCGCCGGTGGGCGCCGGGCACGGAGCTGGAGTCCCGCCCGGTGGTGACGATCGAAGCGCTGAGCACCCTCCGGTCGTACGGCCGCGCCATCGGCTGACCCGGCGCGCCGGCACGGGACGGGACCCACGAGGACACCCGCCCTCCCCCTCCCTCACCCGCCCAGGGCCCGTACCCCCGCCGTGACCGCCACGGCCGCCGCGACGACGAGCAGGAACGGCGCTCGCAGGACGAGCGCCACGGCGGCCGCGGCGAGCCCTGCGGCCTTGGCGTCCAGCACGAGGGACTGGCCGTCGGCGAAGGTCTGCTGCGCCGTGAGGGCGGCCAGCAGGGCGACGGGGAGCAGGGCCGCGAGCCGCCGGACCAGAGGCCGTTCCAGCACCCCGGCGGGCACGAGCAGACCGGTGAGCTTGACGGCGTAGCAGCCGAGGGCGGTCGCACCGATCGCGATCCAGACGTTCACCGGCGCCCCTCCTCCGCCTCGCCGCGCGCGCGGCCCTGACGTCGGCCCTCGGCCCACAGGGCGAGCGGCGCGGCGAGAGCGGCCACCAGGACGGGCACGCCGCCGGGCAGGACGGGCAGCAGGCCGAGTCCGAGCAGGACCGCGAGCGCCGCGGCGACCCGCTCGGTGGTGGACTTCAGCATGGGCGCGAGCAACGCGAGGAAGACGGCCGGGCCGGCCGCGTCGAGCCCCCACGCGTCGGTGTCCCCGATGGCTTCCGCACCGAGGGCGCCCAGCAGGGTGGTGAGGTTCCACAGCACGTACAGGCTGAGCCCGGTCACGGCGAACCCGATCCGCGCGCCTCGTCGATCGCGTTGCGCCAGCGAGACGGCTGTGGTCTCGTCGATCACCCACTGTGCGGCGAAGGGGCGCACCGCGCGCGGGAGTGCCAGCAACTGCGACAGGCGCAGACCGTAGAAGGCGTTGCGGACGCCGAGGAAGAAGGCGCCGGCGGCCGCCGTGAACGGATTGCCGCCCGCCGCGAGCGCCCCGACGAGCGCGAACTGGGACGCGCCGGTGAACACCAGGAGGCTGAGCGCGCAGGTCTGCCACACCGTGAGTCCGCCGCCCGCCGAGGTCACTCCGAAGGCGAACCCGGAGAGTCCGACGGCGATCCCGACCCCGAGGGCGTCCCGAACGACGGCGGCGTCCGGCCTTCCTCCCCGGTCGTCGTCCCGTATGTCTGCGAGAGCTGTCTGTTCTGCCACCTGTCGGACGGTAGGAGCAGTCCGTCCCGCGCGTCTTGTACGTTCTTGCGCTCCCGCTGGTACGCCCCCGGCGGCACGCCCACGATCCTGGCGAAGTGACGGTTGAGGTGCGGCTGATCGGTGAACCCCACCGCGAGCGCCGCCTCCGCCGGGGCGGTCCCGGCGTCCAGCAGCCGCCGCGCCCGCCTGACCCGGGTGTCGGTGAGCCAGGTGTGCGGCGGCATCCCGTAGGCGTCCCGGAACGCCCGCAGCAGGGCGAAGGGGCTCGTCCCGAGGTCGCCCGCGAGCCGCTCCAGGGTCGGCGGATCGACGAGCCGCTCCTCCAGCACGGCACGCGCGCGTGCCGCCGTGCGGGCCCCGGCCGTGCGCACCTGCCGGTCGGGCAGCGTCCCGCCGTTCAGCCGCAGCAGCCGTGTCACGGCGACCCGCAGCAGGGTGTCGGCGGCGAGCGCGTTGCCCTCGTCGGCGGCCCGGAGGACCTGGTGCACGAGCGCGACGGCGTACGGATCGTCGAGCACGGGGCTGACGAACCCCGGAGTACCCCGCAGGGTCGTCGTCTCCGCGGCGATCCCGGCCACGAGTCCGGGCGACGGGTACACCGCGCCGTACCGCCAGCCCTCGGGCACACCGGCCCGTCCGGTGTGCGGGGTGTCGGGATTGACCAGAGCGAGCGTTCCCGCACCCGCGTACTGGTCACCTCCCCGGTGCTGGAAGACCTCCACCCCCTCCGCGATCCCCGCGATCACGAAGTGCTCGTGCGTGTGCCGCACGAAATTCTTCCGCACGTACCGGGCCCGCAGCAGGTCCACACCGGGCAGTTCCGCGTACTGCCAGTGCCGCGCCACCTCACGAGTTCCCGCCACACCCCCATTCTCCGCGACGCGAACCCGAGACCTCCGGCTGACTCCGCTCCGCGCCGGGCGGCACTCTCGCTTCGCCCCGCCGTACCCGCGATCCGCCGCCGTTCCGGACCACCCCGCGCCGACATCCGTGACCCGGATCGGATCGCGACGCGAAACCGCAGGTCAGACGCATTGTCAGTACGCGGGTGCAGGATGGACGCATGGTCGGCAAAGCACACCGGGCCCTGGACGGCTTCTCCCCCGCGACCCGCGCCTGGTTCACGGGGGCGTTCTCCGCGCCCACCGCGGCCCAGGCGGGCGCGTGGCGGGCCATCGGCGAGGGCTCGGACGTGCTGGTGGTGGCCCCGACCGGCTCCGGCAAGACCCTGGCCGCGTTCCTGGCGGCCCTGGACCAGCTGGCCTCGACGCCCCCGCCGGCCGATCCGAAGAAGCGCTGCCGCGTGCTGTACGTGTCACCGCTCAAGGCCCTCGCTGTCGACGTCGAGCGCAACCTGCGCAGCCCTCTCACCGGCATCCGCCAGGAGTCCGTGCGCCTGGGCCTGCCCGAGCCCGAGGTCAAGGTCGGCATCCGCTCCGGTGACACGCCGCCCGCCGAGCGCCGCGCTCTCTCCACGCGCCCTCCGGACATCCTGATCACCACCCCGGAGTCCCTGTTCCTGATGCTGACGTCGGCCGCCCGCGACGCGCTGACCAACATCGAGACGGTGATCCTCGACGAGGTCCACGCCGTGGCGAGCACCAAGCGCGGCGCCCACCTCGCCCTCTCCCTGGAGCGCCTGGACGAGCTCCTGCCGAGGCCGGCCCGCCGTATCGGCCTCTCGGCCACGGTCCGTCCGGTCGACGAGGTCGCCCGCTATCTCTCCCCGCGCCGCAAGGTCGAGATCGTGCAGCCCGAGTCGGGCAAGGAGTTCGACCTCTCGGTGGTCGTCCCGGTGGAGGACCTGGGCGAGCTGGGCGGCTCCCCGGTCGCCGACGGCTCCGAGGGCGCCGAGCGCCCGTCGATCTGGCCGCATGTCGAGGAGCGCATCACCGACCTGGTCCAGGCCCACCGCTCCACGATCGTGTTCGCGAACTCCCGGCGCCTGGCGGAGCGCCTGTGCAACCGGCTCAACGAGATCGCCTACGAGCGGGCCACCGGAGAGCCCCTCGACGAGCACCACGCCCCGGCCGACCTGATGGGCGGCTCGGGGGCGGCCCAGGGCGCCCCGGCGGTCATCGCGCGCGCCCACCACGGCTCGGTCTCCAAGGAGCAGCGCGCCCTGGTGGAGGAGGACCTCAAGGCCGGCCGCCTGCCCGCGGTGGTCGCCACCTCCAGTCTGGAGCTGGGCATCGACATGGGCGCGGTCGACCTGGTCGTCCAGGTCGAGTCCCCGCCCTCGGTGGCCTCCGGCCTCCAGCGCGTGGGCCGCGCGGGCCACCAGGTCGGAGCGGTCTCCACCGGTGTGGTCTTCCCGAAGTACCGGGGCGACCTGGTCCAGGCCGCGGTGGTCACCGAACGCATGCGCACGGGCTCCATCGAGTCCCTGAGGGTCCCGGCGAACCCGCTGGACGTGCTGGCCCAGCAGCTCGTCGCGATGACCGCGATGGACACCTGGCAGCTGGACGACCTGCTCGCCCTCGTCCGCCGCGCCGCCCCCTTCGCCTCCCTCCCCGAATCGGCCTTCACGGCGGTCCTGGACATGCTCGCCGGCCGGTACCCGTCCGACGCCTTCGCCGAGCTGCGCCCGCGCGTGGTGTGGGACCGCGTGGCCGGCACGATCACCGGCCGCCCCGGCGCCCAGCGGCTCGCCGTGACCTCCGGCGGCACCATCCCGGACCGCGGCCTGTTCGGCGTGTTCCTCGCGGGTGCCGACCCCAAGAAGGGCGGCGGCCGGGTCGGCGAGCTGGACGAGGAGATGGTCTACGAGTCCCGCGTCGGTGACGTGTTCACCCTGGGCACCAGTTCCTGGCGCATCGAGGACATCACCCGCGACCGCGTCCTGGTCTCGCCCGCTCCGGGCGTGCCGGGCCGCCTGCCGTTCTGGAAGGGCGACCAGCTGGGCCGCCCGCTGGAACTGGGCCGTGCGGTCGGCGCGTTCCTGCGCGAGGTCGGCTCGCTGTCCGAGGACGACGCCAGGCTGCGCCTGCTGACCGCCGGCCTGGACGCCTGGGCCGCCGACAACGTCCTCTCCTACCTGGACGAACAACGCCAGGCCTGCGGCC
This sequence comes from Streptomyces sp. NPDC051051, assembly GCF_040682975.1. Classification (NCBI taxonomy): domain Bacteria; kingdom Bacillati; phylum Actinomycetota; class Actinomycetes; order Kitasatosporales; family Streptomycetaceae; genus Streptomyces; species Streptomyces sp. NPDC051051. Next base: position 52,304 of record NZ_JBFBCB010000042.1, read on the forward strand.
ACGTGCCCGACGACCGCACCATCGTCGTGGAGCGTTTCCGCGACGAACTGGGCGACTGGCGGGTCGTCGTGCACTCCCCCTTCGGCGCCCAGGTGCACGCCCCCTGGGCGCTCGCCCTCGGCGCCAAGCTGTCCGAGCGGTACGGCATGGACGCCCAGGTGATGCACGCCGACGACGGCATCGTCCTGCGGCTGCCCGACGCCGACCTCATGGGCCTGGACCTGATCGACCAGCCACCCCCGAAGGCCGGCACGGAGTACGACGCCGAGCGGGCCCCGATCGGCGCGGCGGACGTCGTCTTCGACAAGGGCGAGGTCGACCAGGTCGTCACCGACCAGGTGGGCGGCTCGGCCCTGTTCGCGGCCCGCTTCCGCGAGTGCGCCGCCCGCGCGCTGCTGCTGCCGCGCCGCAACCCCGGCAAGCGCACCCCGCTGTGGCAGCAGCGCCAGCGGGCCTCCCAACTGCTCCAGGTGGCGAGCGAGTTCGGCTCGTTCCCGATCGTCCTGGAAGCGGTCCGCGAGTGCCTCCAGGACGTCTTCGACGTCCCCGGACTCGTCGAGCTGATGGGCGACCTCGAGTCCCGCAGGGTGCGGCTGGTCGAGGTCACCACCCCGGAGCCGTCCCCCTTCGCCCGATCCCTGCTGTTCGGCTACGTCGCCCAGTTCCTCTACGAGGGCGACTCCCCGCTCGCCGAACGCCGCGCCGCCGCCCTGTCGCTGGACTCACGGCTGCTGGCCGAGCTGCTCGGCCAGGCGGAGCTGCGCGAACTGCTCGACGCCGAGGTGCTCACCGAACTGGAGCGGGAACTCCAGTGGCTGGCCGAGGACCGCCGGGTGAAGGACGTCGAGGGCGTCGCGGACATCCTGCGCGTGCTCGGCCCGCTCACCGACGCGGAACTGGCCGAACGGGGCGCCGAGCCGCACTGGGCCCACGAGCTGGCCGCGGCCCGCCGCGCCATCAGGGTCCGTATCGCCGGCGCCGACCACTGGGCGGCCGTCGAGGACGCGGGCCGCCTGCGCGACGCCCTGGGCACAGCACTGCCCGTCGGTGTGCCGGAGGCCTTCACCGAACCGGTCAAGGACCCGCTGGGCGACCTCCTCGCCCGCCACGCCCGCACCCACGGCCCGTTCACCTCGGCCGACGCCGCCGCCCGCTTCGGCCTGGGCGTCGCGGTCACCGAGGGCGCCCTCCAGCGGCTCGCGGCGGGCGGCCGCGTCGTCCAGGGCGAGTTCCACCCGGCCGGCATCGGCCAGGAGTGGTGCGACGCGACCGTCCTGCGCAGGCTGCGCCGCCGCTCCCTGGCAGCCCTGCGGCAGGAGCTCGAGCCGGTCCCGCCCGCCGCGCTCGCCCAGTTCCTCCCTCAGTGGCAGCACATCGGCGCGGGCCACTCCCTGCGCGGCATCGACGGCCTGGTGCGCGCGATCGAGCAACTCCAGGGCGCGTCCGTGCCCGCCTCCGCCCTGGAGAAGCTCGTCCTCCCGTCCCGCGTCAGGGGCTACGCGCCGGCGATGCTCGACGAACTCACCGCCGCGGGAGAGGTCCTCTGGGCCGGCGCGGGCGCCCTGCCCGGCAAGGACGGCTGGGTGTCCCTGTACCTGGCGGACGCGGCGCCGCTGCTCCTGGCCCCGCCGCATCCCCTGGAGCTGACGGCACTGCACCAGTCCGTCCTGGACACCCTCGCCGGGGGCTACGGGCTGTTCTTCCGCCAGATCGCCGACCAGGTCCGTGCCACCACCCACCCCGAGGCCACCGACCCCCAACTGGCCGACGCGGTCTGGGACCTGGCGTGGTCCGGCCGCCTCACCAACGACACGCTGGCGCCGATGCGCGCCCTGCTGGGCTCGGGCCGTACGGCCGGTTCCACCGCCCACCGCGCCAAGCGCGCGGCCCCCCGGGGGCGGTACGGCTCCCTCACCGCCGCCGCCCGCCCCGCGTCCCGCGGCGGCCCTCCGACCGTCGCCGGCCGCTGGTCCCTCCTGCCGGCCCACGACCCCGACCCCACCGTCCGCGCCCACGCCCTCGCCCGCACGCTCCTCGACCGGCACGGTGTGGTGACCCGGGGCGCGGTCGCGGCCGAGGGCGTGGAGGGCGGTTTCTCGGCGACGTACCGCATCCTGTCCGCCTTCGAGGACAGCGGCCAGGCCCGGCGCGGCTATGTCGTGGAGGGGCTCGGCGCCGCGCAGTTCGCGATGGACGGCGCCGTGGACCGCGTCCGCGCGGTGGCCACCGCCCGTGACCGCGGCGAGCCGCCCCCGGGCCCGACCGGCGCCCGAGGCGCGTGGTACACCGGTACCGCCGGGCCCACCCTGACCGGTCCGGACCGGCCCGACGGAACGGATGGCGGTGACGGACCGGACGGCGACCGCACCGGGCCCGGCGCCGACGCCCCCTTCACGCCGCCCACCGGATTCCCCCCGGCCGACATCGACTGGGGCCTCCCCGGAGCCCTCGGCACCGCCGGCTCCCCGCCGGCTCCCGGCGAGTGGGTCTCACCGCGCGACTTCGCGAACCCCGGCGCCGGTGCCCCCCGGGGCGGCAGCGGGTACGCGTTCGCCGGCCGAGGCCCGCGCACCCCGTCGCCCGCCTCCCGCGCCGTCGTCCTCGCCGCGGCCGACCCGGCGAACGCGTACGGCGCCGCCCTGCCCTGGCCCGAGCCGCCGACCGGCGCCGGACACAAGCCGGGCCGCAAGGCAGGCTCGCTCGTGGTGCTCGTGGACGGTGAACTGACCCTCTACATGGAGCGCGGCGGCAAGACCCTGCTGGCCTGGCCCGCCGCTCCGGACCACGCCGACTCGCCCGCCGACGACCCCCGGCTGCCCGCGGCGGCGGAGTCCCTCGCCGCGGCCGCCCGTGCGGGATCGCTCGGTACGGTCACGGTGGAGCGCGTCAACGGCGCCTCGGCCCTGACCTCCCCCTTCGGCGCCCTTCTGGAAGGGGCGGGCTTCATCGCGACCCCGCGCGGCCTGAGGTTGCGAGCATGAGGAGCCACCGGACGACCACAGGCCCCGCTCCCGCCGTGCCACCCTTGACGCATGCCTGAAGGTGACACGGTCTGGCAGGCCGCGAGCCGGCTGCACGGCGCCCTCGCGGGCAAGGTGCTGACCCGCTCAGACCTGCGCGTGCCCAAGTACGCCACCGCCGACCTCACCGGTCGCGTCGTCCTGGACGTCACCCCGCGCGGCAAGCACCTCCTCACCCGTGTCGAGGGCGGTCTCACCCTCCACTCGCACCTGCGGATGGACGGGGCCTGGAAAGTGTTCACGAACGGTCAGCGCTGGAGCGGTGGGCCGGCCCACCAGATCCGCGCCGTCCTCGGCACCCACGACCGCACGGCCGTCGGCTACCGCCTTCCCGTGCTCGAACTTCTGCGCACCCCCGACGAGGAGCGCGTGGTCGGCCACCTCGGGCCCGACCTGCTCGGTCCCGACTGGGATCCCGACCGGGCCCTCGCCAACCTGCTCGCCGACCCGGCCCGGGCCCTCGGCGAGGCCCTCCTCGACCAGCGCAACCTCGCCGGCATCGGCAATGTCTACAAGAGCGAACTCTGCTTCCTCCTGGGGGTCACCCCCTGGCTCCCCGTGGGCGTCCTTCCCGCGGACCGCGCCGCCGCGCTGCCGGCTTTCGCGAAGAAGCTCCTCGAGGCCAACCGCAACCGCCCGGTCCGCGTCACCACCGGCCGCAGCGGCCAGGCCCTGTTCGCCTACGGTCGCGCGGGCCGTCCCTGCCTGCGCTGCGGCACCCCGATCCGCGTGGCCGACCAAGGGGACGGCTCCCGCGAGCGGCCCACGTACTGGTGCCCCACCTGCCAGTCGGGCCCGGTCCCGGCACCGGGCTCCCCACCCACGCGCCGCGTCCGCACCCGCCCCACGGCTTGACGCCGTTCCGCATCCGTCACCGGTCACCGGGCCGCCCGCCCCGCGCGAACCCGGCTCACGGTGCCTCAGCACCGCCCTCGAGCCCGTCCGGCCCCCCTCCTCGCATCCGCTCCCCCCCGCCAGGCACCCTTCCACCGCCCCGCCGCGAGGGCCCCCGCGGCCCGCGACTTGGCCACGCAGTGCACGGGCAGCAGACTCAGCCCCCAGCCACCGGCCGCGACGGCCCCTTCGAGCGCCCCGGCGTCGGGCGTGAGGGCGAGACGCACCGCGGCCCACCACCACACCGCCCCGAGCCCGAGCACGGCCCCCCGGCGCACTATCGGTCCCGCCCCGGCCGTCACCTACGGCCCACCACCGGAACCCCCGTCGGCGCGCCGTCCACGACAGCACCGGACACGCGCACGACGCCGGGGAACCGCAGCACGCAGGAGGGCGGGCGCGGCAGGCACGGCGGGTCCGCGTCGGACAGACGACTCTTCACGGCGTACATCCGCACCTCCGGGTCGATCGGCTCCCGCCCTGACCCTCCACGATGGCGGCAGCCCGGAACCCCGGCAAACGGACTCGGGGCGCCCGACACAAAAACCCCGACCGCACCCCTCCGGATCTCCCGGAGAGGCCCCGGCCGGGGCCTCACGGCTGCCGTACGCCTACGCGTACCGGCAACCGTCCTCACGCACGTACTCGTCGTCGATCGACATACCCGGCCAGGGGCACGTCACGCGGCGACCACGTCCACCGCCTCGGCGGGTGCCTTGATGGTCACCCGCTCCGGTGGCACACCGGTCACCGACACGGAACCCAGCATCGGGCGAACCGACGCCGGTACAGGACCGCTGGGGGTGGCCGCAGCCGACTGGGCCAGCTCGGCGAGGGCGAGTTCGTCGCTCACTTCCCGCATGAGCTCGGACATCCGTACGTCCAGCGCGTCGCAGATGGCGGAGAGCAGCTCGGAGGAAGCCTCCTTCTGCCCCCGCTCCACCTCGGAGAGATAGCCGAGTGAGACTCGGGCGGACGAGGAGACTTCGCGCAGAGTACGGCCCTGACGCTGGCGCTGCCGACGCAGCACGTCACCCAGCAGGCGACGGAGCAGAATCATCGGTGGCTCCCTCCTCGGACCGCGTAGCCGCATCCTTCACGCCCCACCGTACCGCCTTGCGCCGCGGCCGTGCGGGGAGCGATGTCGTGTTCACTCAGGGCTGCAAACATCAAAACCCCCCGTTCTGTTCCGTATCCTGTGTCCGCTCATTCCCGGTCTGTTCGCCCGCCAGCTCTCTCAGGAGCACTGCGAGTACGCTCCGTACACTCTCTCTACGAATTTCCGCCCGGCTGCCGTTCAACCGCAGGGCCTCCACTTTTCCGCCAGAGGCGGAACCGGAATCGGGCCCCGAGGGACCCTCCACCGCGACGAAGACCGTCCCCACGGGCTGCCCGTCCTGAGCGTCCGGGCCGGCGACCCCGGTGGTCGCGATGCCCCAGTCGGCGCCCAGCGCCCTGCGCGCACCGGCCGCCATCTGCGCCGCCACCTGCGCGTCCACCGCTCCGCGCGCGGCCAGCAGGTCCGCGTCCACGCCGAGCAGTTCGTGTTTGAGCGGGGTGGCGTAGGCCGTCACCGATCCCCGGAAGGCCTTGGACGCCCCGGGTACGGCGGTGATCTCCGCAGCGACCAGGCCACCCGTCAGCGACTCGGCGACCGCGAGCGTCTCGCCCCTCACTGTCAGTAGCCGCACCACGTCGGTGGCCGTGGAACTCACGCTCGCGTCTCCTCCGAGGCCGCCCGGCGCTCGGCGATGCCCTGCCGGCGCAGCACAATGGCTTGTCTCACATAGTCGAGCCCGGTCACCACGGTCAGGACGACCGCGGCGGCCATCACCCACCACCGCAGGGTGGCCAGCCAGCCCGTCAGCGCCAGGATGTACATCCCGACGGCCACGCCCTGGGTGAGCGTCTTCAGCTTGCCGCCCCGGCTCGCCGGGATGACCCCGTACCGGATGACGAGAAAACGCAGCAGGGTGATCCCGAGTTCCCGGCCGAGGATGACGCCCGTCACCCACCACGGCAGGTCACCGAGGGCGGAGAGGCAGATCAGGGCCGCTCCCATGATCGCCTTGTCGGCGATCGGGTCGGCGATCTTCCCGAAGTCGGTGACGAGGTTGTAGGTCCGCGCCAGATGCCCGTCGAACAGGTCGGTGATCATGGCGATGGCGAAGGCGGCCCAGGCGAACGCGCGCCAGGCCGGGTCGTACCCGCCGTCGGCCAGCATGAGGGCGACGAAGCCGGGCACCAGGAGGAGCCGGAGCATCGTCAGCAGGTTGGCCACGTTCCAGACGCTGGCCTGGTTGACGGCCGCAGCCGCGATCTTCCCGCCCCGCGCGGGCCTGAGGGTGCCCTGCTCGTCCGGGGTGGCGCCGGTGACGTCGGCGCCCATCTCCGCGGACACGTCGGCGGAGGCGGAAGCACCGGGGGCGGGGCTCGTGGCGGCCCCCTTGGCCCGCCCGGAGCCTCCCGCGGCCGATGCCGGGACACCCGTCATCTGTCCGCCTCCTCACTACACCCGATCGAGCCCTGGAGGGGCTCGGCCACCAGGTCGACACCTTCGGTACCGACCACCTTCGCCTCGACCATACGACCGACGCTCAGGCCTTCGCCGCTCGTGAGCAGCACCTGGCCGTCCGTCTCGGGCGCCTGGTGGGCCGCACGGCCGTACACGCCGTCGGCAGGGTCCACCGACTCCACGAGCACGTGCAGGGTCTCGCCCAGCCGCTCCTCGGCGCGCTGCGAGACGAGCTCCTCGGCGAGCCGGGAGATCCGCGCGAGCCGCTCGGCGACGACGTCCTCGTGGAGCTTGTTCTCGTACGTCGCGGCCTCGGTGCCCTCCTCGTCGGAGTACCCGAAGACACCGATGGCGTCCAGGCGCGCGTGGTTCAGGAACCGCTCCAGCTCGGCCAGGTCGGCCTCGGACTCGCCGGGGAAGCCGACGATGAAGTTGGAGCGCACGCCGGCCTCGGGCGCCTTGCTCCGGATGGTGTCGAGCAGTTCGAGGAAGCGGTCGGTGTCGCCGAAGCGGCGCATCGCGCGCAGCACGTCGGGCGCGGAGTGCTGGAAGGACAGGTCGAAGTAGGGGGCGACCTTCGGCGTGGAGGTCAGCACGTCGATCAGACCGGGCCGCATCTCGGCCGGCTGGAGGTAGCTGACCCGCACCCGCTCGAGGCCGTCGACCTCCGCCAGCTCGGGCAGCAGCGACTCCAGGAGCCGGATGTCGCCGAGGTCCTTGCCGTAGGAGGTGTTGTTCTCGGAGACCAGCATGATCTCCTTGACGCCCTGCTCGGCCAGCCACCGCGTCTCGTTCAGCACGTCGCTGGGGCGGCGGGAGATGAAGGAGCCGCGGAAGGACGGGATGGCGCAGAAGGAGCAGCGCCGGTCGCAGCCGGAGGCGAGCTTGACCGAGGCGACCGGGTTGCCGTCGAGCCTGCGGCGCAGGGGCGCGCGGGGTCCGGAGGCCGGCGCGAGCCCGTCGGGAAGGTCCGCCGGAGCGTGCCCGGGAAGGGCCACCGAGCCGGCCGACTCCTGCCGCTGCGCGGGGCTGATCGGCAGCAGCTTGCGCCGGTCGCGCGGGGTGTGGGAGGCGTGGATGCCGCCGTTGAGGATGGTCTGGAGGCGGTCGGAGATGTCGGCGTAGTCGTCGAAGCCGAGGACGCCGTCAGCCTCCGGGAGGGCCTCGGCGAGGTCCTTGCCGTAGCGCTCGGCCATGCAGCCCACCGCCACGACGGCCTGGGTTCTGCCGTGGCCCTTGAGGTCGTTGGCCTCCAGGAGGGCGTCGACGGAGTCCTTCTTGGCGGCGTCGACGAAGCCGCAGGTGTTGACGACGGCGACGTCCGCGTCCTCGGCGTCCTCCACGAGCTGCCAGCCGTCCGCCTCCAAACGGCCTGCGAGCTCCTCCGAGTCCACCTCGTTACGGGCGCAGCCAAGGGTGACGAGTGCGACGGTACGGCGTTCAGGCATGGGCTCAAGACTACTTTGTCTGGCTGACACCCCATGTCGACGGGGTTGGCGATCTTCGGGCGGCACGCCGAAGGGGCCGGCGATCACCGCCGACCCCTGTGCGCACCGGACGCCGTCCGCCTCACCCGGCCTGCGGGTCGCCCTTGGTGTACGTCAGGCGCTCCACGGCTCCGGGCTGGAAGTCGTCGTCGATCTTCTTGCCGTTGACGTACAGCTGGATCGCGCCGGCGTCGCCGAGGACGAGGTTGACCTTCTCGCCGTCCTGGAAGGTCTGGGACTCGCCCTGCTTGAGCAGGCCGTCGAAGAGCAGCCGGCCGTTGTGGTCCTTCGCGGAGATCCAGCTCTTGCCGTCGGTCGCCGTGACCTGGACGGTCACCTTGTCCTGCGGAGCCGCGGCGATGGCGCTGTCGGAGGGCTCCGGCTCCTCGTCGACGGGCTTGTCGGTCTTCGGCGTCGGGGTGGCGGGCGCGCTGCTCGACGGGGTGGTGCCGTCGGCGACGTCGGTGGTGCCGTCGTCACCCTTGAACGCGGTGAACCCGACGAACCCGACCACGGCGACGATCGCAGCGACCATGGCCGCGGTCCAGTTCGGGCCGCGCCGTTCGGGACGGATGCGTTCCGCCTCGAACATGGGTGCCGCCGGGGTCGGCGCCGGGCGGCCGCCGTGCGTGGCGTCGTACTGCTCGATCAGCGGGGCGGGGTCGAGTCGGACGGCCCTGGCCAGGGTCCGGATGTGACCGCGCGCGTAGACGTCGCCGCCGCAGGGCGCGAAGTCGTCCGCTTCGATGGCGTGCACGATGGCGATGCGGACCCGGGTGGCGGTACTGACGTCGTCGACGGTGAGCCCGGCCGCGATGCGGGCCTGCTGGAGGGCTCGGCCGATGGAGGGGTGGGCTGCCTCGGAAACGTCTTCGAACGGACGCTCGTCTTCAGGAGAGTTGCCGATGGACACGGGGGCGCCTTTCGAGCGTGTAGCCACCTGTGCTGGAGGTTCAGTCTAGGGGGGGTACGAAAGCGAGGGGCAACCGGGCGGTAGGACTTTGTACGCCATCGGTATGGCCGGACACGCCGATGACGGGCAGGTACGACTCCCCTGGGGGAACCGTACCTGTGTTTCTCGCTCAACTTGACGTACGACGAGGGAAAACGGTTGCCCGCCGCTCCCTAACGGGTGAGTCACGAACAGCCACCGTCCCCACGCGGGAACCCCTACCCTTCAGACTCCCCGCGGATCACGGCGAGCACTCCGTCCAACTCGTCGGGTTTCACCAGAACGTCACGTGCCTTCGATCCCTCGCTCGGGCCGACGATGTTCCGCGACTCCATCAGGTCCATCAGCCGCCCGGCCTTGGCGAAGCCGACGCGCAGCTTGCGCTGGAGCATCGAGGTCGACCCGAACTGGGTGGACACGACCAGCTCGGCCGCCTGGCACAGCAGGTCCAGGTCGTCGCCGATGTCCTCGTCGATCTCCTTCTTCTGCTTGGTGCCGACGGTGACGTCGTCCCGGAAGACGGGCGCCATCTGGTCCTTGCAGTGCTGCACGATCAGGGCGACCTCGGCCTCGGTGACGAAGGCGCCCTGCATGCGCGTCGGCTTGTTCGCGCCCATCGGCAGGAACAGTCCGTCACCCTTGCCGATCAGCTTCTCGGCCCCCGGCTGGTCGAGGATGACCCGCGAGTCGGCGAGCGAGGAGGTGGCGAACGCGAGCCGCGACGGCACGTTCGCCTTGATCAGGCCGGTCACGACGTCCACCGACGGCCGCTGGGTGGCCAGCACCAGGTGGATGCCGGCCGCACGCGCGAGCTGGGTGATCCGCACGATCGAGTCCTCGACGTCCCGCGGCGCGACCATCATCAGGTCGGCCAGCTCGTCGACGATCACCAGCAGGTAGGGGTACGGCTGGAGCTCGCGCTCGCTGCCCTCGGGCGGCTTGACGGTCCCCTCCCGCACGGCGCGGTTGAAGTCGTCGATGTGCCGGTAGCCGTACGCGGCCAGGTCGTCGTAGCGCAGGTCCATCTCGCGCACGACCCACTGGAGTGCCTCGGCGGCCCGCTTCGGGTTGGTGATGATGGGCGTGATCAGGTGCGGGATGCCCTCGTAGGCGGTCAGCTCGACGCGCTTGGGGTCGACCAGGATCATCCGGACGTCCTCGGGGGTCGCCCGCATCATGACCGAGGTGATCAGGCAGTTGATGCACGACGACTTGCCGGAACCGGTGGCACCGGCGACGAGTATGTGCGGCATCTTCGCCAGCGAGTGCATGACGTAGCCGCCCTCGACGTCCTTGCCGAAGGCGACCAGCATCGGATCGTCGTCCTCGGCGGACTCCGCGAGCCGGAGCACGTCGCCCAGGTTGACCATCTCGCGGTCGGTGTTGGGGATCTCGATGCCGACCGCCGACTTGCCCGGGATCGGCGAGATGATCCGCACGTCCGGGCTGGCGACGGCGTAGGCGATGTTCTTCGTCAGGGCGGTGATCCGCTCGACCTTCACGGCGGGGCCGAGTTCGACCTCGTAGCGCGTCACCGTCGGACCGCGGGTGAAGCCGGTGACGGCGGCGTCGACCTTGAACTCCGAGAAGACGTTGGTGAGCGAGGCGACCACCGCGTCGTTGGCCGCGCTGCGCACCTTGCCGGGACCGCCGCGCGTGAGGAGGTCGAGCGAGGGCAGCGCGTAGGTGATGTCGCCGGACAGCTGGAGCTGCTCGGCACGCGGCGGCAGCTCGCGGGGGGCCTCGGGAGCGGCCTTGGTCAGGTCGGGGACGACACCGGCCTTGGGCTTCTCCTGCCGGGGACGGGCGGCCGGGGCCGGCACGGGCGTCGGCGGGGTGGGCTCGCGGTCGTCGACGCTCACGCCCTGGGTGAGGTCGGCGACGATCCGGGAGGGCGGCATGCCGTGCAGCACGGCCCCGTCGAGATCGGCCGCCGCGGCCGCCGCGATGTCGACGGCGTCCCTCTGCCGGTCCATCGCGGGCTGCGGCACGGCCGAGCGCCGGGGCCGTCCGCGGCGCCGGCCGAGGGCCTCCTGCTCCGCGCCCTCGGGGTCGTACGCCTCCGGTGCGCCGGAGCGGCGCCGGGGGCGCGCGGGCAGCGCCTCACGCCACTGCTCGTCGTACCGCTCGTCGTCGCCGAACTCGTCGTACTCCTCGGCCGCCGCCTCGTGCAGCACGCCGAGGCGCACCCCGAGCTGCCGCAGCCGCTGCGGAATGGCGTTGACGGGCGTGGCGGTGACCACCAGCAGCCCGAAGACGGTGAGCAGCACGAGCAGCGGTACGGCGAGAACCTCGCCCATGGCGTACGTCAGCGGGGTCGCGGCGGACCAGCCGATGAGACCGCCGGCGTCCCTTATCGCCTGCATGCCGACGCTGCGGGCGGGCGAGCCGCAGGCGATGTGGACCTGTCCGAGCACGCCGATGAGCAGCGCCGACAGACCGATCACGATACGGCCGTTGGCCTCGGGTTTCTCCGGGTGCCGGATGAACCGTACGGCGATGACGGCGAGCAGGATCGGCACGAGCAGGTCGAGCCGGCCGAAGGAGCCGGTCACCAGGATCTCGACGAGGTCGCCGACCGGACCGCGCAGATCGGCCCAGGTGCCCGCGGCGACGATCAGCGCGACGCCGAGCAGCAGCAGCGCGACGCCGTCCTTGCGGTGGGCGGGGTCGAGGTTCCTGGCTCCGCTCCCTATGCCGCGGAAGACCGCGCCGACGGCGTGCGCCAGGCCCAGCCAGACGGCGCGGACGAGCCGGTAGACGCCCCCGGTGGGACTGGGGGCCGGTTGGGGCGCGGGCTTCTTGGCCGCGGCTTTCCGGACGGGGGCCTTCTTCGCCGGGACCTTCTTGGCGGCGGCCTTCCTCGCCGGAGCCTTCGCGGGAGCGACCGCCTTCTTGGCGGGCTGCTTCTTGGCTGCGGAGGGACGTGAGGCCATGGTATGAGGTTACCGGGGGAGACGGCAGGGGACACGTGTGACCGCTGCTTCACCCGTTCGTGTCGCTCCGGGAGGGACGCGGAACTGACGCGCGCCCTCGCCCGGCTGACACCCGCTCACGCACAACTGCGGCACGGCCCGTGCCCGTTGCGGTTCAGTTCTGCGACGTCACGGAGGGCGGGCCGCTTCCGGTGCCGGGCTCCAGCGCGTCCAGCGCCCGACGCAGACCGGTGAGTTTGCGCTCCAGATGCGCCGCCGTGGCCACCGCGGCCGCGTCCGCCGACTCGTCGTCGAGCTGCTTGGACAGGGCCTCGGCCTGCTCCTCGACGGCCGCGAGCCGCGCGGACAGCTCGGCCAGCAGCCCGGCCGACTCCTTGACGCCGCCGTCCGCCGCCTTGCCTCCGCCGCCCTCCAACTGGAGCCGCAACAGGGCCGCCTGCTCCCGCAGCTGGCAGTTCTTCATGTACAGCTCGACGAACACGGAGACCTTCGCGCGCAGCACCCACGGGTCGAACGGCTTGGAGATGTAGTCCACCGCCCCCGCCGCGTATCCGCGGAAGGTGTGGTGCGGGCCGTGGTTGATCGCCGTGAGGAAGATGATCGGGATGTCCCGGGTCCGTTCCCGCCGCTTGATGTGCGCGGCCGTCTCGAAGCCGTCCATTCCCGGCATCTGGACGTCCAGCAGAATGACCGCGAAGTCGTCCGTCAGCAGTGCCTTGAGCGCCTCTTCCCCGGACGATGCCCGCACCAGCGTCTGATCGAGCGCCGAGAGGATCGCCTCCAGCGCCAGCAGATTCTCCGGCCGGTCATCGACCAGGAGGATCTTGGCCTTCTGCACCATGGCCCGCCCTCCTCGCCCCGGCAGTGCACCGGGCGCCGCCCCTGGGGACGACTCCTTTGCGCCGCCCTTCCTTGTGCCGGTCATGGTAGCCGCACCCCGACCGTCGCCACACCCTGTCACCGTGATGTCACTGTGCACGTAGCAGGAACGCGGCGGAAGACCAGAAGGTTCCCCGCATCCCGCCCCTCTACACACTTCCGGACACCGTGAGTCAACAACTCCCCACGTTCCCGCACGGTTCCCTTCACTCGGCGCGCATCCACTGCTCCATCACCGCCAGCAGATGGTCGGGGTCCACCGGCTTGGTGACGTAGTCGGACGCACCCGACTCGATCGCCTTCTCCCGGTCGCCCTTCATCGCCTTCGCGGTGAGCGCGATGATCGGCAGGCCGGAGAACTGCGGCATCCGACGGATCGCCGTGGTCGTCGCGTACCCGTCCATCTCCGGCATCATGATGTCCATCAGGACGACCGCCACGTCCTCGTGCTGTTCCAGGACCTCGATGCCCTCGCGGCCGTTCTCCGCGTACAGCACCGACAGCCCGTGCTGCTCCAGGACGCTCGTCAGCGCGAACACGTTACGGATGTCGTCGTCGACGATCAGCACCTTCTCGCCGCCGAACCGGATGCCCCGGGACCCCTGCGGCGCCGCCTCCTGCCGCACGGGCGCCCACTGCTCGGGCCGCCCGACCTGCGGCTCGCTCCCGGCCGCCGAACGGCGCCGGCGCCGGAACAACGCCGCCGGACCGTTCTGCGCGTCCTGGTACGACCGCACCTCGGCCGGCGTCTGGATCTGCTGCCCGGACAGCTCCGACCGCTCCCGCATCCCGCTCTCGGACGCCACCAGGTCCCCGGCCTCCAGCTGGGGCACGAGCTGCTGGTAGCCCTGCGGCGGCAGCTCGCTCGGGTGCAGCGGCAGGTACAACGTGAACGTCGAGCCGCGCCCCGGCTCGCTCTGGGCGTAGATCTCACCGCCGAGCAGCTGCGCGATCTCCCGCGAGATCGACAGTCCCAGGCCCGTGCCGCCGTACTTGCGGCTCGTGGTGCCGTCGGCCTGCTTGAACGCCTCGAAGATCACCCGCATCTTGCCGGCCGCGATCCCGATGCCGGTGTCGGTCACCGAGAACGCGATCAGCGGCGCGTCCGCGTCGGCCAGCGAACCGGCCTCCAGCAACTGCTCCCGGATCGCCACCGGGACGTCCGTGCCGGCCCGCCGGATGACCAGCTCCACCGAGCCGGAGTCGGTGAACTTCACCGCGTTGGACAACAGGTTGCGCAGCACCTGGAGGAGCCGCTGCTCGTCCGTGTGCAGCGTGGCCGGCAGCTCCGGCGACACCCGCACGGACAGGTCCAGGCCCTTCTCTGCGGTGAGCGGCCGGAAGGTGGCCTCCACGTAGTCCACGAGCTGCACGAGCGCGATACGCGTCGGGGAGACGTCCATCTTGCCCGCCTCGACCTTCGACAGGTCGAGGATGTCGTTGATCAGCTGCAGCAGGTCGGATCCGGCCCCGTGGATCGTCTCGGCGAACTCGACCTGCTTCGGCGAGAGGTTCCCCTCGGCGTTGTCGGCGAGCAGCTTGGCCAGGATCAGCAGCGAGTTGAGCGGCGTACGCAGCTCGTGCGACATGTTGGCGAGGAACTCGCTCTTGTAGCGCATCGACACCGCGAGCTGCTCGGCCCGCTCCTCCAGGACCTGCCGCGCCTCCTCGATCTCGGTGTTCTTCACCTCGATGTCCCGGTTCTGCCGGGCCAACAGCTCCGCCTTCTCCTCCAGTTCGGCGTTGGACGCCTGGAGCGCCTTCTGCCGCTGCTCCAACTCCGCCGACCGCTCGCGCAGTTGCTCGGTCAGCTCCTGCGACTGCTTCAGCAGCTGCTCCGTCTTGGTGTTGACGGAGATGGTGTTGACGCTGGTCGCGATCATCTCGGCGAGCTGGTTGAGAAAGTCCTTCTGGATCTGCGTGAACGGTGTGAAGGAGGCCAGCTCGATCACCCCGAGCACCTTGCCCTCGAACAGCACCGGCAGCACGATCACCTGCGCCGGAGGCGCCTCCCCGAGCCCCGAGGAGATCTTCAGATAGCCGCTCGGCGCGTTGGAGACGAGGATCGTCCGCTTCTCCTCGGCCGCCGTGCCCACCAGCGCCTCACCCGGCCGGAACGAGGTCGGCATCGACCCCATCGAGTAGCCGTACGAGCCCAGCATCCGCAGCTCGTAGTGGTCGTCCGCGCCGTCGGCCGTCGGCATCGCCAGGAAGAACGCGCCGTGCTGCGCGGCCACCAGCGGCGGCAGCTCACTCATGATCAGCGAGGCCACGTCCTCCAGGTCGCGCCGGCCCTGCATCAACGCGGACACGCGTGCGAGGTTGCCCTTGAGCCAGTCCTGCTCCTTGTTGGCGATCGTGGTGTCGCGCAGGTTGGCGATCATCTTGTTGATGTAGTCCTGGAGCTCCTGGATCTCACCGGACGCGTCCACGTCGATCTTCAGGTTCAGGTCGCCACGCGTCACCGCGGTCGCCACCCGCGCGATGGCCCGCACCTGCCGGGTCAGGTTCCCGGCCATCTCGTTCACCGACTCGGTGAGGTCGCGCCAGGTGCCGTCCACGTCACGCACGCGTGCCTGACCGCCCAGCTGCCCCTCGGTGCCCACCTCACGGGCGACCCGGGTGACCTCCTCGGCGAACGAGGACAGCTGGTCGACCATCGTGTTGATGGTCGTCTTCAGCTCCAGGATCTCCCCGCGCGCGTCGATGTCGATCTTCTTCGTCAGGTCACCCTTGGCGATGGCCGTCGTGACCATGGCGATGTTGCGCACCTGACCCGTCAGGTTGGACGCCATGCCGTTCACCGAGTCGGTGAGGTCCTTCCACGTACCCGCCACACCCGGCACATGCGCCTGACCGCCCAGAATGCCGTCGGTGCCCACCTCACGGGCCACCTTGGTGACCTGTTCGGCGAACGAACTCAGCGTCCTCACCATGGTGTTGAAGGTGTCGGCGAGCTGCTGCACCTCGCCGCGCGCCTCGATGGTCACCTGCCGCGTCAGGTCGCCGTTGGCGACGGCCGCCGCGACCTGGGAGATGTTGCGCACCTGCATGGTCAGGTTCTTGGCCATCAGGTTGACGTTGCCGCTGAGGTCCTTCCAGATGCCGGTGACGCCCGGCACGTGCGCCTGGCCGCCCAGGATGCCCTCGGTGCCCACCTCACGGGCCACCCGGGTCACCTGCTCGGCGAACGACGAGAGCTGGTCCACCATCGTGTTGACGGTGGTGACGAGTTCGAGGATCTCGCCCTTGGCGTCGACGGTGATCTTCTTCGACAGGTCGCCCTTGGCGACCGCGGTCGTGACCTCGGCGATCTGACGCACCTGGATGGTCAGGTTGTTCGCCATGAAGTTCACGGACTGGGTGAGGTCCTTCCAGGTGCCGGAGACCCCCTGCACCTCGGCCTGTCCGCCGAGCTGCCCCTCCGTACCCACCTCACGGGCCACGCGAGTGACCTCCTGGGCGAACGACGACAGCTGGTCCACCATCGTGTTCAGGGTGTTCTTCAGCTCCAGGATCTCCCCGCGCGCGTCCACGGTGATCTTCTGGGACAGGTCACCGCGGGCCACCGCGGTGGCGACCTGCGCGATGTTGCGCACCTGAGCCGTGAGGTTGCCGGCCATGCCGTTCACCGAGTCCGTCAGGTCCCGCCACACACCGGCGACGCCCGGCACCTGCGCCTGCCCGCCGAGCTGCCCGGCGGTGCCCACCTCGCGCGCCACCCGGGTCACCTGATCGGCGAACGCCGAGAGCTGGTCGACCATCGTGTTGATGGTGTTCTTCAGCTCCAGGATCTCCCCGCGCGCGTCGACGTCGATCTTCTGCGACAGGTCGCCCCGAGCCACGGCCGTCGTCACCTGCGCGATGTTGCGCACCTGCGACGTCAGGTTCCCCGCCATCGAGTTGACCGAGTCGGTGAGCTCCTTCCACGTGCCGGACACGCCGTCCACGCGGGCCTGCCCGCCGAGCCGGCCCTCCGTACCCACGTCCCGCGCCATCCGCGTCACCTGGTCGGCGAACGACGACAGCTGGTCCACCATCGTGTTCACGGTGTTCTTCAGCTGGGCCATCTCACCGGACACGTCCACGGTGACCTTCTGCGACAGGTCGCCGTTGGCCACCGCCGTCGTCACCTGGGCGATGTTCCTCACCTGTCCGGTGAGATTCCGGAACGCCGTGTTGACGGAGTCCGTCAGGTCCTTCCACGTCCCGGCCGCGCCCGACACCTGCGCCTGACCGCCCAGCTCACCCTCGACACCGATCTCGCGCGCCACACGCGTGACCTCGGCACCGAAGGCCGACAGCTGGTCGACCATCCCGTTGACGGTGTTCTTCAGCTCCAGCATCTCGCCGGCCACGTCCACGGTGACCTTCTGCGACAGGTCGCCGTTGGCCACCGCCGTCGTCACCGCGGCGATGTCCCGCACCTGCGTCGTGAGGTTGCGGAACACGGTGTTGACCGAGTCGGTGAGGTCCTTCCACGTCCCGGCCGCCCCCGGCACGTTCGCCTGACCGCCCAGCTGTCCCGCCGCACCGACCTCGTTGGCGACGCGCGTGACCTCGTCAGCGAAGATCCGCAGCGTCTCCGTCATCTGGTTGATCGTCTCGGCGAGCTGCGCGACCTCACCGCGCGCCGGCACCGTCACCTTCCGCGACAGGTCGCCGTTGGCGACCGCCGTCGTGACCTCCGCGATCCCGCGCACCTGGGCCGTGAGGTTGCCGGCCATGGTGTTCACGGAATCGGTGAGTTCTTTCCACACACCGTCGACGCCGGACACCCTCGCCTGGCCGCCCAGGATGCCCTCGGTGCCCACCTCCCGGGCCACCCGGGTCACCTCGGACGAGAACGCCGACAGCTGGTCCACCATCGTGTTGACGGTGTTCTTCAGCTCCAGCATCTCGCCCTCGACGTGCACGGTGACCTTCCGCGACAGGTCGCCCTTGGCCACCGCCGTCGTCACCAGCGCGATGTCGCGCACCTGGGCCGTCAGCCGCTCGGCCATCGTGTTGACGGACTCCGTCAGGTCCTTCCAGGAACCCGACATGCCGCGCACCTGGGCCTGCCCGCCCAGCTTGCCCTCGGTGCCCACCTCACTGGCCACGCGCGTGACCTCGTCGGTGAACGTCGACAACTGGTCGACCAGGTTGTTGACCGTCCGCCCAACCTTCAGGAACTCCCCGCGCAGCGGATGCCCCGCCCCCTCGGGGGTGTGCGTCCGCAGCTCCATCCGTGGCGACAGGTCACCCTCGGCGACCGCCGACAGCACCCGCCCGACCTCGGAAACCGGCCTCACCAGATCGTCGACCAGCGCGTTCGAGTTGTCGATGGCGGCCGCCCAGGAGCCCTCGCAGGCCCCCGTCTCCAGCCGTTCGGTGAGCTTCCCCTCACGCCCGACCATGCGCCGTACGCGCGACAGCTCGCCCGTGAGGTGCAGATTACGGTCGGCCACCTCGTTGAAGACGGCCGCGATCTCCGACATCACGCCGTCGCCGGGCACCGTGAGCCGCTTGCGGAAGTTTCCCTCCCGCATCGAGACCAGGGCGGCCAGCAGCCGGTTCAGGGCCGCGGTGTCCACCGTCGTGGTCCCGCCTCGGAGTGATCGCTGCCCGCTCAGGGTCTGTCCGCCTTTCGCGCGCGCCTTCGTGCCCCGCGTCGCTGCGCCAGACTCCACGTTGTCCCTCCCGGAGGGGTCGACCGTCGTACTGCCGATGTAATCAGGCAGGCCCAAGAGGCTGCTGCCCGGCGAACACACAAGACACCCAGTCTGCCGGACCTTCACAAGAAGCCTGCCCAGTGTTTCACCCCCGCCCAACCCGGCCATAACAGTTCGGCAGCTTTCGCACACCGTCCGCACACCCTGGGGTGGAAACACAACTGACCGGCATCCGCGGGGACGGGGAAGGTAAGTAACCTTGCATGCGGCTGTCCAGCCACGCCGGTTCGTCCGGTCTGGGCGGTGGCACGAGCACGAGCGGGCATCGGAGGGGCGGCCGCACACATGACCACCGGACTGATCCCGGGGGGACAGCCCCCGGACCCCCGGCCGACGGGCGCGCTTCCGCCCCAGCAGCGACGCGAGCAGGACGGCCGGGAACACGCCAAGCACGTCGACGACCGGCCGAGGAGTTCTGTGATCACCGCGCGCGCGGCTGCCAGTTTCGAGCCCGTCGGGCGATCCGTCGCGACCGCCCGCGGGTTCGTCCGCGACACCCTCCAGGGCTGGGGCTTCGCCGACATCATCGACGACGCCGTCGTCCTGACGAGCGAACTGGTGACGAACGCGGTCGTCCACGCGGGCACCCACGCGGACCTGCTGTGCCTGCGCCACGAGGACGCCGTGCGCATCGAGGTCGCCGACCGCTACCCCGAACGAGAGATTCCGCTCCAGGGCTCCCTGGCCACCATGGGCAGCCCCGACCGCGAGGGCGGTCGCGGCCTCCAGCTGTGCGCGGCCATCGCCGCCCGCTGGGGCGTCGAGTACACGCCCACCCACAAGACCGTCTGGTTCCAGCTCGACCTGCCCGACCGCCCGGTGGGGACCCGCTCGGCGGGCCCGGTCCTGCCCGCGGACCTGCTGCCGCTCGCCGACAGCCGGGTGCGCGTCGCGGTCGTCCAGATCGACCGCACCGGCGCCATCTCGGCCTGGAACGAGGACGCCGAGGAACTCTTCGGCTACCCCGCCGACCAGGTCGTCGGCAAGCCCCTCACCGACCTCGCGGCCTGGCCGCACACCCCCGGCACCAGCACCGGCATCGTCGAGGCCCTCCGGCTCTCCCGCTGGGAGGGCAGCTACGGCATCCGCGGCGCCGACGGCCGCGTGATCCCGGTCTACGCCTCCCACCTGCGCGTCCGCGACACCGGCGGCGACCCCTCCACGGTCTGCCTCCTCGTCCGCGATCACGAACGTGCCGTCCTGCAGTCACCGACGCGCGTTCCCGCCACCGACACCGGCCCCGCGGACGGCCAGGGCGCGGACCCGTTCGAGGTCTTCATCGGCTCTCCCGCCCCCGACGACCTCGACGGCCTCCTCCAGCGCACGGTGGAACGCGCCCGCGACATGCTCGACGGCGACTCCGCCTTCCTCCTCCTCGCGACCGACGACGAGACGGAGCTGGAGGTCCGCGCCTCCACGGGCCTGCCCTCCGCCCGCCAGCGCTTCGCCCGCGTCCCCGTCGAGGCCGGCCCCGGCCGGTACGGCTCCGCCCGCATGCCGGCCGTCCACGAGGACCTCCTCGCCGTCCCCGGCGCGGTCCCCCTCCTCAGCGGCACCGGCATGCGCTCGGTCGTCACGGTCCCCCTGAAGGTCGAGGGCCGTCTCACCGGCTCCCTGGGCGTCGCGGCCGAGGGCCCCGGCCGCTACTCCAACGAGGAGGCGCTGCGCCTCCAGTTCGCCGCGGACCGCATCGCGCTGGCCGTCGAGTCGGCCCGCCTGGGTGAGCTGGAGCGGCTGCGCCGCGGCTCCCTCAGCTTCCTCGTGGAGGCCTCCGACCTGCTGGCCGGCACCCTCGACCGCGACCAGACCCTGGCCCTGATGGCGCAGATGACGGTCCCGACGCTGGCCACCTGGTGCGCGGTCTACACGATCGCCGACCAGGCCTCCGAGCCGTATCTGTCGTACGTCCTGCACGAGGACGAGGAACTCATCGACGGCATCAAGTCGCTGCTCTCGAAGATCGCCCCGCCGGACCCGGTACCCACCCCGGGCGCCCGCGTCTGGTCGGCCCCCGGCGAGGTGGCGCACGACGCGGCCCTGCGCAGTTCGATGCGGAGCCTCGGTCTGACCGGCGGACCGACCCATCAGATGTCCTCGGGCATCGGCCCCACCCTGGCCACCGCCTCCGCGGTGGGCGGCGAGACCGTCGTCCTCCCCCTGGTCGCCCGCAACCGCGTCATCGGCATGCTGACCCTGGGCAAGCCCACCGACGAGCACTTCCGCCAGGAGATCCTGGAGCTGGCCGAGGACCTCAGCCGCAGGGCGGCCCTCGCCCTAGACAACGCCCGCCTCTACTCCGAGCGCACGGCGATCAGCCAGTCCCTCCAGCGCAGCCTCCTGCCCCCGGAACTCCCCGACATCGACGGCGTCGAGGTGGAGGTCATCTACCGCGCGGCCGGCGAGGGCAACGAGGTGGGCGGCGACTTCTACGACCTCTTCCCGATCCGCGACGGGGCCTACGGCTTCGCCATCGGCGACGTCTGCGGCACCGGCCCGCACGCGGCCGCGGTGACCGGCCTCGCCCGCCACGCCCTCCGCCTGCTGGCCAGGGAGGGCCTCAGCGGCCCGGCGGTCCTGGAGCGCCTCAACTCCGCGATCCTCGACGAGGGCGCCCGCAGCCGCTTCTTGACCCTCCTCTACGGCGAGATGCGCCCGCAGGCCGACGGCAGCGCGGAGCTGAAGGTGGTCTGCGCCGGTCATCCCCTCCCCCTCCGCCTGCGCCAGGACGGCACGGTCGAGCCGGCGGCCGAACCCCAGCCGCTCCTCGGCGTCATGGAGGACCTGGAGCTGTACGAGGAGACGATCACCCTCGATCCTGGCGACGTCCTGCTCTGTGTCACCGACGGCGTCACCGAGCGCCGTGAGGGCACCCGCATGCTGGGCGACGACGGCCTCGCCGACGTGCTCACCACCTGCACGGGTCTGACGGCGGGCGCGGTCGCGGCCCGCATCATGCGCGCGGTCGAGCGCTTCGCTTCGGACGCGCCGTCCGACGACATGGCCATCCTCGCGATGCGCGTGGCGTGAGGAAGGAGCGGGAACGAAAAAATCCCCCCGCCCGGAAGGGCGAGGGGATTTTCTTTTGCGGAGCCCCCTAACGGAATCGAACCGTTGACCTTCTCCTTACCATGGAGACGCTCTGCCGACTGAGCTAAGGGGGCCAGTCACTTGTCGGGGTTTCCCCCGCGGCAACGGAATAGATCATACCCCGAACGGAGCCGTGTTCCCAAACTCGCTCAGAAGGCAGGTTGAAGCAGTCCCCCGAGTGCGTTGCACGCGGACACGATCCGCTGCATGTCCCGCTTCGCCAGCGAGGCGTCGACCGGCAGCGCCAGCGTCTCGTCGGCAGCCAGTTCGGTCTGCGGCAACGACACGTGACGCCGGAGGCCGGACAGCCGGTGCAGCGGAGTCCTCACCGGCACCCGGCAGTCAACTCCCCTGGCCCGCAGGGCCCGTGCGAACGCGTCCCGATCGGGTCTCCCGTTCCCCGGCACCCGCACCACGTACTGCTGATAGGTGTGCCCGTCCCCGCCGTCGGGTGTCCGTACGCCGCGCAACCGCGCGTCGAGATACGCGGCCCGCTCCCGTCGCTGCGCCACCTCGTCGTACGGCGCGTCGGGCTCCGCCTGCTCCAGCACCAGCAGTCCGTACCGCTGCCCCACCTCGCGCAGCCGCCCGACGTCGGCCGGCCGGCCGAACCGGTGTACGGCAACGACGGCCGCCGTCCGCGGAGTTATGGCCGCTTCGACGGCGACGGGGTCCAGGCAGTAGGTGACCGGGTCCACGTCGGCGAAGGCGGGAAGCGCGCCGGACCGGATGACCGCTTCCGCCACTTCGACGTTTCCGAACGCCGGCACGACGACCTCGTCACCGACTCCGACACCTGCGGCCCTGAGCATTGCAGCAGTCCCCATGCCCTGGATGCTGGGTGCGGGACGTGAACGTCAAGTGACGGAGAACAAAAAAGGGTTGGGCTCCGAACCGAAGTTCAGGGCCCAACCCTTTGAAAGATTGTTCGGCGGCGTCCTACTCTCCCACAGGGTCCCCCCTGCAGTACCATCGGCGCTGTGAGGCTTAGCTTCCGGGTTCGGAATGTGACC